>CAIMSU010000342.1 GCA_903844155.1 uncultured Pseudomonadota bacterium | reverse complement strand
GTCGGCTCCGGGGCTTGCCGCCCCGGACGGCACCAGTGGTGCCGTCGCCGACTGCGCGCCGCGGGAAGACCCGCGGCCGCCGCGACTTTGCGCGGGCGGAAGCGCCGGAGTACCGGCGGCCGCCCGCGCAAAGGTCCGGGCCGGCCGCCAGTTTCGTCTCTTGCGGGACGGGCCGCGCCCGGTGAACGGCTAGCAAGAAACCAACGGGCGCGACTCCCGATTCGGGAGCGCTCTCGCGAAAGCGTCACCGTCGACGTTGAGGGCGCCGATCCACAGCGCATCGGGGGAGCTCCGCGGCATCGGGCCAGAACCGGCGAGGCGCGCTATCGCCCCGCCGTGAACCCGCCGCCGACCCCCGCCAGTCCACCTTGCGCGCGCGCCCCGAGCGGCGCTTCGGCGCCCGCCGTGCAGGACACCGCACGCGCGGTCGGCTTGATGATCGGCTGCTCGGTGCTGTTCGCCACGATGGCCACCTTGGTGGGGCTCGCCCACGCCCGCGATCCAGGCCTGTCCACCCTGGTGACCAGCGCCTTCCGCGCTGGCGTAAACCTGGTCGCGCTGGTCCTGCTCGCGCGCTTCGACGTGGACCTGCTGCTGGGGGACCGCCGGCGCGCATTGTGGATCCGCGGCGTACTCGGTGGAATATCCCTGGTGTGCTACTTCTCGGCCCTGGCCCGGCTGGGCGTCGGGGTCTCGGCGTTCCTCAACCAGACCAGCGCGATCTGGGTGGCGCTCCTGGCACCGGGGCTGCTGGGCGAGCGCACCGGCCGGATGGTCTGGGTCGCGGTGGCGGGATCGCTGTGCGGCGTCGCGCTCCTGGCGGGGCCGCGCGCAGGCGAGGCGACGGAGTGGACCGGCCATGCCTTTGGCCTCGCGAGCGGGCTGACATCGGCCGGCGCCTACTTGACCGTCCGAAAGGCCGGGGCGACGAACAAGCCCATCACGATCGTCTTCTACTTCACGCTCGTCGCCGCACTCTCGACCACCACCGCATCGCTGGTTCGTCGGGAGCCGGTCCCGCACGATCCGGTCGTTCTGGGGTACCTCGTTGGCGCCGGGCTGGCCGCCACGTTCGCGCAGCTCATCATGACCGAGGCCTATCGGATCGGTCGCGCCGGCCCGGTCGCCGCCGCGGGAGCAGCAGGCCCGCTCTTCTCCACGCTCCTCGGGTGGGCGGTGCTCGGCCAGGTGCCAGACCGCTACGGCGCCGTCGGCATGGCGATCCTGCTTGTGACCGGCATCGGCCTCCCGTGGCTCGCCGCTCGCTGACAGCCTCGCTGGATGCCCGCTTCGCACGCGGTTATGCTCGCCGTAGGGAGGTGCCCTCTGTCCGACCCCGCTGCCGTGACCCTGCTCCCCCGTGCCCCTTCGGCGCTCCACGGCTTCTCTGAAGCGTCTCGCGGGGTGCTCACCTTCCTGCATCAGCACCTGCCGATGGGACTGTGGTGCGTCACGAGGAAGAACGGTCATAGTTGGCTCGTCCTGCACGTGGACGACCGCGCCTACAGCATCGCCGGAGGGAGTGTCCTGCACTGGTCCGACACGCTCTGCGAGCGCATGGTCGGTGGATCCGGCCCGAACATCGCGCCGGATGTCGGGCAGGTACCGAGCTACCGCGACGCGCCGATGCGCCAGGTCATGCCCATCGGGGCCTACGTCGGATTGCCCGTCACGCTCGCAGACGGCACGCTTTTCGGCACGCTGTGCGGCCTGGACGCAGCGCCCCAGGCCGACACCGTCATCGCGGAGCTGCCGTTGTTGCGGCTGCTGGTCGATCTGCTCGCCAACGTCGCCGCCGCCCAGCTCGCCCGCGACGAGCAGGACCGGGCGAACGTGCGCGCACGCGCCCCGGTGGACACCGACCACGCCACGGGCCTTTTGAACCGGGCGGCCTGGGACAGGTACGTCCGCAAGGCCGAGGCCCACTGCCGCGCGCTCGGCTCGCCGTGCGCCGCCATCTGCCTGGAGCTGGACGAGCTGCAGCCCCTCACTTCCTCACGCATCGATGACGAGGACCTGCTCAAACGAACCGGCCGCGCCCTGTCCGCCGCCACTCGGGGGAACGACGCCGTCGCCCGCCTCGAAGGCTCTGAATTCGGGGTTCTTATCGTCGGATTGCCCGAATCCGGGGTCCGCACCGTGGCCGAGCGCATCCAGACGGGGTTGGCCAACGCAGGCATCTCAGCCTCCTCCGGCGTCCGCATGCGGCGCGTGGGCACGAGCATCGACGACGCCATCCTGGGCGCAGACGCCGCCATGCACTTCCAGAAAGCGAGCATGTTCAGGCGGGCGTAGGAGCTCACTCCCAGGGCGGGGCCTGGGGAAGCGACAGGGCGAATGGCGCGCCCGCTGTGGTCCAGATGTGCTTCTCGCTCCTGGCAACCACGCGAACGGGCGCGGCGCGACGCCAGCCCACGTACATCAGGACCGGTCCGAGCAACGGGGTGACACAAAAGCAACACGGCCCGATCCCGGTAGGCGACACGACCAGCACAAGGCTCGCAAGGAGCGGCAGCGTGAGCCCGAGGACGAGCAGCCAGGCCCCTCGCCGCCTCACAGCCGCGTGTTGGGCGCAGAGCCCGAACTCGATGACATCGCGCTTATCCAGGAACAAGCTCCAAATGCCGAGGAGGAGGAGCACGCCCCGCTCGTTGTATCGGCCGCGGTGCCGGACCCGGACGGTCCCGGGCTCGTCGCACACCACACATCGGTCGGGCCAGCGTGCCCCATGGATCGCACGCACGTTGCCGCGGTCCTCCGCCAAAGAAAGATCCGGCTCGTTCATGCCCCGGAAAGTAACGCCAACAAGGGGAGGTCCGCCGCGACCCAATCGACGCGCCCGATCTCGTCGGCCGCCAACCAGACGATCTCGCTGTGCTCCGTCGTCGTCGGCTCGCCGCCCACCAGCTCGCAGCGCCACCCGCACAGCCGAAGCCCGTCGTGCTCGGACTCGCCCAGCCTCGTGATCGGGCGCACGTCGCACAACAGCTCCTCGCGGATCTCGCGCGCCAGGGCGACCTCCTCCGTCTCCCCCGCTTCAACCTTCCCGCCGGGAAGCTCCCATTTTCCGCCGTGGCGCTTGCCGGAGGGGCGGCGCGCGGCGAGGACCCGCCCGTCGCGCATGATCGCCGCGGCGACCACGTGGAGCGGGACCCCCACCCCGGCCTAGACCGGCGCCGTGCGGCTCTGCGCGTTGAGCAGCTCGAGCTTGAGGATCGAGAGCGCGCCCTGCGCCAGCCGCTTGAACTCGGCGGGAGTCGCGAGCTGAGTCACCGCGCGCGCGACAAAGCGGGGGCGGGCGTAGAACTTGCGGTGCGCGATCTTGAGCAATTCCAGGATCTGGTCCTTGGTGAGGTGCTCCTCCCAGCACGCCGGCACCTCGACACCGCACAACGGGTCCTTCATCAGCCGGTCCCAGCAATCCGCCGGGTACAACCCCAGCTTTGCCCCGTCCTCAAACGACTCGGTGCCGGGGTAGGGCGAGAACACCGCGAACACCGCGTAGTCGGCGTCCAACTTGATCATCTCGTCCACGTTGTGGACCGCCTGCTCCATCGTCGGTTCGTGCGGGCCGCCGAGCATGATGTATGCGACCGAGCGCACGCCCTCCTCGCGGCACCACTTGAACACGCGATGCACGTCGTCCGTGTCGCAGTGCTTGCCCCACTTGTCCAAACCCTCGTTGTTCGCCGATTCCACGCCGAAGTGGATCTTCGAGCACCCGGTCTCCCGGCAACGGCGGATCTGCTCGCGCGTGGTGCCGGCGATGGTGGTCTTGTAGCCCCAGTGGAACTTGACGCCGCGGCGCTCGATCGCGTCGCAGAATTTCAGCACCCACTGGCTGTTCGGGGTGAACAGGTCGTCGATGAAGTGGGTCTCCGTGATGCCAATAGAGACGCAGTGCTCCATCTCGTCGAGGATGTTCTCGATGTCGCGCATCCGGTACTGCTTCTTGTACGTCAGGCAGAACGGGCAGGAATGCGGACAGCCGCGCGACGTGATCGCGGTGGTGTTCAGGGGCTGCTTGCAGCCCGGGAGGTAGTAGTCGCGGAACCGCGTGCGCGAGCGGTCGGGCCAGGGGTAGGCGTCCAGCGACTTTGTCGACTTCCGGTCCTTGTTCTTGACGAGCTGGCCGTCCTTGCGGAACCAGACGCCCTCGATCCCCTCGAAGTCCTTGCCGGCGTTCTGGGCGTGCACCATGTCGAGGAACGCGTCCTCGCCGTCGCCCGTCGTGATGGCATCCACGCCCTTCAACCCCGCCGCGTAGTCCGGGAACATCGAGCAATGCGGGCCGCCCAACACGATCTTCGCGTTGGGGTTGAGCTTGCGCACGGTGTTCACGGTCATCTGCACGTCCGGCAGCGAGTGCGTGTACGTGGAGATGCCGACGAGGTCGAGCGGGTAGCGCTTGAGCTGCGCCTCAAAGTCCGGATAGTCCAGATCGTCGACGACGGGGTCGAAGATCTCGGCCTTGAACGCTGACCGCTTTTCGATCGCAGCCTGGATGTACATCAGGCCGAGGGGCGGAAAGCAGTACACGCCGTAGGCCATCGCCTTGGGGATGCCGGCCCAGACGCGGAGCTGTTCGGGAGGATTGATGAGGGTGATGTCCATGAGCGGGGCTCCGGGGTGCGATGTCGAGGGTCGAGCTGCTTGTCAGCCCCGGCGGGGCATGAACAGCTTCCAGGGGAAGAAGAGGGGAACTTCGTCGCGGTATTTCTCGTACTCGGACCCGAATATCTCGAGCAAGACCGGCTCCTGCCGCCAGACCTTCTCGACGAGGCTGCCCGCGAGCAGCAGGGGGACGAGGATGCAGCAGAACGCGAAGGAATTGAGGACGAAGCCCACGGACAGCACGCCGAGGAGCTTGCCGATGACCGAGGGGTTGCGGCTGTAGGCGTAGATGCCGCTGCGAACGAGATGGACGGTCCGGCCAGCCGTCGGACTCGGGCTGCCCGCGCCCACAAAGACCAGCTCAGAATACGAGATTCCGACGATGGCCAGCCCGGCGAGCAAAGACACGGCCGCCAGCACGAAATTGAGCGGCGCGGGGAGGAAGGACGCCATCCCGAGGGCAACGTCCAAACGCAGTGACGTGAGCGCGATGAGGAAGGTCAGCGGAAAAAGCACCGGGATGTAGACTTTTGCCACCATCAGGAGGATCTGCGGCGTCTGGACGACGGCGAGCACGCCTCCCACCGCGCTGGGGGCGGCGGCGGGGGCAGCAGGGAGATTTCGGCTCATCAACTCACAGTGTACCGGAGTGCGTGAGGATGGGCCTGTGATCAGGCCTACCATTCCGCGCGCACCCGCCGTTCGACCGAAAGACGAATAAGGGGAGCGTTGTCTCGCCGTCCGCCGGGAGACGAGATAAAGTCACCGTCGCAGGAGATGACGTGCAAACCCGCAGCCGAACGCGCAGTGTCGTATTCACCGACATGGCGGACTACACGAAGTCCGTTGCCAGCGCCGATCGCGAGGGTCTGCGCAACATCCTGGCCCAGCACCAGAAGTACGTAGAACCGGTGCTCACCGGCCGCGGCGGCCGTGTCGTCAAGAACATCGGCGACAGCTTCATGGCGCTTTTTGAGACCGCCACGGACGCGGTTCGCGCCTCGCTGGATCTGGTTGAGGCGCACGCGCCGGGCAGCGGTTCCGGCGTCATCTTCCGCGCCAGCATCGCAACGGGCGACGTTGAAGAGGCCGAGAACGATGCGTTTGGCGAGCCCGTCAACATGTCCGCGCGCATCAACGCGCGCACCGGCGCCGGCGAGGTCTGGTTCTCCGCGGGCACCATGCATTGCATGAACCAGGCGGAGATCCCCTGGGAGACCACCGGCCGCCACACGCTCAAGGGAATCCCGGGTGAAACCGAGATCTTCCGCGCCGTGCCCCAGTACGCGTGCACGCTGCCGGACGTCCTGGCCGTCGCCATCAAGACCAAGGCGATGACCATCTGGAACGCGAGCGAGGCCATGCCCGCCGTCAGCCCGAACGGCCATTTGATCCTGGAAGGTTTCCGTCCCGGCTCTGCGTTCCTCGCCGAGTCCGTCGACCGCCTCCCGGTCGTTGACCCCTCGCGCTTGTGGCTTTCGACCTACAACATCAGCCCGGCCGACCGCATCGAGTGGGCCCGCACGGGTCGCGGCCTCCTGATCGGTACCCCGACCGCGTTCCGGGCCGCCGTCGCCACCCAGCAGAAGGTCTCGACCCGCGTCTCCGGCTCGGACACGATCATCCTCGACGGCCAGTCAGACGCGTGCATGGACCTCGTCATGGCCGGCGTCGCCCTGCCCGCCGTGCCGATCGCCGAGGTTGTCGCTGGATACAGCTACGATCTGCTGCCGGACGGGCGCTGGCTCAACCGCACCGACCGCGCCGTCCTGCGGGTGGACGTGAGCGCGAGCGGCGTCACCGTGACCGTCCTCACGCCCGGCGTGCAGATCAACGGGCTCACGGCGCAGGTCAACGGCACGTTCACCCTCGTCGAAGGCACGGAGCTCCGCTGCTCCGGCTCCACGCTGCGCTTCCACGACCTCCGTGGCGACGAAGGCTACGCCGGCGTCCTCGTCGGCGACACGCAAATCCGCGTGCCGATGTCCAACGGGCAGCACATGGAGATCGGCCGCGAACCTCAGCATCCCGGCTTCCTCCTCCCGGACCGCAACAACCAGGAGAACATCCGCTGGTGCCCCGGTCCGCGCGCCGCCCGCGCCCGGGAAAAGGGCTTCACCCTCGATAAAGTGCTGACCGGCCGTCGCCAGTGCGGCCTCGACGTCAACCGCGCCCACGCCACCGTCAACGCCCTCCACGAAACGCTCCCCACCGTGCTCCTCGACCACACCAGGCGCGCCTCCCGCGTCATGTCCGCGCGCCTGGCGACCTACGGGGACCTCGTCATCCTCGGCACGACCGTCGTCGCGCTGCGGGAGCACAGCGAAGGTTAGCCCGGGGTTTTCGGACGTCCTTTGGCGGCCTCGCTCGGCCCGACGCCGGGTTCAGGGTCTGCTTTGGAACGGCCGTCAAGATCGGCGCCGGATCGCGCGGGCTCGGTGCGGCGCGGCCGGCAAAGCCTTCGCGGCGTTCGTCGCCCGCCTCAGAACCTTCGCAGCGCCTCAGCGACCAGCGAGCTCACGTCCGGCTTGGACATCGAGGATGTACCGCCCGAAACCGTCGCCCCGCCGGACATCCCCCTCCCCGCCGGCCCCAGCCCCGCCTTCGCGCGCGCCGCCAGCAAGCGCTCGACCTCGTCGGAAGCGAGCGGACGAACCCCGCCAAGCGGCTCGGCCAACGCCGCGATCTTCGCGACATGCTCGACCAATTCCATCCGGAGCTGCGCCGTCTGCCGGCAGGTGCCAAGGGTGATGACCCCGTGGTTTTTGAGGAGAACAGCGTCGCACCGAGAGAAGGCGTCCGCCAGATCAGCCGGATCAACCACGGGGATCTCGTCACCCAGCGAAACGACCGGCTCGGCCATGAACGGCGACTCCCAGAACGTCCGCCCGGCGACGGCCCACGCGGTCGCGTAGGGCGGGTGCGCGTGGCAGACCCAGGTCACGTCCCGACGGGCGCGGTAGGCTTGGAGGTGGAGCGCAAATTCACTGAAAACCCGCCGCTCACCAGCGACAACCTTGAACCCGTCGCCCTCAGCCACGACCTCGACGAGCATGTCCGCGACGACGTCTCCCTTGGAGACGGCCGTGGGGCTGGCGAGAAAGCGATCCCCACCGGCGGCGCCGGACAGTCGGGCGCTGACGTTTCCGTCGTGGTTCGCGACCCAGCCGCGGGCGTGAAGGTGACGGCAAAGCTCTGCAACGTCCGTGGCGAGCGTCTCCCGCGCGGACCGGGCCGCAGCGCCCGTCGCGCTCATACGGGCTTGCCCGCGAGCTCGTCCACGACGCCGAGGATCACGCTGTGGAGCGGATCGCTGTCGTTGCCGAGGATCTGGCGCGCCGTGTTGCCCTCGCGCGCGGCGAGCACAAGATCACCCGGCCCGGCCTGGACACTGTCCACGCCAAGAAAGGCAGGACCTTTAGCCGTTTTTCCGTCGGCCGCGACCGGCTGAAGGATGAGCACGATGCGGCCCTCAAAGCACGCGTGCTTTACAGTCGAAACCGACGTGCCGATGACGCGCGCGAGGATCATCGCGCCGTCCCAACCGTCGGGCGACCGCCGACGAGCGCTTTGTCGCTGTGCCGCGCGTCCACGATCCGCACCACGGCGCAGTCCACCGGGCTGAACGTGACCGGCAGGGCCAGCGCCGCTTCCCGGCCCGTCGTCCACTCGACCAGATCGCCGGGTCCGCTCTGCAGCGGGTCGGCCGCTACGATCACGTCCCCATCGGGGTTTCCGGCCTCATCCTCCGGCTGGATCGCCATCAACCGCACGCCGACGAGGCTCTCGTGCTTGATGGTGGCGGAGACCCGCCCGAGGACGCGCGCGAATTGCATGGCGGCGACGTATCAAGAAAGGCGCGGCGTTGGCAGCCCTCCCGCTCCTCAGCCCGTCGCCGCGGTGCTCTCGCCGGGTGGGCGGATGAACAGCCGCTCGGGCACGAAGTCGTGCTCCTCGAACGGCGCGAGGTGCGCGATCTCCCCGCCCACCGCGATGTGGACGAGCTCGTAGCTCGTGTCGTTGCGCCGGTAGACGGTCACACTGCGGTTCAGGACGTCCACGATCCAGTACCAGCCAACGCCCGCGCGGTGGTAGGCCTGCCACTTCACGTTGAGATCCCGCGAGGCCGTCGACGTCGAAAGCACCTCGCACACCCAGTCCGGCGGCGCGACGATGACGCCGAGGTGCCGATCCAGGCTGACCTGCTTTGGCGGCTCCGGGTGCCGCTCGATCCGCCAACCAACGACGTCCGGACGCATCCCCTCGCCGCCGACGTAGATGTCCGTTTCAACGCCGATCCACCAACGGTTGCCCATGCCGTCGGGACCCTGCGAGCCGAAAATCTGGGCCGAGATCCCCGCCTGCGCGGCGCCGTGGTCCAGGTTCGCCATCGCCCGGTACACGATGCGCCCGCAGAGCAGCTCGGGCCGGCTCTGGTCCGGGAGCGAGAGCCAGGCGATGAGCTGCTCGCGGACCTCGGGGGAGAAGGGTCCGAGGGTGTCTGAGGAAAGTGCGGCGCGTTCCATGCTGGAAGTGTAGCCGAACCCGCGGCTCAGGGAGCGGGTGGGAGGCGATCACCGCGCTCCACCGCCCACCCGAAACGGCGCTTCCCGCAAAAGCCAAGTCAGAAACTCGGGATGTGGCCGCGCGACGACCTCCTCCCGAACGCGCTTCTGGCGACGACTCAGCACACCCGCGCCCGTCGCCACCGCCGCTTCCACCGCGTCCTGCGTGCCATGCACCACAAAAAACCCTTTCCCACCGAGCGCAATCGCCACGCGCAGGCCCGCCAACGCGACGTCGGCATCCTTGAGCGCCCGGTCGCACGCCTCCAGCACCCCGGCGATGCACGCCCCCTCGACGATCCCGACGGTGTCGAGCTTCTCGGCCTGATCGCGCCCGATTGTCTGTCCCCCGAGCCCGGCCCAGAGCGCGGCGTGGGCGAACGGGAGCACCAGCTCGTCCAGCACGTCCTCGCCCGCGACCGCGCGCCCGACCCTGTGCGAGGCTTCCACGTCAGCGACTGCGCCGCCGGTCAGGATCAAGAAGCGGCCGGGCTCGATCAAGTTCGCTTCGATCACCCGGACCGGCGCTTCCTTCACCAGCGCATCCAACGCGCGATAACCCCGCGCGATCGAGGAGAGTTCGAGGAGCGCGAGGGCGTCCAGCGTCATCGGACCGCGCCCGCGCAGGCCTGGCGTGCGCGTCCCGCGGCTGACTCATGGCGGGGCGAATGGCGCGCCCGCCGAGTCATGGGCATCCGGATGGCGCCAGACGGGGGCGAATCGGGGCCGGCATCGGCCGGTCGCGAGGTCCGCCCCACGGTCGGCGAAGGGGCGTACGGACGAACCTCGATTTTATCGGGGAGTCCGGTCGTCTCACCGCATCCCGTCCGCCTCGCAGGGCGGTCGCCAGCCCCGAGGCGCCAAACCAACACCCATGAGTCTTGGAACGCGCCAAATTGACCACCATGGCCCCCGTCCGCCGACCTTCGGGCGCGTGGACGACCAGCAGACCACGGCCAAATGTCGCCGGCGCGCTCCTGACGGGGTTCAAATGTCGCCGGCGGGGCGCACACCGGCGGCGATGAGCCCAGGAGCGCCACGGGCGTCTGCGGGCCGAACGGTAGAACCCCGCTAATTTGGGGGCGCCGGGTCAACTTTGACGCCCGCGAAGCCGACCGCGCAGGCTTGGCCGCCAGACAACAGCGGGTCGACGACATTTGAACCCTGTCTGTACGACGGGGGCGACATTTGAGGCATGTCAGGCCCAAACCAGCCTCAAACGATACGGAAGTGCCCCGAAAGCGTGCAGCGGCGCTCGCGGGTGAAGTTCCGGGCGGTGGTGAGGCCTTCGCCGGTTGGCGAGGCGATGGTGAAGCTCGTGTAGCCCTCGCCGCCAAAGCCCAAACCGGCGTAGTTCGGGGCGTTCTTGACGAAGATGCTGGTGTTGGCGACGCGCGCGAAGCGGTGCAGGTGATCGATGTTCTTCGAATACATCGAGGAAGTATGCCCAAAACCGTGCTCGGCCTTGAGCGCCATCTCGATGCCCTCGTGCACGTCGCGCACGCGCACGACGCCCATGATCGGCATCAGGAGTTCCAGTTGGACGAACGGGTGATCAAACGGAACTTCGCA
Source organism: uncultured Pseudomonadota bacterium (assembly GCA_903844155.1). Lineage (GTDB taxonomy): Bacteria > Myxococcota_A > UBA796 > UBA796 > SXON01 > CAIUMM01. The sequence continues at coordinate 6,665 of CAIMSU010000342.1, read as the reverse complement.
GATGATCAGCCGCGGATCACCCGAAAACGGAACGTCGATCTCGCGGAGGTAGTCACGCGCGCACTTGCCGACCCACCTGGAGAGCGTGTGATCGCGCTCGGGCGTGAGGATGAGCTTCTCGAGCCGCGTGATCTGGTGGTTGCGCAGCAGGACCGCCCCGGCACGCACCATCGTCTCGATGAGCTTGTCGTGGATCTTGTCCACGGCAAACACCTCTTTTTCGTCGCAACAGATGATGTTGTTGTCGAAGCTCGCGCCGGCGATGATGCCGCGGGCGGCCTGGTCGAGGTCGGCGGTCTCGTCCACGACGACCGGCGGGTTACCGGGGCCGCCACAGATCGCCTTCTTGTTGGCGGCCAAGGCAGCTTTTACGACGGCAGGCCCGCCGGTCACCACATTGAGGCGGATGCCAGGGAATCGCAGGAGCTCGTCGGCGGACGCGATCGTTGGCGTGTCGACGCACACCATGATGTTTTCAGGGCCGCCAACCTCCATCGACGCGCGGTTGATGAGGTCGATGGTGTAGGCGGACACGCGGCGCGCGGACGGGTGCGTGTTGAAGACGACCGTGTTCCCGCCCGAAACCATCCCGATGCCGTTGCAGATGATCGTTTCGGTGGGGTTCGTGCAGGGCGTGATCGCCGCAATGACGCCGTAGGGGGCACGCTCGATGAGCGCGAGGCCGTCGTCTCCGGTGTAGGCGATGGGCTCGAGGATCTCGGGGCCGGGCGTCTTGTGGATGACGAGGAGGTTCTTCTTGACCTTGTCGTCCGCGCGCCCAAGGCCCGTCTCGTCGACCGCAAGCGTCGCGAGGGACTTCACGTCTTCGGAGGTGCGACGGCGGATGTTCGCGATGATCTCCCGGCGCTTTTCGAGCGGGAGCGCGACCAGCGTCTGTTGCGATCCGCGCGCCGCAGCGACGCATTCGCTGACGGTCTTGTAGACGCCGCGCGGCTTCGCCGGCATCTCAGCCGATTTCCCCTCACCCGCGTGCACCTGCCCGATGACGCGCCGGACGATGTCCTCGATATCCACGCGATCAGCCATGGGTCACCCTACTCGTCCCGCGACTTGTCGAAGGCCACTGCGCCGGACACGTCGATGGTGTCGACGATCGCCATGATCACAGCGTCCACAGGCCGACCGTCGGTGGCCCGCGTCTGTCGGGCCGACGACCCGGAGGCGTACAGCACGGTCTCGCCAACGCCCGCGCCCACGGAGTCGACAGCGACCACAAAAGCATCCTTGGACGCCGTCTTCCACTCGCCACCCTTCGCAGAATGAGCGAGCGACAGGTCCTGCACCATGTACAGGCGCAGCCCTTCAAGCTTTTCGTCCTTGCGCGACGCAACAACGGTGCCGACGACCTTTCCGAGTTTCACAAGTCCTCCTGTCCACGCCGAACGACGTGAGACGTGGCGGAAAAGCCTACTTGGTCGCGGGCTTGCGGCCGAGCGGCAGGACGAGGTCCACGTTCTCGTGCGGACGCGGGATGATGTGCACGCTCACCAGCTCACCCACGCGCTGGGCCTCGCGCGCGCCGGCCTCGGTCGCCGCCTTGACCGCCGCGACATCGCCGCGAACGATCGCGGTAACGTAGCCGCCACCGGTCTTTTCGTAGCCGACGAGCTCGACGCGCGCGGCCTTGACCATGGCGTCGCTGGCCTGGACCATCGCGACAAAACCCTTGCACTCAATCATTCCCAGTGCGTCTGACATGTGCTGAACTCCTGACGTTGATAGTGGCTAAGAACCGAAAAGACTATCGCCCGAGGGCCTCGATGACGGCGATGGCGGCCGCCGCGGCGCTGTCGATCTCCGCCTCCGTCCCGCTCATCCACAACCGCCCGAAGGCGCCGTAGGGCTGGAGATTGACGAGGCTGACATTCGCCGCTTTCTCCGCCTCGTTCGCCGCGAGCACGATCCAGGCGGCCGGCTCGGTTTCGAGGATGAACAGGCTCTGCCCCGGGATGAGCATCATGCCCGACCGGTTGCGGTTGATGAGCTGGGCCTGGTAGGGCTCCACGGCGCGAATGATCTGGTTCGACGTCACCTTCGGCTTCGTCGCGTCCTTGGCCTGCACGCCGATGAACGCGCAGATTGCGTCGCCCGCGGCGTGGACCTCGCCCTTCTCGTCATGATGGAGTTCAAGCAGGCCGAACGCCCGCTCGACCACCTGAACCGCCGGCACCGCGCTCGTGGCCTTGAGCGCCACGTCCGTCACGCGGTTGATGATCATGCCTGGCGCGGTCTCGACCCAGAGCGAAGCCTGGCCGGCAAGCGGCAGAAAGCCCTTCGCGGTGGTGCCCGTGAACGCCGCGAGCTGCGGTTGCAGGCTGTCGAGGAACACGTAGCTGCGCAGCGTGATGGACACTGGGTGGGGACTCCGGGCGGGCATACTAACGCAAATCGCCCGCGCGCGGGAGGGCGTGGGGCCACAACGACCGGGATACCTTGGGCGAAAGGCACAATGGACCTCCCCGAAGGCACACGCATCGACCGTTACATCACCGAGGCGCGCATCGGCGAGGGCGGAATGGCTGCGGTGTACCGCGTCCGGCACGCCACCCTCGGGAGCCAACATGCGCTCAAGGTGCTGACCGTCTCGCACGCTGGCGTGAAGGAGCGGCTCGTCCAGGAAGGACGGGTGCAGGCCACCCTTCGGCATCCCAACATCGTCGCGGTGACCGACATCATCGACGTGGACGGGTCGCCCGGCCTCATCATGGAGTTCGTCGACGGGCCGAACCTCGGCGAGCTCCTCGACCGTCACCGCCCGACCCTGGATGAAGCAGAGGCGTTGGCGACGGGCATCATCGAGGGCGTGGCGTGCGCGCACAAGCTGGGGCTGATCCACCGCGATCTGAAGCCTGGCAACGTGCTCATCGCGGTGACGAGCGCCGGCCCGGTGCCCAAGGTCGCGGACTTCGGCCTCGCAAAACTGCTGGACGGCGACGGCGGGATGAGCCGCACCCGCTCGGGAACCGCGATGGGCACGCCATCGTACATGGCGCCCGAGCAGATCCGCGACGCAAAGGGGGTCGACAAGCGGGCCGACGTCTTTGCCCTCGGCGCCATCCTTTTTGAGTTGTACACGGGGCAACAGGCGTTTCCGGGCGAGGACATCCTGACCGTGATGACGGCCATCGCCGGCGGCGACTACCCGCCGCCGCGAGAGTTGGCCCCGAACCTACCTGATCGCGTCGTGAGGGCGATCACCGGCGCGCTTGTCGTGAAGGCCGCCGAGCGCATCCCCGATTGTGACAGCTTGCTCGCGACCTTGCGAGGGCAGGACGCGGCGACGGCTTCGGCAGCTCCGACCAGCACCCCAATCGCGCGGCCGACCGGCTCCTGGAGCCCCGAGATGCTGGCGAGCATCAACCCTCGAGCAACGAACGCCGGCGCCTCGAAAACCAGCGCGACGCCTGCGCCCCGAACCTACGCGCTCTCCAACCTCGCGGAGCCCGTCGTGACGCCAGCGACCGCGCGCACCTCGCTCGGCCAGCCGCTTCCCGCGGAACGACCGGGACCCACGCCGAGCGGCACGCTGCTCCCGGAAGCGGGGCCGGCGGGGCCGCTCGCCTCCCTCGAAAATGGCGTAGCAAAGCCTGTACGGGGGCCGATCCCGGCCTGGCTGCCTGCCCTCAGCGTCGCGGTGCTCGGCGGGCTGGTGGTCGTCGCCCTGACATGGCATCCGGGCGGCTCGGGGACAACGCCACCAGGCGCAAGCAACCCGGCCGACCCGATGCCCGATCCTGGGCCCGCCCAGGTCGCGACAGCCCCCACACCCGAGCCCCCGGCGCCAGCGTCCAGCCCAACCGGCGTTTCACCCGCTCCAACAGCGGCAACTCCCGCGGTTCAAGGAGCTTCGCCGCCGCCCCCGTCGCCCGTCACGCCTCCCGTCACGGCCTCGACCCCTCGCCCCGCCGCGCCCGCGTCAACGAAGCCGACCGCGGCATCCCCCGTCGCCGCCCCCCCAGCCGCGACCACTGCCCCCGCGCCCGCCGTGGTCGCTCAGCCGACACCGCTCGCCGCTCCGCCACCTGCCGAGCAGGCCGCCAGCCCCACGATGGCGACGGTGACGGTCTCAGGAGACGCCAAGCGCGTCTGGCTGGAGTCCTCGGGCGGTCGCTTTCCCGCCGGACAGGTGCCACCCGGCACGTACAAGGTCACGGCCTTCTTCGACGGGGTCGAGGCAGTCCCGACCGGTACGATCACCGTGGCGGCGGGCGATCACCGGGAGCTTCGGTGCTCCAGCCAGCTCATGGTCTGCCGGTAGGCGCCGACACCGCGGCTACCACTTCCCCACGACGACCGTCCCAACCCCGCCCGCGACCGCCAGCAGGCCGACGGTCAGCGACGCGTAGACCATCGTGTTGGTCTTCTGTTGGCGTGCGGTGAGCTGGTCCAGCGTATCCGTGGCGTGGTAGCTGCGGAAGTCGGCGGCGTCGCTGAGGGCGCGGGTGTAGAACGCGGCCGAGCCGATGAGCGCCACGCCGGTGCCGATCGCCAGCGGCACCTTCGGGTTCAACGGCTTGCGCACGGCGACCGCGTTGGAGACGCTGATCGGCAGCGGGAGCGCATCGTAGGCCGGGAGCGCGTCCGTAGGGAAGACGAGAGCGCTCGCGGTCACCGCGAGGTTCGCGTCGACGACCTGAACGATCGCCGGCCACGCGGGCCGCTGGGCGACGATGGGAGGCGCGTTGGCGTTCAACCGCTTCGTCTCCGTCCCGCTGCCCCCCTCGACCGCTGAGACCCCGTTGAAGTAGACCGCGCCTGCGCGCGGTGCGCCGATCGCCGCAGAGTGCAAAGAAGCGAGGTCAATCGCGGCGTAATGCGTGCGGATCGGGTGACCTTGCGGGAGGAGCGTGTCGGGGAAGACGTACGCGCCATCCGCGCTGCGTGCCGCCGCGAACACCGCGTCCGCCTTCATCGTGTCGTGCCCGATGAAGTATTGCAGGCCGAGCATGCGGAGGTAGTGCGCGCTGACGTCCGCGGGAACCACGGCGTTCAAGCACGGGAGCATCAACGCCGCCTCGTCCATCGAGGAGGAGAACGTGTCGACCTCAAACGTTGCGTAGGCGGTCTCGGCGGCGTCGACCTTGGCGGCGAAGGGGGCGACGGGCACGGGGACGGCGCAGGTCGTGGCGTGGGCGGCGACGGGCGAGGGCGTGGCGGCGAGGGCGAGGGAGCCGGCGAGGCGGAGGGCGACCAGGATGATCATGGAACGGTCCGGGCGAGGCGGGCGGTGACGCTGCTGCCACGGTTGGAGGGGGAATTGCCGGTTCGGTACGCGACCGCCGCGTACGACGGGGCGTCGCCCCAAAAGCCGCCCCGGAAGACCCGAGCTGAGCCGTCGGGCACAGCTTGCGCTGCTGTAGGCCCGGGCGGGTCCGATTCGCCGGCCCCACTGCCATAGCCGGCGTAGTCGGCATCGTACCAATCGTCGGTCCACTCGAACAGGTTCCCGCTCATGTCGTACAACCCCCACGCGTTCGCCGCCAGCCCAGCCGTCGGGTGCTCCACGCTCCCGGAGTTGGAGTCTGTCCAGGCGACGTCATCCGCGGTGTTGGACCCAGCGTATTCGTCCGCGTCCACGCCCGCGCCCGCCGCGTACTCCCACTCCGCCTCTGTCGGCATGCGGTAGCCCGGGCAGGAGTAGGGGTCTGCAACGTAGGCCGCCGCGAGGTCGCCGCCCGAAGCGGTATAGCAAGGCGTGAAGCCCTCGGCGGCGGAGAGCGCATTCGCGTAGATCGCAAAGTCGAACCAGGAGATCTGGTCCGCGGGGCAGTCACCAGCACCGCAGCTATACGTGGAGTAGCTCCAGCCCGAATTGTCCGCCGTGTCGCTCTCCCATTCGTCCTTGGTGATCTCGGTCCGGCCCATCCAGAAGTCGTGCGTCAACGTGACTTCGTGGTCGGTGTAGGCGCTGTCGGGATCCCCCGCGCAGCACCCCATGTTGAAGCTACCGGCGGTGATTGCGACCATCTCGCTGCCCCACTCGGTTGTGTAGTCGGCAAAAGCAGCGTCGGCCGCAACCGTCACGCTCGCGGTCACCGCCGCGCTGGAGTCCGTGCCGTCCGTGGCGGTCGCGGAGCAGGTCCATACGTCGCCGGTCGCGGTGGAGGCGGCGGGGACGGTGTCCGCGGTGATCGTGGAGGCCACGCCGTTGACGGTCCAGGAGTAGACGTAGGAGACGCTGTCGCCGTCGATGTCCTCGGAGCCGGAAGCCGTGCAGGCGAGGTCGTCGGAGTCGGTGGGCGAGGTGGGCGAGATGGCGACGGTGGGGGTCGAGGGGATGGGGATGGTGCGGACGAGGCGGAGGCCGAGGAAATCCCCCCGTCCGTGCCGATCGCCGTAATCCCGCGCAGCGACCGTGGCCTGTTCTGCCACGTTGTACCAGTCCCCACCCCGAAACACGCGGTCAAACCCGCTGGTGGGGCCGTTCGGGTCACGTGACGGCAGCCCATCACCATAGCCGCCGTAGCTCACCCCGAACCGGTCGTTGACCCACTCCCCGATGTCGGGGTGCGTTCGCGAAAAGCGTGTTCCAAGTGTCGACTCATGCGGCCTCACTGGTGGCCTCCAGTCCCAATCCGCCCGCTTGCAACCAGTGTCGCCCGTCGAGCATCGCCGCCATGAAGTCCTCCCAGCGGCCGGCCTTG
>CAIMSU010000341.1 GCA_903844155.1 uncultured Pseudomonadota bacterium | reverse complement strand
GGAGTAACGGCGGCCGCCCGCGCAAAGGTCCGGGCCGGCCGCTCGTTTCGCCGGGGCGTGGCTCGGTGCCTCCCGCCGTTTGGCCGGGCCGGGGCCTGACTCGATTCGCTCGGGCGAATCGAGCGACTTTGCGCCACCGCGAGCGCCGGAGTACCGGCGGCCGCCCGCGCAAAGGTCCGGGCCGGCCGCCGGGTTCATGACCCCGCCCCCCGCCGACAGCTTCCGGACAGCTTTGGCCCGCAGGACCGCAGTTCTCCACACCTATGGACAACCCGCCGTCACGTGAATGGCAATTCGAAAAAGACCACAAGTGGCTGTAACCACAACACTCTGGGCGTGCGCAATTCTTGAGCATACCGTCTCCGGCGACGGGCGGGAGCCGGTTTTCAGCACCTCCCCACAGGGTTGTGCCCCCAGTTATCCACAACGGTAGGGGACAACCCCTTCGGATCGCGGACGCCGCGTCAAACGAGCCGAATCCCCGGGCCCGCCACGACGCTCCCGATGCGCCGGGCCGGCTCCCCGACCGCGGCGAGGGCCGCGAGAACGCCGTCCAGCCGATGGCCGGGGAGGGCGAAGAGCAGCGGACCGGCGGTCTGCGGGTCAAAGCCGAGGCCGGCGAGGGGGTGGTCCAGGCCGGGGCCGTGAATCCCGGTGACGCCTCGCACATTCTGGGCGTGAAAGGTGCTTCGGACGCCCGCCGCAAAGAGCGCTGAGGCGCCGGGGTAGAGCGGCAGCTCGGCGACCTCCACCTCGCAGCCCACAGCGCCCCCGGCCGCCACCGATCGGGCCAGCAGCGTAGCCAGGTGACCGTAGAGGCCAAAACCGGTGACGTCCGTCGCGGCTTGGACGGCGAACGTGGCCAGCACACCGGCCGCCTCACGATGCGAGCGCGCCATCCACTGCAGCGCCTCGCGGACCCACGCCCCACGCGCGCCCCCCATCATGTTGGCGCGCAGCAGCACCCCCGATCCAAGCCCCCGCGTCAGCACGAGCACGTCGTCGTCGTGCAGCTTCGCCGGGCCATGAGCGGGCGCGCCCGGCGCGAGCGTGCCGACGACGGACAAGCCCACGCAGAGCTCCTCGCCGCGGAGCGTATGCCCGCCGACGAGGCTGATGCCGAGCCCATCAAGCGCGTGCCGGATGCCCGACATCGCCTCCTCCAGCATCCCGGGAACGGGCGGCACAGCCACGGTCGCCAGCGCCCAGCGGGGGGTGATGCCCTTCACGTACAGGTCGTTGACGGCGTTGACGGCGGCCACGCGCCCGACGGACCACGGATCGTCACAAAACGCCGTGAACGCGTCCACCGTCAAGCCGAGGCGGTCGCCGCCGGGGACCCGCACAATGGCGGCGTCGTCCGGTGCGGCGAGGCCCATCTCGACGGTCGGATCGGCGGGGATGGGCGCGAGCGAGGCCAGGGCCCGGTGAAGCTCCGCCGCGCCGACCTTCGCCGCACATCCGCCGCAGGGCATCTCCTCGTCAACGGCGTTCGCGCTCATGCCCGCAGCCAGCCCGTCGGCGCCAAGCACCTGGAACATCGCCATGAATTTCCGGTCGATGCGGTCCTTGAGCCGCCACACCCAGGCGCCCTCGACACGGCCGCCCGAGCGCCTGCCGACCGCGGTGCCGTCGCCGAGGTTCAGGAGCGAGAGGAAGTCGGTCTGCGGGACGTAGGGCGAAAGGACGGTGCCCGTGAGGCGCGCGTCCAGGTTGGCGCACAGGATCGGCCCCATCCGGACGGCGTAGACGCCCGCTTTGGGGAGTGGCTTCCCGCGCCCGGGTCCGCGCGTCTGGACGACGTGCGCGCAGTCCCCAACGGCGAATATGGCGGGTTGACCGGTCACTTGCAACGTCGCCCCGACGTCGATGAACCCGTTCACGCAGGGCAGGTCGCTGGCCTCGGCTAGCGGCAACGCGGCAGCGCCCGCGGCCCAGACCACGAGCGCACCGGCGAGCTCCGTGTGGGGGTCGAGCAGCACGCCGCGGTAGGTCGCTTCGATGACGCGTCCGCCGACGAACGAGACGCCCGGGCGACGGGTGAGGAGCCGCCCGCCGGGGCTGGCGACGGGGTCGGAGACGACGACGACGTCGCGCTTGGTGCGCGCGTTCAGGCAGTAGGCAAGCTCGATCCCCGCAGCGCCCGCGCCGACGACGATGATGGGGCGCGGATCGTCCGATGAGAGCGCGGCGATCCGCGCGTCGACCTCGGCGACGAGCCGCCCGATCGGGCGGGTGGCGAGCGCGTGCTCGCGGACACCCTTGAGCCCCAGCCCCGCAACCGTCGAGCCGATGTCGATGCTGACGGTGTCGTAGGCGATCGGCCCCCTCCCCGCCACCTCCACCCGCCGGCGCTCGGTGTCGACGCGCAGCGCGGCCCCGTCCACCACCCGCACGTTCGCCGTCCGCGCCAACGCCCAGACGTCGATCGTCAGGTCCGTCGCCGTGTACTCCCCGGCCACGAACCCCGGCACCATCCCCGAGTACACGGCCTCTGGCTGGTCGAGGATGATGGTCACCCGCGCCGCGAAAGGCCGCTCCCGGTGCCGCAGCAGCACCTGGACGTGGCTGTGCCCACCGCCGACGAGGACGAGGTCCGGGAGCGTGGGCATCCGTCCCCCGGTGGCGCTGGAGCGCACCTACCCGCCCGCGAACAACGTGATGTCCGTCGCCGCGGCCTCCGCCATCCGCATCGTCTCGCCGATGTCCGGGTGCCGGACCGCGATGAACCCGTCGGAGACCAGCGTCTGGAGCCAATTCCGGCGCATCTGGCCGGGCGCGAGCAGGGCGTTGGCGCACACGTGCCTGCCGTAGCGGCGCATGTAGGCGTCCACGCCCTCCACCCGCGTGATCCGGCCTTCGCCGAGCGCGCGCTTGAAGATGATCGCGCAGTTGTACTTCCGGTCGAGGCTGTCGGGCCCGCCGTAGTGCCCGGAGCCGTACGGCTCAAACGCCTTCCAGGTCACCGCGCGCGCCCACTCGCGGAAGAGATCAATGTCGTTCGCCCAGTTCATCTGGTCGACAAGGTGCCCGCCGGCGCTACGCCCGCCGATCTCGCCAAATACGACCTCGCCATTCGCCTTGCGGTACCACTCCATGTGCGTGAACCCGGTGCCCATCCCCATCGCGTCCAGCACGCGGAAGCCAAGCTCGACGCCCTCCGCGTACTTCGGGTCATGCACGTCCCGCAGAACCACCACGATCGGGCTGATCCACTCGTTGGACCGGGCGACGAGGGGGCGCGGGTGGTACTGCGCGACGTTGTAGAACGCCGGCCGGCCGTTGATGCAGACGGTGTCGAACGTGAACTCCTCGCCTTCGACGAACTCTTCGACAGACACCTCGGCGACGTGCCGGGTCTTTTCGAGGACCGCTTCCAGCTCGGCGTCGTTGTCGACCCGGAAGGTGTCGGCGCTTCCGGCCCCGGCGATCGGCTTGATGCAGACGGGGTAGCCGATGGCGCCGGTCCTCTTCTTGCCCTTCCCGTGGATCGCCGCGCGGACCTCGTCGCCCGTCGCGCACTTCGCGTGGTGGGGAACGCGTAAGCCCGCCGCCTCAACGCGCTTTTTCATCGCCTCCTTGTCGCGAAACGCAAACGCGGTCTCGTACGACATGCCCGGAATGCCAAGCTGCTCCCGCAGCCAGGCGGCCAGCTCCACGAACGGCTCCCAGAGGCACTCGATGCGGTCAAAACGCACGCCCGTCCGCCGCATCTCCGCATGCACCGCGTCGAGCACGGCGTCCGGCCGCTGCAGCGAGACCTGGATGTAGCCGTCGAGGTAGTCGCGGACATGCTGCGGAACGCTGTGCACGTGCCCATCCGCGAGCCCCCAGACGCGCGCGCCGACCTCCGCCAACCCGCGTGTGAACCCGTTCATCTCCGGTGGGTACTGCGGGCTGATGAAGAGCACGTTCGGGCGGTTCATGGGGTCCTTGTGGGCCACGGAGACCTACCCCCGTCACGCCCGTTCGGCCATGCCGCGCGGGATGGACTACCGACACCCGCCGAAACCCCGGCTATAGATGTCGCCGATGCCGAACTGGAAGCACCATGTGTTCGTGTGCACGAACAAGCGCCCGCCGGGCCATCCCAAGGGGAGCTGTGCGGACCGCGACTGCAACGCCGTGCGGCTCGCGCTGGCCGAAGCGATCGACGCCAACGCGTTGTTCGAGACGGTGAAGCTCAACACCACCGACTGCCTCGGCCCGTGCCGCCAGGGCCCGACCCTCGTGGTGTACCCGGAGAACGTCTGGTACGCCGGCCTCACCCCGGGCGACGTCGCAGAGATCGTGCAATCCCACCTGATCGAGGGCCGGCCCGTCGCCCGCCTGATCCTGCCCGAATGAGGCCCGTCCGAATGAACGTCGCCACCCCAGCGTTTTTGGGTTGAGAAGGAGCCGATGATGCTGTCCCGCTTGAAGTCCTCCCTCGAAAAGCGCGCTCCGAGCGTCGTCGGCGCGCTGCGGAACCTGCGCGGGCAGGAGGCCCCGGTCGCTCCGACGCCCGTGGCTCGCCCGGCGCCGGTCACCCCGCTGGCCACCGTCGCCCCAACGCCGGTCGCGCGTCCCGTCGTCGCGCCGGTGGTCCCGGCCCCGATCGTCGCGGCGCCTGCCGCCCCCGTGGTCGTCGCAGCCCCGGTCGCGCCTGAACCAGCGCCTGCCGCTGTCGTCGCCGCGACCGCGCCGGCCACCCCCGTCGTCGCCCCGGCCCCGATCCCCGTCGCCGCCCCTCCGGCGCCCAAGCCCGTCGCACACGCGGCACCCCCGGCAGTCGCAAAACCCGCCGAGAAGCAGAAGCATCAAGCCGCGGACACCGGTTCGACGGACGTGGGCGCCTACCTCGCGCGCGCGAAGGCGAACGGGCGCGACCCTGGCCTGATCACCGGCACCGAGGGCATCAACGTTGCGGCAGACGGCGTCACCTTCGACGGGCCGCTCGACAACGAGTCCTCCCGCGCCAAAGCCGCGAAGAAGCTCCTCACGATCGACCAGTTTGAGTGCATCTCCTGCGGCACGTGCGTGGAGCAGACCGAGAAGGTCTTCTACCTGCCGGCCGACGGAAAAGCCACGCCGATCGCCCAGGAAGGGCCGATGGATCTCATCCAGGACGCGATCGAGGCCTGCCCCGTCACGTGCATCCATTGGGTCACGCCGGACGAGGCGGTCGAGCGGAACTTGACGTCGGGCGTCGAGGCGTAGGCCGCGTCGGGGGAGGTGGTACCATCGTCGCGATGCCCGCCACGACACCGCAGGAACGGTCCAGGACGCTGCTCGTTTGCCTCCTGCTCGCTGTGTGCCATCTGGTCCGGTACTCGGACCCGCACTACGTGCTCGACGACGCGTGGATCTCGTTCCGAAGCGCCCTGCACTGGGGGCAGATCGGGGTTCCCGCCTACAACCGGGAGGGGCCGCCCGTCGAGGCCATGACGAACCTCGGCTTCACCGCGCTGCTCGCGACGGTGGATCCGGCGTGGATGCCGCTCGTCGCGCGGTTGCTCGGTGGGCTGGGGTGGCTCACCGCTCTCGGCATCTCCGTCGACATCGCCGCACGTCTCGGGGGCTGGCGGCCGGCGCTCGCGACGGGGCTCGTACTCGCCGCTTCGCCTTCCCTGAACTTTCACGCATTCTCGGGCCTCGAAACCGGACTCTGGTGCGTCGTCGCCGCCGCTTGCCTCCGCATCGCCCTTCTGTCTCGGGCGTCCTGGGGCGCGGCGCTCGGGCTCGGCAGCCTGCTCGCCGCCGGGTTCACCCTGCGGCCCGAAGTGGCGCTGTACGGGCCGGCCCTGGTCGTCCTGGCGACGACGCGGGACCGGCGTTGGCTCTGGGCCCTGGCGCCCTTCGCCTTCGGCCTGCTCGCGGTCGAGACGTTCCGGTGGGCGTGTTTCGGCTCCCTCGTGCCGAACACGTTCTACGCCAAACCCGCAACAGCGGCCGGCGGGCTCGACTACCTCTACCGGTTCCTACGATCGACGGGGTTGGCGTTGCCCTGCGGTCTGCTTGTGGCCGGATTGGACCGACACCTCTGGCGGGGCGCGGCTTGGGGGGCGCTGGTCCTGGTCGCAGTCCTGGCCACGGGTGGGGACTGGATGGACGGATTCCGGCGCCTGTCCGAGCTGGCCCTCGTTCTTGGGATTGGGCTTGGTGTCGGCATCGGAACAGAGGTGGCGTGGAAGCGCGGCGCGGCCTGGTTGGGACTTGTGACCTGGGCAATTGCCTCAGGCGTGGCGGCGGCGGGCCACACCGATGACCGCTACACGCGGTCTGCTGGGTACGAGGACCTCGCGAGCCGGGCGCGCGACGCCGGTGTCCACAGGGTCGGACTCGCGGACATCGGGGTGTTCGGATGGATCTTCCCCGGCGAGATCTTCGACACCGGCGGGCTCGCCGACCCGGTTCTCGCCCATTCCGAAGGCACGCACGGCCTCAAATGGTCGGACGCGCGCCTCGACGAGGTCGCGCCTGAGGTGCTCGTGGTGCTGGGGGAGCCAGACGCTCGCGGGGCCCTGCACTTCGCGGGCCCCAACCTGCTGATGCTGAGGAGCGCCCTTCAGAGGCCGGGGTTTCGCGTCGCCGGCTTGTACCCGGACGCTGGCCGAACCCTGATCGTGCTCGCCCGGGACGGCGACGTGCTCGACCCAGCGATCTGGGGCCAGCCGGCGCCCGAGTCCATGACGGTCGGCCTCCGACAGAGCCTGTCGAGCACCTCCGCGCCCCGCTGACCCGATCAACGCCGCGACTTGCGGCGCAAGAGCACCTCCCCGCGCGACCACGGTGTCGTCTACGGGTCCCCCTCGGTGCGCGCCCGCTGGGTGAGCACGCCGCCCATCCAATGCAACCGGTAGCAGGCGCCAAGCGCGTCCTCGTCAACCTCGCCCTCGTCGACGACCGCGCGGATCCGCCACAGTACCGGTGCGAGGTTCGCCGAGCGCCGGGATCGGCGGTCACTCGGCGAGCGCGGAGGCTTCCGTCGCCTCGTCGTCGAGGTAGGCGGGCAGCGTATCCCAGGGGTTCGGCAGGGTGTCGTCCGTGACGTAGAGCCAGCCGGCGCCGTTCGCGCGTGCCTCGTCGACGGCGGCGAACATGGCGTGTCCGCTGGAGTCCTCCGGCGCGTCGTAGACGAGGTGCCAGATGTGGTCGGGCGAGGCGGTCATCGCCGTCGTGTGGGTCGCGTAGGTTGCCGCGTCGCCCTCAAAAGTGAGGAGCAGGTCGGCGAACTCAGCGTAGTCGTCGCAGGTGTCCGCGCCGGGGTTGAGCGCGATGAACGCACCGGGGACCCCGAGCCGGGCGGCGTCGGCGAACGCGGCGTATTGCGCGTAGGCGGCGTCGCACGTCTCGACGCCGGGCGCCTCGTCGAAGAAGAAGCCGGAGACGGGATACCAGGCGGCGTAGCTCGCGATGTCGGCGAGCACCGCGTTCGGGTCACGTGCGCCGTAGGAGGTCGACACGTAGGCGAGCAGCGTGATGTCGCCCTGGTTCGTCGCGGTCGTGGCCATGTTCAGGTACGCAGGATCCTGCGCAGCGCCCGGGCCGCTGTTCGGGTTGAACACGAGGACGCGCGGCCCCTCGGGCACCGCCATCGCCTCGTCCCACAAGGAGCCGGGTTGGCCAAGGTCCGGGTAGAAATAGGCGGGGATCGCCAGATAAGCAGGTGGAAAGCCTGGGTGGCAGCCAGAGTCGATGCAACTGTCACTGTGGGAGTCGGTCGGGGAGTCGGTGTTGGAAGCGGGAGAATCCGCGCTCGCGGCGTCCCCGGAGGGCGAGTCCGACAGCTTCCCGCCGGCGCCGGGATGCACGCAGCCTGCGAGGAGCATCGTCAGCATCGTCGGGACAACGACCGGAAAATCACAGGCAAACGCCGAACCACGGCACTCCGGGCGCGCTGAACTGCTGGGCGCAGCGCTGGGTGCCCGGACAGGTGTTCGGCGCCGCGGGATCGCAGAGGGTGTAGCAGCGATAGTCCAGGAGCGAGCAGTACAAGCCGACGCCGCAGGCCAGGGAGGCGTCGTCCCAGGAGCAGGACTGGCCGGCCGAGCGTGGCCCGGACTCCCAGCAGCCGTTGGTGTTGCCGTCGAAGGGCACGCAGGCTAGCTCGTAGGCGGTGGGCGTGCAGTTCTGCGCGTACAGATCGCAGTCCGCGCCGCTGTCGGTGGAGGCGGCTACGTTGAGGCCGGGGGCGTCGTGACAGACCCCGACGGGCGAGACGAGCGCGTCCTCGGCCATGCAGTAGGCGTCCGACCCGCACACGTCCGCGTAGCCCCACGGGGTCGGACAGGCGGGGGCGCAGGCGTGGGTGAGGCCGTCGCAGGCGTCGTCAGCAGCGCAATCGGCGTCGGTGAGGCAGGCGCCGCCGAGGTCGACGGGGGAGCCGTCGGTGGGACGGGTGACGAGGTCGACGGTCCGCAGGGCCTCGCGGTCGTAGATGGCGCCCTCGCGGACAACGCGGTCGATGTCGTCCAGCGCGGTGACGTCGCCCGTCGGGTCCCGGTTGAGGATGAGCAGGTCTGCAGGCCGGCCGGCGTCGAGCCGTCCTCCGGGGAAACCGAGGGTGTCGCTCGCTGTTTCGGTCGCGGCGACGAGCGCCTCCGTCGGCGTCCAGCCGTCCGCGACCATGGCCGCCAGCTCGGCGTGCAGGCCGGACCCGTGGGCGACGAAGTAATAGCCGGCGTCCGACCCGGGGAGTACGACAGCACCCGCCGCGCGCAGGAGCGGAAGGTTCCCCTTCGCCGCCGTCGCCCAGCCCGCCGAGTCATCGGCCCAGCCAGCGACGAGCACGTCGGGATGCGCCTTCACGTACGCCCAGTTGTCGAGGACGCCGGGCCCGACGATCAAGCCGGGGTCGCTCAGATCGGTGGTGCCGTCCAGCACGTCCCCGACCGCGGCGAACGCGCCCACGGTCGTCTCGACGGGCACGCCCGCCATCATCCCCAGCGCCTCGTCGCTCAACGGCCCCGCAAAGACCGGGTGCGCGAGGACGTCCACGCCTGCGCCGAGGGCATCGATGGCATCGACGTTCTCGTCGACGTGCGCGAAGGTGAGGGCACCGGCGCTTGCGGCGGCGGCGGTGATGTCCGCGAGCGCCCCGAGATCGAGGCGGGTCGTCGGCCAGGGCGTGAAGCTGGCGTCGGCGAGCGCGACCTTGATGCCGTCCGCGCCGCCGTCGAGGCGGGTGCTGACGGCGTCGCCCGCGGCCCCGATCTGCTCGCTGGCGTCGGCGTCGCTGGCGACGAAGGTGCAGAGGTCGGGGTCGGGGACGGACTCGCAGGGGTGCGAGCCGACCGCGGTCAGGAACGGGCCGGTGGCGTGGATGCGCGGGCCAAGCAGCGTGCCAGCGTCGACGGCGTCTCGGAATGCGAACAGCGAGGTTGGACCGCCGAGATCGTAGACCGCGGTGACGCCGTGGTAGAGGTCTGCGCGCAGGTTCTGCTCGACCGGGTCGCCCGTCCACACCGTCGCGCCGGACTCGGACAGGTGGACGTGGCTGTCGACGAGGCCGGGCGTCAGGAATTTCCCGGTGACGTCGATGATGGTCGCGTCGCTGGGTGGAGACGCGGTGGTGACCGCGTAGATCGTCGCCCCGTCGAGCCACACATCCTCGGCGATGAACGCCGGGGACCCGCGGGTGTCGAAGACGGAGCCGCCGTGCAGGACGACGACGCCGGCGGGCGGCGTCCCGGTGTCGCCGGAGTCGTGCGCCCCGGAGTCGACCGCGGTGGTGGAGTCTACGGCGTTTTCGGCCGTGTCTCGCCCCGCCCCGTGCCAGTCCTTGGGCGCGCAGTCGCACATGCAACCCGGCAGTTGCAGGGTCATCGCGGCTACGATGCCGACCATGAGCGCGCTTCCGGGCCCGCGAGCGCGCTTCGACGTCATGGTCGCGACGTCAATCCGGGCAGGTGCGATGCAGCCGGGTCAGGCCGGCCTGAAGCTCGCGCTTCATGCCCTCGTCCGCGCCCTTCCCCGCCATCGCGGCGCAATAGTCCGCCGCCGCGCCGACGTCGTTTCCCTGCTTTTCGGCCGCATAGCCACGCCCGTACAGCAGCGACGAGTCGCCGTTGCTGCGCTGGAGGGCCTTGGAGAACAGGTCATAGGCCTGGTCGTACTGTGCTTTTCCGACGAGGGCCCAGCCCTTCTTGGTCGCGTCTGCCGAGGACGTAAAGCCCGTACCACCGGCGGGGGCCGCGGCGACCACAGGGTGGGCTGCGATGGGTGCGGCGGCGGCCACAACCGGCGCCACAACGGGATGAGCGGGGACAGCTGCGGCGACCGGCGCGGGGTGAGCTGCGACGGCGACGGGCGCGGCAGCAACCACGGGCGCGGTCACTGCAGGGGAGGGCGCCGGCTGGGGGGGAGCGACAGGCGCGGTCGAGGCGGGCTGGCCATCCGCACCGACCGGGGCCGCGGCGGGCTGCGCATCGGCCACGACCTGTCCGTCCTGGGGGGGAGGACCGGACGCCGGTTGCGCGTCCGCCGGGGGCTCTGGCGGGGCGGGGGCATGCACCGGCGGCGCATGGGCGACCTGTGTCGGTTCGGGTCCGGGTCGAGAGAGGTACCAGCCGAGACCCAGCAGGACGACGACGATGCCCGCGCCCATCACGATGGCGAGCACGCCGGCCGCGCGGTTCGCGGGCGGCGCTGCGTCCTCCTCCGCTGGCTCCTCGCTGTGGTCGTCAAACCGCGACGGCATGTCAAACTCGGCCGCCATGTCCTGGAGCGACAACGGGGGGCTGGTAGGCACGCTGCTGGCGGACGGCGGCGGCGGGTTGGTGGCCCTGGGCGGATACTCGCGCCTCACCGGCACGGGGCCCTTGCGCACCTCCTCGTTTCGCTCCTGGAAGATCGCCAGGAGCGTGGCCTCCTGCGACTCCGCCTCCATCGGCGCGCTGTACTCGTCCGGCTCGGCCGGCCCCGGCGACGCCGCCACGGAGGGCTCCGTCGGCGCAGCGACGGTGTCGGTGGGCAGGTCATCGAGGGCCGGCTCGACGGGCTCGGCGATCTGCGGATCGACCCAGAATTCCTCGACCGAGTCCACCACCGGGTCATCGCCGGCGCCGACCTCCGGGTCGGTCAGCTCCGTCGGATCCGAGGCGACAGAGCTGAAGGCCGGCGGCGGGGGCGCGACCACCGCGACAGGCTTCGGGACCGGTTGGGCGTTCGGCGGCAACGAGATCACGCGCGCAGCCGGGGCGGGCGCATGCAGGCGCTCCGCGGCCGCGAAGAAGATCAGCAGCTCCATCCGGTCGCCGGCACGCTCCCAACGCTCGCCGTCCACCGAGAGCTGGTCCTCGGCCTTCACGCGGCTCTCGAGGATCCAGCGCTGCAACGTCGCAAGTTCAGTGGCGGGGTACACCTCGCCGGCCGCCCGGACCGTGAACGACGGGGCGCGCTCGACGGCGTCGGGCGCGGGCGTGGCTTCTGCCGGCCGCGGAGCGAGCGTCTCCCCCGGGGAGGGGAACTCGACCTTGAAGACGTTCCCACAGTGGGTGCAGCGAAAACGCACCGCGCCCCGCGCGCGCAGGGAACTTGGGGGCTCGGCTCGGTGGTGACTCGAGCACTTGGGGCATATGACGTCCATTATCCGCCCGATAGCGACTTGACGATCGCCTCGATGTCAGCCTTGTCCTTGGGGTTGGTCTTCAGGTACTTCTGGTAGTACCCGCTGGCCCCGGGGTTGTCGCCGTTCTCCTTGGCGATGTCGCCGCAGATCTTGTAGTCGCTGGTCATGCCCTTTGAGGCGGCCTGAGCGAGCGACGCGAGCGCGTCATCCTTCTGGCCGGCCTTGAGCTGGGCATTTCCGAGCTTGTGGTAGTTGCCGGCGGTCGGCGCGGCCTGGACGACCTGCTGGTACCCGGACACCGCGCCTGCCCAGTCGCCGCGACGCGCAGCGTCGTCCGCCGCGGCGAGCATGTCGGAGCTGTTCGCGTCGTGCGTGCCCCCCGAGGCCGCCGCCGTGGGCGGGTTCGCGCCCGATCCGGATTGGTTCGCGGGATGCGGGGGTTGGACCGGGTTTTGTGGCTGTACGTTCTGGCCCGGCGCCACGGGCACGGCGCCGTTGGGGGCGTGCGGCGGCCGGTAGATCCGGCCATCGCCACCATCGTCGTCCGCAGTCGGCGGCGGCGGGGTGACGGGGTCCACGTGCTGCATCTTCAGCCGGAGGTCGTCCTCGAGCTTCTTGACGGAGTCGTCCTTCGGCGCGGGCCCGACCACGGCCGCCTGTGGGGGCGGTACATGGGGCGCGCCCGGGCCCTGGGTGAACCACCACCCCGCGGCCACCGCGGCCAGCACCACCAGCCCACCCAGCGCGTAGACGAGGTTGTTGCTCTCCTCCTTCACGGGCTTCTTGGGGGCGACGGGCGCTTTCTTGGGAGGCTGCTTCTGGGCGAACGGGTCGCGGAAGGGCGAGGTCGTGGGCCCGGTCGGCTTGGGGGGCTCGGTCTTCGGCGGGTCGCTGCTCTCGCCCGTCGCCGGCTTCTTGGGAGGGGTCGCCACATGCTCGGCGGGCTCGGCGGCCTTGATCTTCGCGAGCTCCTCCCACGTCTGGACGAAGAACACATCCAGATCCGGGATCTCGTGCAGCCCGCGCCAGATCTTGCCGTCGTAGGAGATGACGTCCTGCGTCGTGACCCGCCCGTCCTGGATGTACTTGCGGAGCGTCTTGATGTCCGAGAAGTCGTAGATCAAGCCGATCTTGATCTTCACCTTCCACGTGCTGACACCCACCTTCTTGAAGTCCAGCGACGGCGAACGCGCAGCGGCCTCCGCCGGCGTGATCGTGAACGGAGGCGGCTCCATCGGCAGCGCCAGCGTCGGATTGGCCGGGCGGCGAAGGTCCGGCACCTTCTGCATCCCGATGCGCGTGGGCTCGTCGTCCCACTCGTTGTCCGCCGGCGCACCCTGTTCGAGCGCTGCGGCCATCGTGGATGCGAGGTTCGGCGGCTTGCTCGCCCGGGGGCTATCGCCGACCACGTCCGGCAAGGGCCCGGTCGTGCCGCCCGGGTACACCACGAACACGTGCTTGCACTTTGGGCAGGTGATCTTGGCGCCACGGGCGGTGACCTTGGATTCATCCAGCTTGTAGCGCGATGAACACGCGGGGCAGGTGACGATCAACGAGGCTCCTTGAGATCGATGGCAGGCGAGGACAGCGCAAGAACGTACCCGGTCCGGGGCGCGGGCGCCTGACGGCGACTCGCTAGGGGAGCAGGATGTCCATTCGCGCGCTGACCGCGAACACGGTCCGGGCGCCGTGCTTCGCAAAGTGTATCGTAAGTCGCGGATTGGAGGGGATGCCGTCGCGCGAGGCCACGGTGCCGGCACCCAGCAGGGGGTGGAACACCTCGGTGCCGGGGGTGTAGGCGTCGAGTGAATCGGGGGTCATTCGCCGACGATCGGACGGGACCAGCGGCACGGGAATCGTCGGCGCGGGCCCTCGGGGGGGAGCAGGCGCGGCCAGCGGGTGGCCGTACCGGTTGGGGGGGATGGCGGAAAAAGTGGGGCGCGCCGCGGGATCGCTGCCGAAGCCCCCGAACCGGCCGGCCGTCGGTCGCGGCGGGTAGAGGCTGACGGGGGGCGCGTCGCCGAACGCCGAAGGCGGAATCTCGAGGAGAAAGCGGGACACCGTCGCAGCCATGACGCTCCCGTCCATCGCGCGACGGATGCGCGGCGCGGTGAGGATGAGCCGTTCCCGGGCTCGCGTGAAGGCGACGTAGGCGAGCCGTCGTTCCTCCTCGATCTCGGACTCGCTCTCAGAACGCGCGTGGGGGAAGCACCCTTCCGTCATTCCGACGACAAAAACGGCGGGGTACTCCAGCCCCTTGGCGAGGTGGACGGTCAGGAGCGTGACCTTGCCGTCCTCGCTGGGAAGCTCGTCCGACTGCCCGGAGAGCGCGGCGCGGTCGAGAAAGCTGGCGAGGCGCTCGTACGGGTCGGCTTCGCCCTCGGCCTGGAGGACGTCAAACTCCCGCGCGCTCTCGGCGACGGCGCGCGCCAGCTCCTGGATGTTCTCGATGCGACCGCGGCTCTCGTCGGTGTTCTCGGCCTCCAGCTCTGCGAGGTAGCCGCTCACCTTCGCCACATGCAGCACGAGATCGCCCGGCGCCATCGTCATCACGGCAGCGGACAGGGAGTCCATCACCGCGCAGAACGCTGTCAGCCCCTTCGTCGCCCGGCCGCCGGGGTTGGCCATCCGGATCGCCCGGTAGACGCTGACATTGTGCCGAGCAGCGTCCGCCCGGACCCCCTCGACCGCCTTCTCGCCGAGCCCCCGCGCCGGCACGTTGAGGATGCGGAGCAGGCTCATGTCGTCCGCCGGGTTCATGACCACGCGCAGATACGCAAGGATGTCCCGGACTTCCCGGCGCTCGTAGAACTTCTTCCCACCGACGAGCGCGAAGGGGATCCGCGCGTCCGTCAGCACGCGTTCGAACGGTCGGCTCTGGGCGTTCGTCCGGTAGATGATCGCGATGTCCCCCGGCTTCAGCGGCCGCGCCGGGCCCCCGCCGCGCGTGAGGCCAAGCAACCGCCGGATCTCGGTGACGACCATGTCCGCCTCGGCCAGCTCATCCGGCGCGTGGAAGAGGCGCAGGGGCTCGCCGGCGACGGCGTCCGTCCGCAGGGTCTTGTCCTTTCGCCCGAGATTGTTGCGGACAACGCCCGCGGCGGCCTGCAGGATGAGCGCCGTGGAGCGATAGTTCTGCTCCAGCCGGATAATAGTCGCCTCAGGAAAATCCTTCTCAAAGTCCAGGATGTTCCGGATGTCCGCGCCGCGGAAGCTGTAGATCGACTGGTCATCGTCGCCGACGACGGCGAGGTTCGGGCGCGCGCTCGCGAGCAAGCGGATGAGTCGGTACTGGGCAGCGTTGGTGTCCTGGTACTCGTCGACCATCAAGTAATGCCACTTGTCCTGCCATTTTCGCAGGACGTCCGGGAACTGCGTCCACAAGTCGACGACCTTGCCGATGAGGTCGTTGAAGTCCAGCGCGTTCGCCTTCTTCAGCCGTGCGTCGTAAGCGGCGTACACCGCTGGAAGTTTGTCGGTCCAGCCGGATTGCGGGCCGCCCGCCCTGACCGCCGCCGTGATCTCGGCCGGGCCGAGGAGCCGGTTCTTCGCGCGGTCGATCTGTGCGCGAAAGCTGGCCGGTGGCGTGCGTTTTGGGTCGAGGCCCTGCTCGGCGACGATCTGGCGGAGCGCGCGGGTCTGGTCGTCGTCGTCCCAGATGGCGAAGTTGCGGCCAAAGCCGAGCGGCTCGATGTCGCGGCGGAGGATGCGGACGCAGGAGCTGTGAAAGGTGCTGACCCACACGTCGTCCGCGGTCGTGCCGACCAGCTCGCGCACCCGCGCCTTCATCTCGCCGGCCGCCTTGTTGGTGAACGTGACGGCGAAGATGTTCCAGGGACGAACACCGGAATCCAGGAGGTAGCCGACGCGCCGGGTGAGCACCCGCGTCTTGCCCGAACCCGCGCCAGCGAGGATGAGCAGGGGCCCCTCGGTCGTGCAGACGGCCTCGACCTGCTGCGGGTTCAAGCCATCGAGCAACCCGGCCATCATGGGCCCTTCGGCGGGTCGCCGGCGATGCGAGCGCGGAGCCGGGAGGCGCTTCCCTCGTGGTTCTTCTGCGAGCCACGGGCGATGGCGATGGCATCCGCCGGGACGTCCTGCGTGAGCGTGCTGCCCGCGCCGACGATGGCGCCTTCGCCGATGGTGATCGGCGCGACCATCGCCGTGTTGGAGCCGATGAACGCCCGCGCGCCGATGATGCTGCGGTGCTTCTTGTAGCCGTCGTAGTTGCAGGTGATGGTGCCGGCGCCGATGTTGGCGGCCTCGCCCACGTCCGCGTCGCCGATGTACGCCAGGTGGTTTGCTTTTGCGCCGCGCCGAATCCGGGAGTTCTTGACCTCGACGAAGTTGCCGACGTGCGCGCCCTCTTCGATGACCGCGCCGGGCCGCAGCCGCCCCATCGGGCCGACCTGGGCGCCGGCCTCCACGGTTGCCCCGTCACACACGCTGGCGGCGTGGATCGTGGCCCCTGCGGCGACGATGGTGTGACGAAGAACGGCGTAGGGACCGACGTTCCCGGCGATCTCGGAGCGCCCCTCGATGACCGCACCGTAGCCGATGCTCGCGCCCGCGTGCAGGACGGCGGTGACGTCCACCAGGGCGTGGTCCAGATCCGCGAAATCCACGCCCTGCTCGGCCCAGGCGCGGCTGACGCGACGGCGCAGGATCCCGCGCGCCTCCGCAAGCTGCGCGCGGTCGTTCACGCCCGCGAACGCAGACGCTGGAAAGCCACCCGCGACGCCCGTCTCTACGCCATCCAGCGTGCCGACGAGGTCGGTGACGTAGTACTCCCCCTTTGGCGCGTGCGGCTGCAGCGCCGGCACCTTCGCGTGCAGCCACGCCGCCTCGAACGCGTAGAGCCCGCTGTTCACCTCGCTGATCGCGGCCTGCAACGGCGTGCACTCGGGCTGCTCGACGATGCCAACGCCGCGCACCATCCGGCCGTAGCCTTGCGGATTGTCGGTCTCAAAGCTCGCTGCCGTCGCCATCCGGCCCGTCTTTTCCGCGTGTGCCTCCAGCAGCCGCCGGATGTCCTGCGCCTGCAACATCGGCGTGTCTCCCGCCGTCACCAGCACCAGGCCCTGCGGCCGGAGCAGCGGCAGCGCGCATCTCAGCGCGTCGCCCGTCCCCTTCGGCGCCTCCTGGCGCACAAAACGCACCGCCGGATCCTGCGCCAGCAGCGCCGCCCGAACCGCCTCCTCCTGATGGTGGACGACCACGATGATCTCGGCCACGCCTGCTTCGCGCAGGGCAGCGACGATCCACCCGACCATCGGCCGGCCGAGGAGCGGGTGCAGGACTTTCGCGAGGGGCGACCGCATGCGGGTCCCCAACCCCGCGGCGAGGACGACGGCGGTGGACATCTCTGGCGCTTATCATGAAACTCCTCGAGACGTTCGCCACCGATCGCGTTCAGATCGAGGCGCTACCTCCTCTTTTGAGGGGGCACTGAAGGCGCCCCTACTGCCTCCCGATGGTCGGCCTACCCCTCGCTGACCATCCACATGAATTCCCGGCCACCGAGCGGCGCTCCTTGGTGGATCCACGTTTCGTGGCCCTGGGCCGGGCGCGCCGCCCGGTGGGTAACTATTACGAAACTGGGTGTGACGGTCTTCGCCCGATCGCGTTCAGATCAAAGCGTTACCCGCTTTTCTGAGGGGGACGCCTATCCGGCGCCCCCCTCCGCCACGCGGGGCGCGGCTACGCCCGGGCCGGGCCCTAACGGCGATCTGGAGTACCAAATCGCCGCGACTTTGCGCGGGCGGAAGCGCCGGAGTACCGGCGGCCGCCCGCGCAAAGGTCCGGGCCGGCCGCGGGTTTCATCCAACTGTGAGCGGCCGCCAGCTGCACGGCGGGCGCACAAGGAACCTTGCAGCCGAGCGCCCGCATCGGCCGGAAGCAATCGCGCGATAGACTCCCGCGGGCCCAGCGCCCGCCCCCTTCGCCGGAGCCCGCCCGTGCCCATCGCGCCCCCTCGTCGCCTCGCCCTGCCGCTCATCGCCCTCGTCGCGTGCCTGCAGGCCTGCGCCCCGAAAGCAGACGACAGCGCCGGCGCCGTCGACACCCACGGGAACTCCGACACCAACACGTTTTCCTGCCCCTCGCCTGCGATCCACGTGAACGGCTCCGCCACCATTCCGGCACCGGCCGTCGGCGATGTCTGGAACGTGCTGATCTGGTGCGACAGCACGCTCTTGACCGGCGCCATGCACGTCACCGTCGACCCGCCGACGATGGCGACGATCGACGCCAACAACGTGACCTGGGCCGTCCCAGGCTCGGCGAGCCTGTTCGTGCAGGATGGCACCATCCAGGCCACCGAGGACGTGACCGTGGCCGACGCAGGCACGCCGTAGTGGCCAAGGGCCCCGGGCTGGCCGATGTCCTCGACATGCTCGTCGAGGCGGGGCACATCCACGCGGGCCAGAAGCAGGACGTGCTGAACCGGGGAAAGGAGCAGTCCCGGCACCTGCTCCTCGACCGTCGCGCCGAGCTTCGGCGGTTGCTGGGCCGACAACGCGTCAGCTACACCATCTCCGACATCGAGCTCATCGCGAGCTTTCGCTTTCGGAAGGACGAGAAGGGCCCGATCTGCGACGAGGAGGTGATCACCGAGGTCGTCGCCCGGCACGAGGGGTACACCTTCATCCGCATCGACCCGCTGAAGCTCAACTTCAAGCTGGTCGTCGAGGCGTTCGGCGGTCCGTTCGCCGAAAAACACATGGTCGTCGCCGTGGACGACAAGAGCGACGCCATGACCGTCGCGCTGTGCGATCCCTGGAACACCGACCTGCTCGCCAGCCTCGCGCAGTTCAAGAAGAAGCCCATCCGCCCGGTGATGGCCTGCAAAGCGGAGATCCTCAAGGTCATCGCCGAGTTCCACGGCTTCCGCCGGTCGATGCGCCTCGCCGAGGCCGACCTTCAGAGCGACCTGCCGGACATCTCCAACCTGGAGTCGCTCTACAAGGCCCAGGGCGCCGGCGAGATGGAGGCGACGGACCAGCCGATCGTCCAGGCCGTCTGGTACCTGCTGAACTACGCCTTCGACAACCGCGCCTCGGACATCCACATCGAGCCCAAACGCGACGATGCGCTCGTTCGCATGCGGATCGACGGCGTGCTGCACTCCGTCCACCGCATGCCCCGGGGTGTGCACCCGGCCGTCGTCAGCCGCGTCAAGCTCCTCTGCCGGCTCGACATCGCCGAGCGTCGTCGTCCGCAAGACGGCCGGTTCAAGGCCACGCTCGGCAACACCGAGGTGGAGATGCGCGTGAGCACGGTGCCGACCGTGTTCGGCGAAAAGGCTGTCCTGCGCATCTTCGACCCCCAGGTTCTCAAACAACCCTTGGGCGACCTCGGCTTTTTTGAGACGGAGCTCAACCAGTACAACGAGATGATCCGGGCGACGAACGGGATGGTGCTCATCACCGGGCCGACGGGCTCGGGAAAGACGACGACGCTGTACAGCACGCTCAACCACATCGCCTCGCCCCGCGTGAACATCTGCACGTTGGAAGACCCGATCGAGATGGTGAACGAAGCCTTCAACCAGATGCCGATGCAGCCGAAGATCGGCTTCACCTTCGGCAGCGCGCTAAAAAACGTCCTGCGGCAGGACCCGGACATCATCATGATCGGCGAGATCCGGGACCCGGACACCGCCGAGAACGCCGTCCAGGCCGCGCTCACCGGCCATCTCGTCCTCTCGACCGTCCACACAAACGATGCCGCCACGGCCATCGCCCGGCTGCTCGATCTCGGCGTCTTCCCCTTTCTCGTGTCCGGCACGCTGCTTGGCGTGGTCGCGCAGCGGCTCGTCCGGAAAATCTGCACGTCGTGCGCGCGCGAAGAGCTGCTCACGCCCGAGCAGATCGACCTGCTCGCGATCCGCGGCGCTGAGGGCCGCCGACTGAAGGTCAAGCGCGGCGCCGGCTGCCCGCGCTGTCGGGGGACGGGCTACCGCGGGCGAACCGGCGTTTTCGAGGTGATGCGCATGACGCCGCGCATCCAGCGGCTCGTGCAGGAAAAAGCGACGGCGCAGGAGATCAAGCGCGAGGCCGTGAACGACGGCATGCTCACGCTCCGTGAATACGCCATCAAGAAGCTCGCGAAGGGCGAGACGACCATCGACGAGGTCATCGCGGTCACCGACGAGACGCACCTGTACTGATGACGCCCGCCCTCCGCTACTCGCAGCTTGCGGTCCAGGTGCTCGTCGTGGGCCTGGCCATCTGGCAGATCGTCACGCTCGCGCAGTGTTGGTGGATCCGCGCGAACTACCCCTACGACATCGAGTGGATGGAGGGGGCGACGCTGATCTCGGCGCTGCGCCTCACGCACGGGCAGGCGATCTACGGCGTGCCGGACGCGACCTACATCCCGTTCATCTACCCGCCGCTCTATCCGTGGTTGGTCGCGGTGTTCTCCAGGGTCTTCCCGTTCGGCTACGCGCTTGGGCGGTCGATCTCGATCGCCGGGACGCTCAGTGGCGTGGCGGCGCTGATGTTCGGGGCCCGCGAGCTTGGGGCAAAGTGGTGGCTGACGCTCGGCTGCGCGGCGATCTTTCTCGGGACGTTCGAGGACAGCGGCTCGTTCTTCGACCTCGTCCGCATCGACGGCGTCTCCATCGGCCTGACGGGGTGGGCGTTGGTGCTCGCGGCCGGGTCGACGCCGGGGCGCGCCATCGCCGGGGGCCTCTTCCTCGCAGCCGCCTTCACCTGCAAGCACCACGTCGCCGCCTTCGGCTTCCCCATCGCCGCCGCGCTCTGGTACCGCGATGGCAGGGCGCAGGCGCTGCGGTTCGGGCTCGCCGCCGCGCTCCCGGCGCTCCTGTTCATCGCGGTCATGCAGGTGGGGACGGATGGCCGGTTCCTCCTGTGGATCTTCGAGGTGCCCTCGCACCACGGC
Source organism: uncultured Pseudomonadota bacterium (assembly GCA_903844155.1). GTDB lineage: Bacteria > Myxococcota_A > UBA796 > UBA796 > SXON01 > CAIUMM01. Next base: position 122,645 of record CAIMSU010000341.1, on the reverse strand, counting down.
ATCGTGTCGAACCGCTTCTGGCCAACGCTGAACATCCACTCCTGGAAGCCCTTCCGCTATGAGACTTCGGGCGGTGGCATCGAGGTTTTCCAGGCGACGCCGATCCTGTGGGTCGTCGCGGCGGGGGTGTGGCTGCGGGCGCACTGGCGCGATCTGGTTGGCGCTGGCCAGCGCAAGGCGATGCTCCAGCTTGGCGGCTGGCTGTTGGGCATCGGCGTCTTGGGGACGGTCGTTGGCTTTGCGGTCCCGGGGCTGCGCGCGCTCGTGAACAACTACGCGATCACCGCGCTGTGGATCGTGCTCCTGTCCATCGGCATCGTCGTTGCGCTGGTGCAGAGCGGACGGGCAAGAACGCCGCTGGCGACGAGCCCGCGGTTCTTCTACTGGTTCTTCGTGTCATTGATGGGGTTCTTCCTGGCCTCGCTGATGCGTGGGCACGTTGGCGGGTACACGAACGTGCTCATGCCGATGATGTGGCTGCAGGCGCTGTGGCCGGCGCTGCTGGTGCGACGGGCGGGTGACGGAAAAGGCGCTTTGGCGCTGGCGTTCGCGGTGGCCGCCCAGATCTGGATCGGGCACTCGGACTACAAGAAGGACACGCCCAATGCCGATGACGTCAAGCAGGGCGACGCGCTCATCGAGGAGCTCCGCGCCCTCCCCGACCCGCTCCTGCTAACGGACGCGCCGTACTACGCGGTGCTCTCCGGCCACGACCCGAGCTTCGCGCTCATCGCGCTCTGGGACATCAGCGATCGCGGCTGCCCACCCGCCGCAGGCGTCGCCGGCATCCACAAGCTCATGCAGCAACAATACTGGAAGTCCGGTGTTTTTCCGGATGGCAAGCCCGGGAGCGGCATCGAGCGCGGCTACCACCTCGCGCGAAAGCTGAAGACGCCCGGGCCGCGGACGTTGACGGGCTGGCCGGTCAAGCTCCGCGACATCTGGGAGCCAAAACCCGCCTCGCAGATGGCCAACCTGCCGCCCGCGCCGGATGACGATGCGGAGACGTCGGACCCGAACGCGCCCTGATGCAGGGTGCCGGATGCAGGTCGAGTGCGGGATTCTCGGCCTCCTTTGGGCGGCTCGCCCGGATCCGCGCCTGGCTGGGATCCTGCGCGGAACGCCGCGTCGGGCCTGCGCGGGTGCTGGTCAGTCGAGGGCTTCGTCGCCGGCCAAGCCCGACGCCTGCGATCCCGCCCGCACGCGCCGCCGCGCCACCAGCAGCGCCGCCACGAACAGCGCGAACCCGGGACGCGCCGCATCGGTGGCGCAGCCGCCACAGGCGGGCGTCTTGGGGGCCGGCTCGGCCCTGCTCGCGTCCACCCCGTCGCAGTTCTGGTCGATGCCGTCGCCGGGGATGTCGGTGGCGCTGGGGTGGATGGTGGGGTCGGCGTCGTTGCAGTCGGTGTTCACGGCGGAGTAGCCGGGGGCGTTGCCGCACTCGAGCGCCGTGGTGACGCCGCCGTACCCATCGCCATCCGCGTCCACGTAGGCCTCCAACTTGCCGACGCTGGGGTCACTGTCGTCGCAGTCCTGGCTGGACGGGAGGCCATCGCCGTCCCGGTCCGGGTTGTCGGTCGGGTAGCCGGTGTAGAGGTAGACGTTGGGGGCGTCAGCGGACAAATCGGGTTCGGCGCAGCCGCCGATGACGTCCACGTCGGCGGCAAATTCCCCCACGACGACGTCACCCAGGCCGTCCCCGTCCACGTCTCCAACGCCAGCCACCATTCCGCCTTCCCAACATTCTCGTGCCTGCTGCTCCTGAAGGCGACGCGGCCCGGCGTCCCGGAGGCCTCCGGGCGAGCCCATGAAAACCATCCCTCCCACGGCTGCGGCCGAGTCCATATCAGCGACCACCACATCCTCAAAGCCATCGCCGTCGACGTCTCCGGCGGCAGAAAGGCTCTCCCCGAACTCGAAGTACGACTCGTCTCCGTGAAGCGTGGACCTGTCGGCCCCATCCACTCCGAGAGCGGAGCCGTAAAACGCGAAGACCCGGCCAACCGGGGGGCATGATCGCCTCGCCCAGGCCCCGACCCCTCGACCAAAGCCTGAGCACCAGTTGGGCTCACCCACCGTCACGTCGGAGTACCCATCGCCATTGGTGTCCCCGGCGCCCGACACAGCAAAGCCGAAGTGGGTGTCGCCGGGATCGCCGGAGAGCGTCGTGGCGGGCTCGGTCGATAGCGCCGTGCCATCTCCGAGGTACACAGAGACGTGGCGGTAACTCGACATCATGACGACGTCCGGGACGCCATCCCCGTCCACGTCGCCCGCAGAAGCTACTTCGCCGCCGAACCCGTCGTCATAGTTGAGGCCTGACAGTGACTGCGCGGGCGCGGCGGCGAACCCCGCTGGCCCGCCGTCAACCACGAGAACCGTGTTGGTCCACCCGTGGTCCAGGGACGCGGCCAGGAGAACGTCGTCAAAGCCATCACCATTGATGTCGCCCACCGGCGTCGCGCAAGCGGCGAGAAGGTCCCCGTCGTCCCAGTCCAAGGTTTGGGTCAGTCCGGATGAGGCCCCGAGATAGACTTCGGCAGGGGCGAACTCGTAGGTGACCACCACATCGGCGTACCCATCCCCGTTGATGTCGCCGACGCCTCCGGCACACAGCCCGTCCGTGGACGGATGGCCCACCTCCAGGGCCTCCCCAGTCGCGAGCCCCGCCTGCCCCCCCAAGGAAACGGAAGCGCCTGCGGTGAGCCATCCGGAAACCACGACATCGTCGTAGCCGTCACCGTTTGTGTCGCCCGCGGGGTGAACGATGGCGACTTCCTGGTCGGGCCAGTTGAGGGTGCTGGAGGCTTGTTGGGGAGTCGCTGCGGTAGCCGGTCTGGGAGCGGCGAGCAGGGCCAGCGCCCCCAGCAGCAGCCTCACGACTTCCGCCGGAGAGTGTACGCTCGGATGCACCTGAAGCCGGCACATTCGCTGTCGAGGTACAGCCGCAACGTCCCATCGCGAAGACGGATGATTGTCGGCCCGGCGGGGGTCCAATCGACGGCCGAATCGACATCTGCCCGTGAGAGCAGTTGCTCGTTCTCTGGTGGGAAGGAGGTGCCATCCAATGCCGTCGTGTAGTAGATCTCCGTCGGGATCGCGTCCCCCTGTGGGTACCGGTAGTAGAAGAGCGTGACACACGCTGGATTCGTGGGGTCGTTCCGCTTCAACGCGAACGGCTGGCCGGAGAGTGCTGCGTTGCTCGCCTGCCCGGTCCCATCATCGCTTACCATCGGCCCGATGAGGTTCCCGTGGACCGGCCCGGCAGCCCCGTCCACCATCCAAAGGACCTTGTCCGGAGACGTGGCAGCGAAAATAGTGCCTATCGGCGACTGAGGATCGTCCGGAACCGGGCTTCCGGGCGGCTGGTTGGACTCCGCCCCGTAGTACCCTCGGTAAGAGTCCGGCCCCAGCCGGACCACGCTCAGCCCCGTCAACAGACCCTTGTTCGCGTCAAGCTTGACGGTGTCGTTCGTGATTCCGGTCAATGTGCCCTGAGCGAAACTCTGCCCAACCGGATCGCTGGTCGCGACAATCACGGGGGACGGGTCATAACTCTGGTCGGTGTACATCCACGTCACGCCTCCCTCCTCGTAGGACTCCGCCTGCCCCCACCCACCACCGAGCGGCCGATTGAGATTCGTGGCGTTCGCGCTCCCACTGGAGTCCGCCGCCTCAAACTCAAACTTGAGACCTCGGTGCGACAGGAAGGAATAGTAGTCGGCCCCGGCGGACGTGGGCTTCGCCGACACATAGAGGCGTACGCTCCCCGGCGGGTAGCGGCGCCGCTTGGCGTCGTAAGCGTCCGCGACCGTCAGCCGGGCGGTGGTGTCGGCGATCCGGCCGTCGCCTGTGAACGCGAGGAATTGCGTCTGCAAAAGCGCGGTGTCCACTACCGTCACCCCATCATCCGTCACCTCGTACTCGTCATCCGGCGAGCACGGATCGTCGCCTCTGCCAAAACTCCCTCCGCGCGGGGTCACGTGAAGCCCGGAGCCGGCGCTCGGTACGAGGCCAGGCGGCAACTGTCCATGTAGCGGACCGATCGTATGCCCGCCCGGGTTGCTCGGCCCACCCGGATCCCCCGTCCCGCCCGGCCCGCCGACCCCACCGGGCGAGCCAAGGCCCGGAAACCCGAACGGCCCGACGTTGCCCCCCTCCCACTGGTCCATCTCAACGCCATCGAGGAGCACCTCCGCGTCCGTCGACCCTGCGTAGCTCGCCGTCCGCTGCCTCCGCTGCGGTTGGAATCCACCCCGAAACCTCGCCGCCCTGATCTGCCCCATCGTCACCACGGGGATCGAAGGCGGCAGCGAGCTCGCATAGTTGATCGCCGCAACGGCCTGATCGGCGCAGGCCGTGCACTCCGCGCTCGCGCAACCGGGCCCACGCTTCTGGCAGGCCCCAGCGCTCACGTGGCCTGCCGGATCCCGACGAGGACGCTGATGTCGGCCTGACCGGGCGTGGTGCCGGACGACAGGCTGGAGACGACGCCGAACTGAACCCACATCTTGTTTCCGAGCGAGAGCGACCGTTCGAGGCTGCACGTCTCGCCGTTGGCGTTGATGAGCGCGGCGAGCTGACCCGCGCTCCAGGCATCCGCGCTCTCCGGCGAGGTCGAAGCCGTCCGGTAGACGATGTCGAGCTGGTAGTTCCCGGTGCGGTTCGCCATCACGATGGCGGCGACGAACGCCGTGATGTTGTGCGCAGCCAGCCACCCGCTGATCGGCGTGAACATGACCGTGGTCGAGGTCGCATGGGCGTGGCCGCTCCACGGCGCCAGCAACTGGCCGAGCTGCAGGAAGTGCATGTGCATCGTCACGTCTGCGGTGCCGGTGCCGGCAGCGGTCACACGGACGCCGACGCCGAACCGGACGTAGGTGTTGCCCGGCGTACTCGCGGACAACGCGTAGTTCGCCGCAGTGACGACGTACTCGTTGTCGGTGGTGATCGGCGTGAACCCGGTCCCGCCGTTGACGACCAGCGGGGCGCTCGGCGAGTCGCTCCGGGTCGGCGCGAACTGGACCACCGGGGTAATCTCGACGTTCCCCTGGCAGTTCTTCACCTTTAACGACGCGATGGCGGAGTCCATGGCGATGCAGGGTACGTAGCTGGTGAACCAGAAGTAGATGTACTTGCTCGCCGTGGTCAGAGCGCTGGAGACGTGCATCTCGCGCTGCGGGTGGGAGTTGATCAGGGCCATCAGGTCGCCGGGTTCGGGTGGTTCGCAGATTCCATCGCGCGAAGGCCACGAAAGGAACCAGCCCGTTGGCCATAATGCGCCCCCCCCCCCCCAATGACAACCGACTTGACGATCTCTTGACAGGGCCGAAGCAATCGCAGCGATTGTCTCGCTCGTACCCCGCGCCCGCGCGCCCCGGAGACATCCTCCCCGGCCGGCGCGCTACGTGGGCGCATGTCCCCCATCCTCCCCCTCCTCGCCGCGATGGAGACGGCGAGCGCCTCCGATCTCTTCCTCACCGAAGGCCGGGTACCCGCCGCGCGCATCCACGGCGTTGTCCGCATGCTTCGGACCAGCGCGCTCACCCGCGCGGACCTCGACGACCTCCTCGCCCTCGCCCTCACCCCCGGCCAACGCGCGCAATTCGACGCTGTCGGCGACATCGACGTCGGCCTGTCGCTCGCCGCGACCGAAGGCTCCGCGCCCCGCCGCTTCCGCCTCGCGCTGCTCCGTCAGCAAGGCCAGCTCGCGTGCGTCGCCCGGGCGGTCCCGTCCGGTTCGCTGGAGACCGAGGATCTCGGACTGCCCCCGGAGATCCGGCGTTTTGCCGACCAGCCGCGCGGTCTGGTCTTGGTCACCGGGGCGACGGGGTCGGGCAAGTCGACGACGCTCGCAGCCCTCATCCACCACATCAACGCCACCCGGCCCTCCCACATCGTCACGCTCGAAGACCCGATCGAATTCGTCCACCACGACCTCAAATCCCGCGTCACCCAGCGCGAGATCGGCAGCGACAGCCCCGGATTCCGCGAGGCGCTCAAGCACGCCGTCCGCCAGAGCCCCGACGTGCTGCTGATCGGCGAGATGCGCGACGCCGACACCATGAGCGTCGCCCTCTCGGCCGCCCTGACCGGGCACCTCGTCCTCGCCAGCCTCCACACCATCGACGCCACGCAAACGCTCCAGCGCATCCTCTCATACTTTCCCGAGCATCTACGCTCGCAAGCGGCGATGGACCTCTCGCTCTCGCTCGTCGGCATCATCAGCCAGCGCCTCCTGCCCGCCGTCGGCGAGGGCAACGCGCGGGTCGCCGCGGTCGAGGTGCTCACGAACACCCCGGCCGTCGCCCGACTCCTGCGCGAGCAGCGCATCGACGAGCTGACCGACCTGCTGCGCGTCAGCTCGGGCGACGGGATGGTGAGCTTCAACGACGCCTTTTTGAGCCTCTACCGCGAGGGCAGGATCACGTACGAGATCGGGCTCGCCTACGCTTCCAACCCGGACGAATTTGCGCTGCAGGCCCGCGGCATGTCCACGGGTGTCCTGAGCTTGCGGCGTGCGGACTCCAAGAGCTCCGGGCTCGATCTTCGCGCCATGCTGCGCGAGGCCGATGACCGCGGCGCCAGCGACCTGCACCTCACCAGCGGCCGATGCCCGCTCATCCGCCTCTCCGGCTCGCTCCAGCCGCTCGCGGACGACATCCTGTCCGAGGGCGACATGCGGATGCTGCTGAATTCGGTGATGACGACGCGGCAACGCGCGATCTACGAGCTGGACCACGAGGTCGATTTTGCGCTCGCGCTGGACGACCACCGGCGCTTCCGCGTCAACGCCTACTTCCAGAAAGGCCGGATGGCCGCGGCGATGCGAGCCATCCCCACCCACATCCCCGACCCCGCCGAGCTGGGCCTGCCTGAGGCGCTGCTCGCCCTCGGCGATCGTCCCCAGGGCCTGCTGCTCGTCGTTGGGCCGACGGGGTCGGGCAAGTCCACCACCCTCGCTTGCCTCGTGAACCGCATCAACGAGACGCGCCCCTGCCGCATCATCACCGTCGAAGATCCCATCGAGTACGCGCATTTTTCGAAGGTCGCGACCGTCGACCAGCGCGAAGTCTCGGCCGACACGAAGAGTTTTGCGTCCGCCCTGAAGTACATCCTGCGCCAGGATCCAGACGTCATCCTCGTCGGCGAGATGCGCGACGCCGAGACGATCGGGGCGGCGCTCACCGCGGCCGAGACCGGGCATCTGGTTCTTGCAACCCTGCATTCCAACGACGCCGGGCAGGCGATGGACCGCATCATCGACACGTTCCCCTCGGCGCAGCAGGCGCAGGCGCGGGCGCAGTTGGCGTCGTGCCTGTTGGGCGTCGTCTCGCAACGGCTGCTGCAGAAACGGACGGGCGGCGGGCGAGTCGCCATCTTTGAGATGCTGGTCGGCACGCCCGCGATCCGGGCGTTGATCCGGGAGAACAAGCTCCACCAGATCCCGACCATCCTGGAGACACAGCGGCGCGACGGCATGATGACGATGGACACGGCGCTCAAGGAGGCCGTGCGCGACGGACGGATCGCCTACGACGAGGCCCTGCGCTTTGTGCTCAACCCAAAGATCCTGCCGCCGCCGGTCTGATTCATGCGGAACGGCGTCGTAGACATCGCGAGGATCCAGGCGGCGATCCAGACGCGACAGGGTCCGCCGTGGACAGGCGACGAGTGGCGACGCCAGCTCCATGTGTGCGGGCTCCTGGTCGATCTCGCGGGCGAGGAGGGGACGGGCGACTGGCGCGGGGTCGTGGGCGTCCAACGCGCACTTCGAACCCTGCTCGACGCCGAGGCCGGCCTCGTGGACAGGCAACAGCCCGTGCCCTGGTCGGTCGGTGGCGCGCCGCCGTGGACGCTCGCGGTCATCGCCGTGACGGTCATCGTCATCACGGCCGAATGGAACCTGTTGTACGGGCTTTTTGGCGGGGCGGTGGTGCTCGGGGCCGTGGCGCTGGTGGGGCTCAACCATCACCGGCGGCTCGTGGCGGAGCGCGCACTGTTGATCGAGGCGGCTCGGGCGGCTCTCTTGCGTGCCCGGGAGGACCTGCTCGCGCGCGTCCTCGCCTTGTCGCCGTCCGGCTTCCCGATCGAGACGCCGTCGGTGCGCGTCGTCGCCGGCGTCGTCCCGCGCTTTTGAGCGCCCAGCACAACGACCGGCGCGGTACTTGGCCGCATGCACATTCTCGCCGCCGCGCTCGTCGCCCTCGTCGCCCTCCTGCACGCCTGGTTTTTGACGTTGGAGATGTTCCTGTGGGAGAAGCCGCTCGGGCTGAAGACGTTCCGGAACACGCCCGAGAAGGCGGCGATCACGGCAGTTCTGGCGAAGAACCAGGGCTTGTACAACGGCTTTCTCGTCGCCGGCCTGGTGTGGGGGCTGTACCTCGGGGCGACGGGCGCGGCGGATGCCCGTGCCGTTCAGACCTTCTTCCTGGGGTGCGTGATCGTCGCCGGGGCGTACGGCGCGGCGACCGTCTCGCGGAGCATCTTCTACGTGCAGGCTTGCCCGGCGCTCGCCGCGCTGGCGTTCACGTGGCTGGGGTGACGGGGCCCGTGTAGACCCACCACACCCGTCGCACATAGTACGCCATGAACCTGGCGATCGCCGCGATGCCGAACAGGCCGCCTTCGCCGCGGAAGCTCAGGCCCTGCGCCGTCACCGCGAGAGGCCCCATGCGGAGGATCCCGCGCAGCAGCGGATCGCCGGTGGGTCCGTCCCCCCGGTGCACGTCGACAAAGAGCGTCGTCGTGTCGACGAGCACGGTCGGGAACCAGCGCCGATGGGCGATCACCTTGGTTCCACGCAGGTAGTAGGGCTCCCCGGCCGCGGTGCGCAACCGCAGGCCGTACCGCATCTCCACGCGACGGGGCCCAGCGTCGACGAAGAGATCGAGCCAGCCCTCGGTCACGCGGATCGGGTCGGGCGAGAGCTCCGGGAGCAGGAGACAGCCGAAAGCGGGCGAACGACGATTCGGATCGGCGATCATCGCCTGAACGTCGGTGACGACCGTGAGCACGAAGTAGCCGGGGCGAAGCTCCCCGCGTCCGGCCACGTCCGCCGCCTCAAACGATTGTCCGGTGTACGGGGCGAAGTGCCCGCGCATCTCCTCGGTGAAGCGGGTCCGGACGGGCGCAGGCAGCAAGACGACGCTCACCCCGTCGCCGCGATTCGCGTAATCAAACCCGCCTTCACCGCCGGCCATTCGCCATCGGTGATTGCGTAGTAGACGGTGTCCGACCACACCCCCGCCGCCGTCCGCCGGTGCTGTCGAAAAACGCCCTCCCGCGCCGCCCCCATCTTCTCCATCGCCCGCTGCGACCGCACGTTTCGCACGTCCGTCTTCAGCTCCACCCGCACGCAGCCGCGATCCTCAAAAGCGTGCGTGAGCTGCAGCAGCTTCGCCGCGGGGTTTGCGACCGTCCCCCGCCCGCCCGGCCCCAGCCACGTCCACCCGATCTCGACGCGCCGTTCCCACTCCGCCGCGTTCAGAAAGCGCGTCCCACCGACCACGCGGTCGTCGAGGAACGTCGTCCACGCGCGCTCCTTGCCGGCCTCCGAGAGCGCCAGCGCCGCATCCACCACCGCCGCCATCTCGTCCAGCGACCGCGGATGAACCAGCGTCCAGCGCCACGTGTCGTCGTCCGAGGCCGCCCACCAGGCGTCGATGTGGTCACGCTCCAGGGGCACGAGGCGCACGCGCGGGGAGGCGAGCGTGACCCGCTCCAGCAACGGGGGGGCAGCCATGTCGACTACTTGACCGCGCCCTTCACGTCGATCGTGAACTTCATCTCGTCCTTGTTCTTCAATTGGCCGAGGAACGCGCTGAACGGCTGGAACCCGAAATCGGACTGGTTGACCGCCAGGTTGCCCTTGGCCGAGAACGCCTTGCCGTCCGCCGTGATGGCCATGGGAAGCGAAACGGCCTTGGACACGCCGTGGATGCTCAGGTTGCCCTTGACCGTCGCCCCGTTCGCCGTGGCGGTGCACCCGGTCGAGTTGAAGGTGATGGAGGGGAACGAGCCGGAATTGAGCTGGTCCGAATCCAGCATGTGCTGCTTGACCGTTGCCCGGTCGCTGTCGTCCAGCACCGTGTCGTACCCGACCTTCTTGCGCATCGCCTCCTCGTCGTTGACGAGGCCGGACACCGGAACCGTGATGCTGATCTTGCACGCGCCGACGTTCGCGGTGTCCCAGGTGACCTTGCCGTTCCAGCCCGTCGCGACGACGACGTGGTCGTGCGAGAGGCCCGCGGCGAGCGTGTCCGGGTCCTTGTAGACCTGAACGTAGAGCTGGCTCTGCCCGGGGTTGAGCGCGTAGTCGGCGATCGTGACGACCGGGGCGGCCTCCGGCGCAGCGGCAGGCGCGGGCGGAGCGGCGGGCGGCGCGGCGGCGAGGGCCACGGTGGTGAGGAGGCAGACGATGGCGGACATACCGGCGACTACAGCGGGACGAGGCAGCGAGAAGGTGGGCATGAAAAACTCCGGACGCCCATGATAACGCACGGGTCCGTGCCGATCGTCCTTGGTCCCTTCCGATTGCTGGCGCCGCTCGGACAGGGCGGGTTCGGCGAGGTGTGGCGGGGCGTGCACGAGGACCAGGATGTGCCGGTCGCCATCAAGCTCCTCGGCGGCAGCTCGACGGACGAGGTCCGTGCGCTCGCAGCCTTGGACCACCCGAACCTGCTGATGATCTTTGATCACGGGATGGTCCCTGCGGGCTTTCCGGTCGCCGAGGGGACCCGGCGTCCAACCACCTGGATCGCGACGGAGCTGTGCTCAGGCGGCTCGCTCGCCCGGGCCGGCCCCCGCAACTGGAACCAGCTCCGCCGGATCGCCGCCGATCTGCTCGCCGGGCTCGCCTACGCGCACGCCCGCGGGGTCCTGCACCGCGACCTCACGCCGGACAACGTGCTCGTGTCCTCGGCCGGCGACGTTCGCCCGGGGTTGAAGCTCGGCGATTTTGGCCTGTCGATCCCCGCGGAGTTCGGGAATGGTCGCATCGCCGGCACGCCCGCGTACATGGCCCCCGAGCAGTTCACACAGGACTACCGCCAGCACGGCCCCTGGACGGATCTCTACGCGTGCGGCTGCCTGCTCTGGCAACTGTCGACCGGCGAGCCGCCGTTTGGGAGCTCGCGCCCGCCAGAGGTGCTCGCGGCCGCCCACGCACAGCTCGACGCTCCGGCGTTCGTCCCGCGTTTTGCGGTACCCCGCGGGTTTGAGGTCCTCCTCCGGGCCTTGCTCGAAAAGGCGCCGGCCGCCCGCGTCCAGTGCGCCGCCGAGACCCTGTCCGCCCTGGACGCCGTGGACGGCCAGGCCTCCCGCGGCGTCCCCCGCGACTGGCGCACCGGGAGCATCCGGCGACAGCCCATGCGGCTGATCGGCGCGGGGCTGGGCCTCTACGCCTGGCGTCCGGTCCCCGTGATCGGCCGCGACGTGGAGCGCGATCAGCTCTGGGGTGCGTTGTGTGACGCCCGGGACAACGGGGGGACCCGCATCATCTGCCTGACCGGGCCCGCGGGGATCGGGAAACGGGCGCTCGCCAACTGGCTCTGCGTGTACGCACTCGAAACCGGCGCCGCGCGGGTGGCCGAACTGCGGAGCCCCGGCCTGGACGCCGTTGGTGCCCTGGCGACCGCCCTCGCGAGCCTGCGCCCGACGCCCCCCGAGGAGCGCGTGGACCCCGCCGCCGTCCGCGACCGCGTCGTCAACCCCCAGGGCGCCGACGGGGTCGGCGGTTCGGGACCCGCCAATCGGACTGGCCACGGGAGCGCGGCGCGGCGGTTTGGGTCGCTCCGGGGCATGCTCGCCGGTGCCCGGGCCAACGGGAACGTGGTGCTGCAGGTGGACCTTGGAGCGGCCGACCCGGCGCCGGTGCTGCAGCGCCTGGTCGCGCTCGCGACCGCGGGCGAGGGCCTGGGCGGGCTGCTGGTCGTGGTCACGTGCGACGCCACGCCCGACCGCCCGAGCGGGGTCGATCGCATCGCGCTCGGCCCCCTTGGCCCCGCGCACCAGGTGCAGCTCGTGGAGGGGGCGCTGGGGCTCGCCGGCGAGGCGGCACGGTACGTTCGCGAGCGCGCGGGCGGCGTGCCGGGGCGGGCGCTGGAGGGCGTCGGCGACCTCCTGCGCCGCGGGGCGCTCCACGCCACGGACGAAGGGCTTGTCCTGGTTCGCGGGTGCAGCCTGGCGGGTGCTGCGCCCGAGCTGGCCATGGCGCCGCCGCGGTTCGATCCGGCAGACACGCTCGATCTGGACTACGCCCGCGCGCTTCGGGTCGCGGCCACCGGGGATCACGCCCAGGCAGCGAGCCTCCTGCACGCGCTGGCGCAGGCTGCGTTCACCAGGGACTACTGGGCGGTGATGGTCGTGGTGCGCGCCCGGGATGCCTGTCTGCAGCAGGCCGGGCGCGCTGCTGGCGACGCCGTCTGGGGCGAGGGCTGGCTCTGGGCGGCTCGCGCCGCTGCCGACGTGTACGACTGGGCCGAGGCGGGCCGGCTGACGGAGCGGCTGATCGCCGCGGGGCGGCTGCACGGATGGGTCGGGCTGCTTTCGCCAGCGTTCGCGCTGCGCGCCGAGGTGGCCGGCGCTGCGGGGGATCCGGCGACGGCGCAGCAGTGGGCGCGTGAGGCTCACGCCCTTGCGCTGGCCCGGGGCGACGATCACGGTCTCGCGCGCAGCGCCCGTCTGCAAGGCCGTTTTGCGTTCCAACGCGGACTCCTGGCCGAGGCCGCCAAGTGGTTTCAGCAAGCGCAGGCGCTCTACACCCGCCTGGACCAGCCCGCCGGCGCTGGCGCGTGCCTCCTCCACCGCGCCGAGGTCGCCCGCGCCGCCGGCAATCCCCCGCTCGCCGCCGAGCTGATCGGGCAAGCCCGAGCCGCCCTCCAACGCCGACCCGACGCACTCGGCCACGCTCGCGTGCTCCTCCTCGACGCCGCAGTCGCGCCCGACGGCGTCGACACGCTCGCCGCATGCACCGAGGCAATGGGGCAGGCCGAGGCCGAGGGCGCTCGGGCCATCGCCGCCGAGGCCGCGATCCGCGCGGGGCTCGGCCTGCTCCATCGACCCGACCGCGCCGACGAAGCCGCTGTGTGGCTCACCCGCGGGCTCCGGGAGGCCGCGGCGTGCGGCGACCGAGCGCTGGTCGACCTGGCGAATTCCGGACTCGGCGTGGCGCCGGCGTCCAAAACCGAAACCGCCCGGTCGAGCCGGGCGGTTTGAGGGATGGGGTGACCGGGCCTCTGCTCACGCAAGACGAATAGGGGGGACGCATCAAGCGCTAAAACCGACGTCCCGGTCGAGGCTTACTGTAGCGCCGCATGCCCCGAGCGTCAACCCGGGGCGACGCGGTCAGCTCCCGGACGTGCCACTGTCGAACGTCATCCGCTCTTCGCCACACGTCGGCGTGTTGTTCTCGTCCGTCTTGCGCTGCTGCAGCGTGGGGCTGTAGCCCCAGACGTCCTTGGCGATGTGGTCGATGGCGAAGTCGCCTTCGACGAGCACCTTGGAGGCCGCCGACGCGCTCTCGAGGAACATGTGGAAGTGCCCCTTCAGCGGCTTGTCCTGGTTCCCGGTCGTGCGCTTCGCCAGGTCCGAGGGCGAGTCCTCGAACGTGACCCACGAGGGATCGACACCAACCCAGCCAGCAAAGCCATCCGACGAATCGGTGCCCGCCACCGCGGCCGCGTTGTCCGCGCGCCAGGTGTTGTCCTCAACCTTCAAATCGACCGCAAACTGGTCCGTGGTGACCTTGCCCATGGACGCGAGATCGCTCGGGTTCGTGTCCGAGTACGTGACCTGATCCCGGATGCTGCTCACGAAATCGGCATAGTTCGCCGACTGGCCCCAATGGCCGTGGTAGTCGTTGTAGCCCGTCGACCCGTTCGGGTTGCTCTGGTCCATGTAGAGCGGCGGGTTGTACCCGCTGCCGCAATCGCCGTTGTCGAAGTCGCAATCGGCCGTGTTGTCGGTATCGGAGATGGGGTCGAGGTAGTCGATGCCGTGGCCGTACAGGTCCTCGTCCGCCATGCGTCCGAACGCGTAGCCGGCCATCCAGCTCTGCGGGAAGTACCAAGCGTACTGCGGGTCGGTGTTGCTCGGGTTGAGCTGGTAGGAGTACGCGTTGAGGTGGATGAGCGTGCCGCCGTTCTCATCGACCGACCAGTTCGTGAGCCAGTCGCCGTCCACCGGCTCGGAGACGGCGCCGCCGCTGCCGTCCGGGTTGTCCACGCACTGGGTCGGCTGGAAGCTCGGCTTGACGACAAACCCGAAGCGGAAGTCGCCCACGTTGCCGACATCGTTGTGCATGGTGAGCTGCAGGTCGCCCTCGGTCGTGATCACGGCCTCCACGCGCCAGGGCTTCACGTTCTCGGACCGCACGTAGTAGGAATACTCGGTGATCCAGGGGAAGTAGCTCCGCTGGAACGGCACGAAGCTGCCCTGGTCCGTGACCGTGCCGTCCGAGGCGCAGGTCGGGAACGTGCCCGTGCCGCACTCGGTGCCGTAGTCGGTCCCCGCGAGGCGGTCGGTGATGTTGTCCGCGCAGCTCGTGAGCTTTCCGTTGGAGTTGTAGTTCGCGGCGACGAACGGCGGCCGGCAATCGACGGGGGTGAACTTGTACTTGTCGAGCGTGGCCTGCTTGGAGAAGTCCACCAGCTTGGAACGCAGCCGGTAGAGGTTCTCCGAGCTGTTGACGGCGAAGTAGCTCGCGTAGGTCCCGTTCACCGTGGCGTCCATGGGCGTGCAGGCGCTCATGCTGGCGGCGGTCACGGCCGAAAGGGCGAGGAGGGACAGGCTGGAACACACCGCGGAACGACGCATCGGGAAACCTCGAACGGTGCCTTATAGACCGCGACCCCGTCAACGGTCAAGCACTGCGGCGCGTTTGTTGTCAAAGCCAGGTTGGCGGATGGTCGGAGGCCTCCAGGAAGCGGACGAGGTCCGGCACGGCGAGGCGCACGGTGGCTTCGTTGTGGAGGGGGTGGACGCCGATGTGGCTGTACCCGCGGAGGGCTTCGTCGAGCACGACGTGGACGAGGCGGGCGCCGTCGTTGACGATGGCCAGCGGGCTCACCGAGCCCGGGAGGATGCCCAGAACGCGAAAGAGCCGGTCAGGGCTGCCGAAGCTGACGGTACCGCTCGCGCCGAGGAGGGGGCGGAGCACTTTGGTGTCGATCGGCCGGCCCTCCAGCACCGTGAGCAGCCACATCCGCTCCTTCTTGTCGCGGAGGAAGAGGTTTTTGACGTGGGCGGCGTCGATGTCGCCGCGGAGGGCCTTGGCCTCGGCGACCGTGTGGAGCGGCGGGTGGCGGTGGACGGCGTAGGGGATGCCGAGGGCGTCGAGGCGGTCGAGGGCGGGTTTTTCGCGCGGATCGCTGGGGACGGGCGCGGGGACGGCGGGCACCGTCAGAACGCCCAGCCGATGTTGGTGTGGGCGGCAGGGAGAAAGCCGTGGATGCCGCCGGCCGAGGGGTCCGGGCCGTAGTCGAAGTACGAGAGCCCGAGGCCGCCCGAGAGGACCAGGCCGGTCTTTTTGGCAGGGCCGACCGGGACGATGCCGGTGTACCCGACGAGGAGGCTCGTGTAGGCACCCGCCTCGCTGCCACCGCGCTGGCCGGGGACGTCCGACGCCTCCACGATGTCCGCGAGCACCGCGCGGGTCATCACCCAGGGTCCGGTCGGCGATTTTCCCCATGGAAACACCCGAACCCCCGCCTCGACGCCGTAGCCCTTGTAATCACCGTTTGCGATCCCGAGCGGCGAGTTGATGAGCTTCAGGCTGGGTCCGACGTAGATCGACGCGTACTGGCCCGCGCGATGCTCGACCTGCACGTGCACGAACCCCAGCAGCGTGGTCAGCGGGTCGACAGTCAAGGTCCACGTAAACGCCATCGGCAGCATCTCCGCCCGTTAACCCGATCACCCCCGGACAAATTGTGTCCAGGGCTCAGAATCGCGTAGGGCGTTTCTGAGACGCGGACATTTTTTGGCCGGGTCGGGCCGGAAGGGGGCGTCGGAGCGGTTCTTGCGAAGGTCGGGTAGACTGCGCGCGTGACACTCCCGCGCCCCGCCCTGCTCCTCGCCGTCGTGCTCGCCACGCCCCGACTGTCAGCCTGCAGCGGCCAGAAAGACACCGGCCAGCCCGTCGCCGGCGACTCCGGGAACCCGACCGTCGACTCGACCGACAACACCGACTCGTCCGAGACGGGCGACAGCAGCAGCATCTGCAGCGACACCGGGTACAGCCTCTCGATCACCTCGCCCGTCGACAACGCGACCTACATCGTCGGCGACACCGTGACATTGTCGGCGTCCATCGCCTCGACTTCGTCGTCCGACACCTGGTCCTGGACCGTGGACGGCACGGCCGTCGGCACCACCAACCCCGCGACCTGGACCGCCACCGCCGGCGCCCACACCCTCGCCGTCGCCTGGCATTCGGACTGCAACGACGCCAACGCCGAAGTCACCATCAACGTCGTCGCCAGCCCCGTCACCGTCTACGGGCCCGAGCTCGGCGTCAGCGGCCTCGCGGTAAAAGGCATGTCCGCCGCCCCGGACAGCACGCTCTGGGTCGCCACGACCTCGGGGCTGCTGCACCTCGACCCCGTCGCCGACACCCTCCGCACCTACACAACCGCCGACGGCTTGTACAAGACCGGCCCCTACTCGGTCCTCGCCCACAGCGACGGCACCCTCTGGGTCGGCGACATCGGCGATCTCACGCGCGAAGGCTCGCACTTCTCCATCAACGCCGACGGCTCGCTCACGCTCATCGAGGCGCTGGCGTTCCCGAGCAACGGCGAGATCCAGTACGTCCTGCGGTTGCGCGAGCAGCCCTATGGAATTGGCGCGGGCGACGTGTGGATGGGAACGAACGAGGGCATCTGCGTGTGGCAGCAGGACGGCGGGATCTTCGCCCAACATGCCCATCCGACCCACCCGCACAGCCTGACCTACGGCCTGGCGTTCTCGCCCGACGCGAGCATCTGGAACGGCGACCAGTACCAGCTCTCGCGTTGGCAGTACGAGGACGACGGCAGCCTCTCCTACCTTCCCCAGTCCGAAGGTGGTGATCTCGCCGAATACTGGATCCCGTGGCCCGTCGACGTCGGCGTGGAGGTCGGCATCACCGACCAGGATTCAGATGGGTGGACGCTGTGGGTAGCGTCCTACCTGTACGGCGTCGCCCGGGTGGACGTCGGCACAGACATCGGCACGAGCACGACGACACTCATGGGCGACCCGTTCCCCTCCGCCGTCTACGCCCTGCGGGCCGATGGCGACGGGCACGTGTGGATCGGCACCGAGACCAGCCTGCTGGTGTGGGACGAGACCACCGAGACGATGACCGACGTCTCGTCCTATCTACCGGACCCCAACGTCCAGCAATTGACGGTCGACGCGTCGACGAGCCCGCCGACGGTCTGGGCGGGGACGCCATCGGGCTTTGTGCGCTTTATCGGTGTTCCGTAGCTTTAGTTCGGGGTGATCTTGATCAATCCGGCGCGTTGGGGTCGCTTGCTCGCCTGGCGGCGCGGGGCGCCGCCCGCCGGCCTAACTTTATTCGGGAGTACCCGAATAAAGTGGGTTTTGTTCGGTCGACCCGGCGAGTACGCCGTGCCGCCCTCCAAAACCCCGGCCGGGCAGCGGGGACGGGTAGTTTGGTGGTGACCGGACCCGGCCCGCCGGCTCAGCAGCCCAGCCGGCGCCTCAACGAAGCATGCCAGTGCGGGGGCACGGCCACCATCAGCTCGGTGCACCACTCCTCCAGCTCGACGCGGGCGCGCTTCTGCTCGTCCGCACCGGCGTATGAGGCGGTGAGCGCGAGCCCCTCCGTGACGAGCAGCCGGAAGCCGCGCATGCTGGCGAGGTGCGTGCCGGCCTGCGCGTTCGCGAGCGCCCCGACCCGGTCGCCCATCGCCGAGCGGGCGCGGGCGATCTGGAATTGGACGAGGACCCGCCGATAGACGGGCAGGCCGGGCAACGCGGTGACCGCGCGGGCCAGCATCTCGTTCGCGCGGGCGGTCTGGCCAGCGAGGGCGGCGAGACGCGCGCGCATCGCGTCCACCGCGGGACCGTACCGCTCCGGATCCTGGACCGCGGCGGCGCGTGCAGCCTCCTCGATGAACTTGCCGGAAGCCTCGTAATCGCCACGCTCTGCGGCGAGGCGGGAGAGCATCCACGCCGGGATCAGCTCCTCGCCCGGTGTCGGGATGGCGCGGGCAAGCACGACGGAGTGCTGCAGCTCCTCCTGGGCGACGTCGAGATCGCCGGCGAGGAACGCGGCGGATCCGCGCAAGCACCGCGCTGCCATCTCGCCGAGCTTGTGACCCGCCTGCTGGGCTTCTGCCAGCGCTTCCGCCAGGGCGCGCCAGGCGCCGACGAGGTCGCCCTGCCCGAGCAGCACCTCCCCCAGATTACATAGTGCCAACGCCCGCTGTGGCTTGTTCCGCAGCTCCTTGAGCAGCGTCTGCGCCTCGGACAGCCCGCTGGCCGCGCTGGCGAGCAACCCGCGGCTCGCCTGGACGGCGGTGAACGCCAGAAGCAGGTTCGCCCGGCTGTCCATCAGATCCGGCCCGTTCGCGAGCACCAGCCCCTCCTGCGCCCGAGCCTCGCACGCGTCCAGGTCGCCGCGGCTCCACGCCACGCCGGCGAGCACGGTCAGCGCGTCCGCGAGGATGTCGCGGTGATGCAGCTCGCGCGCCTTTTCGAGCACCTCTGCGATCTCCTGCTCGGCACCCTCCAGGTCCCCCAGCCCACGCAGGACCCGCCCGAGCAGCACGCGGAGCTTCAGGGTCGCCCGCACGTCGCCGGACTGCAGGGACAGGGCATTCGTGGCCGCGTCCCGCGCGTCCTGCCAGTCGCCGCGGATGTAGTAGACGGTGGCGCGAACGCCGAGCAGCTCCTGCCGGGACGCCGCGAATTCCTCGGGTGCGAGGTCCACCCGCGCTGCGTCCTCCACGTCGCCCGCGCGGTCGCACAGGTCCATCGCCTCGCTCACCAGGCTCCGGTCCCGAAGCCGTGACGCCGCAGAGATGAGGTAGTGCCAGGCCTTTCCGGCCTCCCCTGCGCGCCGATAGTGGTCGCCGATGGCCTCTGCTGCGTGCGCGTCGTTGCCATGGCGGACTTCGAGCACGTTCGCGAGGCGGCGGTGCAGGAACGAGCGGCGCTCGATGTCCAGCTCCCGGTACAGCACATCGCCGAACTTGGAGTGCGCGAGGTCCAGCCACACCTGCTCGCCCACCCGGCGCTGCCGGATGATGCCAACGTCCTCGAGATCGTCGAGCAGGCTGCCAGCCTCGTCCTCGTCGATCTCCAGCACGTCCAGGAGCACGTCCAGCTCCATCTCGCGCCCGCTCACGGCGACCGCCTCGGCGAGCTCCCGCTCCGCCGGGTCCAGCGGCTGCAGGCGCGCCCGCACAACCTGGCGTACACCCGGCGGGATCTCCAGGTGGCCCGAAACGACCTCCTCCACGTCCGAGGCGAGGCGCCAACGCGTGCCCTGACGCTCCAGCACGCCCTGCCCCATGAGGTGCTGCAGGAACAACGTCAGGAACAGCGGCGAACCCTCGGTCTCCTGGTAGAGCCGGTCGGTCAACGCCTGCGCCGGCTTGCCAGCGCCAAGGAGCGAGTCCACGAGTGCCGAGATCGCCGGTCGCCCCAGCGGCGGGATCTCCATGGTCTCCGGCACAAGGCCGACGAGGCCACCCTTGCGCAGCGACTGCAAGCGCGGCGAGGCCCGGTCCGGTCGCAGCGTTCCGATCAGCAGGACGGGGCGCTCCGCGAGCGCTCGGGCAACGTGCACGAGGCCGTCCAACGAGGGGAGCGGGCTGTAGTGCAGATCATCGACGAGCAGCACCACGGGGCCGTCCTCGGCGAGGCGCTTGAGCCCCTCCACGAGCGCGTCCAGGAGCCGTTCCCGGGCGTTGGCAGCCGGCGCGCCGTCCATCCGCGCCCCGAAGCCCGCCAGCGCCGCCGCCAACGAGCCGCTCGCCCGGTTGCCCAGCTCGCGCTGCAAGCCGGT
Source organism: uncultured Pseudomonadota bacterium (assembly GCA_903844155.1). Classification (GTDB taxonomy): domain Bacteria; phylum Myxococcota_A; class UBA796; order UBA796; family SXON01; genus CAIUMM01. Next base: position 102,622 of record CAIMSU010000341.1, on the reverse strand, counting down.
CCCCAGCCTGAGCAGCACGTCGACGACGCCTTCGCGCGGGGACACCCGCTCGCGGAGCACGGCCAGACCAAGCAGCGCCACGTGCGAGCTGACTGCGTCCAGCAGGCGGGTCTTTCCCGCCCCTTCGGGGCCTTCGAGCAGCAGGATCTTCCCGCTCCCCTCCGAGAGCCCCGCGACGACGTCGTGGATCCGCGCCTCCTCCTCGTCTCGCCCCACCAGCGGCGGCTGCCACGCCCCCACACTGTCCGGGCCCGGCGCCGCGTCCGTCTCAAAATCCAGCTCCAACCGGAACAGGATCTCCTGCGCCGACCGGTACCGATCGCGTGGCAGCTTCTTCAGCAGCCGCATGCAGATCTCATCGAGGTGCTCGGGCACCTCCGGGTCCACGTCCCGCGGACTCGGCACCGACTGTCCGCGATGAAGCTCCAGATACCCCGCGAGATCCTTCGCCACGAACGGGCGCCGGCCCGTCAGCATGGCAAAAAGCATGACGCCGAGCGAGTAGAGGTCCGAGCGATGGTCGATGGGCTGGCCCTGGATCTGCTCCGGGCTCGCGTAGGCCCAGGTGCCGACGAGCGTGGTCGAGAGCGCGAGGTCGGCCGACGGGTCGAGGTCCTTCACGATCCCGAAGTCCGTGAGCTTGCAGCCGCCTTCCTGGTCGATGAGGATGTTCGATGGCTTCAGGTCGCGGTGGACGAGGCCGCGGCGATGGATGTACGCGAGCGCCCGACAGAGATCGATGAGGATCTCCTCGCACCGTCGCCAGCGTGCCGCCGGTTCGTAGCCGCGAAAAGCGTGGATCAACTGGTGGAGATCGGTGCCCTCGACGAACTCCATCGCAATGTAGGGGTGGCCCCAGAGGTCGCCGTACGCGTCGACGCGGATGACGTTCGGGTGCCGCAAGCGGGCGAGCGCCCGAAACTCCCGCTTGAACCGGAGGAGTCCCGTGCTGACCCGGTTGGCCTTGAGCACCTTCACCGCGACGGCCCGTCCATCGGGGTCCGTGGCGAGGACGACATGCGCCATTCCGCCCTTGCCGGCGAGGCGACGGAAGACGTAGGGGCCGATGCGCGCGCCCGGCTCCAGGGTCATGCCGCCGATGTCGAGCGTCAGATCAGCGGCGGGATCGGTTGGTTCGGCCATCCTTGCGCGCTAACCCGGCCCTCGCTCTCCTCGACCGGACTACTTCCGGGCCTCGAGAAACCGTGTGGTCTGCCCGATGATGTCCCGATCCGCCACGGTCGCCCAGTCCTTCAGGAACTGCTCGTTCCCGCGGTCGGTCATCGGGTGCAGGAACATCTGCTTCATGACCTTGAACGGGATCGTGGCGACATGGGCACCGGCCTCGGCGACCTGCACGACGTGCAGCGGGTCGCGGATGCTCGCGGCGAGGACGTTCGTCTTCAGATCGGTGTCGTTCCGGAAGATCGTGACGATGCTCCTGATGAGCGTGACGCCGTCCACCCCGAGATCGTCGAGCCGGCCGATGAACGGCGAGATGTAGGTCGCGCCGGCCTTGGCCGCGAGCAGGGCCTGGCTGGCCTGGAAACAAAGCGTCACGTTCGTGCGCACGCCCTCGCCCGAGAGCGCCGAGCACGCCTTGATGCCCTCGTAGGTGAGCGGGATCTTGACGACGATGTTCTTGTGCACCTTCGCCAGCAACAACCCCTCCTTGATCATCGTCGGCGCGTCCTGCGCCACGACCTCCGCGGAAACCGGGCCGTTCACCAGCTCGGCGATCTCGTGGATCGTCGCGATGAAATCGCGCCCCTCCTTGGCGATCAAGCTGGGGTTTGTGGTGACGCCGTCGATGACGCCCCACGAGTGGGCTTCACGGATCTCGGCGAGGTTGGCGGTGTCGATGAAGATTTTCATGCGGTGAGGACTAACCGGAAACCGGGGGCGCTGGATAAATGGGAGCCAACTGGAGGCGACGATGTGGATTGTGTTGGCGTTCCTGGCGAACTCGGGCTGGGCGTTTGCGGGGACCGGTATCGAAAAGACTCCGGGGCACCTCGCGATTGACGGGCGCCCGGTGGAGGGGAACCCCGCGGCCCGGTACAAGGTCCTGCACGCTGCGCTGCTGTCCTGCCCGGCGTCGGCAGACATCGAGCGCGCTCGTACCAGCAGAAGTTCGGCCGGCACCGGCCTCATCATCGCCGGCGAGGTCCTGAGCATCGCCGGCCTTGCGGTGAACGCGAGGCTCGGAGTAGACATCGCCTTCAACGGCGTCACGCTCGCCGGGGTTGTCCTCGGGTGCTCGGCGATCAGCCAGAAGCGCGCCATCGCCGCCTACAACGAGAGCTGCGCCACCGAGCAGGACGAGACGCTGCCGGCGGCGGCCCCCGAGGTCCCGCCCGCCCCCGACGCCTTGCCCGCCCCCAACGACTTCGCGCTGCCCGACGACCTTGACGCGCCCTCCTCAGGGCAATAGCCGCCCCGGTCGAAACCCATCGGAGTCGAACATGGCGAAGAAGAAGGCCCAGGGCCGTCAGGTCATCCACCTCGAATGCACCACGTGCCGCACCAGCGGCGTTCCCGGCGTGAGCCGATACGTGACGCAGAAGAACAAGAAGAACACGGCCGCCCGCATGGAGCTGCAGAAGTACTGCCGCTACGAGCGCAAGGTCACCGCGCACAAAGAGACGAAGTAGCGCGCTGATTCGGTGCCATCGGCTCGGAGCCGATGGGCCGGATTGACGGTTTCGGGACACGAAGCGGCGTGCACCTCGGGTAGGCTCCCGGTGTGGCGCCAGCGCAAGTCCGTACCGCATCCGAAACGTTCCTCATGCCGGTGGACGAGCTGGAAGAACAGCTTCGTCGTGGGCGGTTGCCGGACTCGGTGCACATCCAGCACCCGGCCTGGACGGGCGACGGGTTCCTGCCGGCGCGCGAGATCCCGGCGCTGAAGGAGGCGTTGTCGGCGGAGGAGGCACGGATGTGTGCACAGCTGCGGCGGTTCGGCGTGCCGTGGCTGACGGTCGCGCTCTGCGCCGTGCTGGTGGTCGTCGGGGTTGGGCAGGGGGTGGCGACGGTCGCGGGGTACGGGGAGCGGGTGCTGGATTTCAGTGCGGTGGGCTTCGAGAAAACCGTGATGGAGCGGGCGTTCTGGACCCCGTTCACCGCGGCGCTCGCCCACGTCGGGTTCGGGCACCTCGGCGTGAACCTCCCGCTGCTCGCCTACTGCGGCTACCGGTCGGAGCGGGTGCTCGGAGCGATCGGCGTGGCGGCGGTCTACGCGCTCGCGCTGTTCGGGAGCACGGTCGCGATCCTGCTGTGGAGCGATCTTCCGGTGGTCGGGGCGAGCACGCTGGTCTACGGCGTCTGGGGCGCACAGATCGCCCTCGGCTTTCGGCACGGCAACCTGATCCCCGCCGAATTGCAGGGCCGCTACGGCGTCGGCAACCTCGTGCTGTTCCTGCCGCTCGCGTTCATGAGCCTGTTCGACGGGCCGGGGATCTCGCTGGTGGGACACGCGGGCGGGCTGGTTGGGGGGGTGGTGGCCGCGGCGGTGTCGCAGCCGTTCGCGCTGGGGCGGGCGCAGTTACTGACCTTTGCTGGGCTCTTTTGGACGGCGCTGCTGCCGTTCTCGCCGGCGTCATGGTGGGCGGGGTCCTGGTCGACGGTGGCGGTGTCCGAGGGGATCAGCGTGTCGCTGCCGGAGCGCTGGATCGAGCACGCCGGCCGCTGGGAGGGCATGCACGCCTGGTCGTCGGGCGACGAGTATGCGGTGTTCGCGGGGACCTTTGTCGTCGAGGCGCCGGAGGACGAGCCCGCGGGCACGGCCGAGGAGCCGGCGGCGCGCGAGCAGGCCCTGTGGGGGGAGTGGCTGCAGACGCCCGCTGCGGCGAAGGCGTTGCCGGATGATCCGGCCATTTTTGAGGTCACAAGCGAGCTTGATGGCGCCGGAGGGGAGGACACCTCGCTGGTGATCGTGGAGCGTGTGGTGGAGCGCGACGGGCTGAGGACGCGCGTCGGGTATCGGCTCCCCAGGGCGTGCAAGGCGGTCGACGCCTGCCCCGGTCGCCGCGCGATCGGCGACGCCGTCCTCGCCTCCCTCGCCTGGACCGGACCGGGCGGCGGGTGACTCCCGGCGTTCGACCGGTCGTCCTCTGCCCAGCGACCGGCATTCCCGCGCTCGGCCCCTCCGGCGCCTCCGCCCACCTCCGCGGCGTCGCCCGTGCGCTGCGCGCCCCCATCGTCGCCGCCCGCCGCTCGGACACCCGCGGGGAGCAGGACGCCGTTGGCATCGACGTCATCGAGCCCGTCGCCCTCCCCCGTCCCTGGCCCGCCGCGCTGCACCGGTACCGCGAGCTGGCCGAGGTCCGCGTCGCCCGTGTCGTCGCCGAAGCCGCCCGCGACCTGCATCCCACGCTCGTCTGGGAGCGCCACACCCTCTACGGCCAATCGCACCGTTATCTGCAGGATATTCCCCGCATCCTCGAGGTCAACGCCCCCCTCGCCCGCGAACGCGCCGAGCTGGAGTCCCTCACCTTCCCCTGGCTCGCCCGCGCTTCCGAACGCGCCGCCCTACGCAACGCCCCGCGCGTCATCACCGTCTCCGCCTGGCTCGCCGATTGGGCACGTAGCGAGGGCGCAACCGACGTCCGCCACGTCCCCAACGGCGCCGAACCCCACGTCGGCGACCGCGCCGGCACCCGCCGCCGCCTCGGCCTCGAAGGCACGTTTGTCCTCGGCTTTCTCGGCTCAATGAAGCCCTGGCACGGCGTCGAGCGCCTGCCCGCCCTCCTCGACGCCTTCCCCGATGCCCTCGGCCTCTGCGTCGGCGACGGCCCCGTCCGCATCACCCACCCGCGCCTGCGCTGCGTCGGTCAGGTCCCCGAGCGCGACGTCGCCGATCTGGTCGCCGCCATGGACATCGGCCTCGCCCCCTACCGCCCCGACGCGCCGCCCTGGTTCTGCCCGCTCAAGATCCTCGCCTACCGCGCGCAAGGCACGCCCGTCGTAGCCAGCGACGTCGGCGATTGTCGGACTTTGACGGGCGAAGGGGGCACGGTCGGCCCCGAGTTGGAGGACGCCATCCGGCATTGGCGCGGGCGACGGGCGGAGGTGTCGGTCCGGAGCTGGGCGCAGGTCGTCCGGGAAGCCCTCATGTGACAGGCCGGGCGAAGCGCGACCAGTCCCGGCGGCAGCGCGTTCGACAGCGGGCGAAGCGCGACCAGACCCGGCGACAGCCGGGCGGTGACCCGCCGGGGGCGGGTCACCGTGGTCGCGCTGCGCCCGCAAGTCGAGGTGAAAAGCTCCCAATCTGCGGGGCCCCCGGCCGGGCGGCAGCCCGGTCGGGGTGGGCAGATTGGGGCGGCTCGCTCGGCCCCGCGCCGCTCCAGCGATCGCTGTGGGACGCCGCTCCGCACCCGCGCCGTTCCCGGGCGTGCGGTCAGGCCCCAGACCGGGGCCAAAAGTCGCGATCGCCATCCAGACAAGGGTCAAAAGTCGCCGGGGCAGGCCGGGACGCCCCCAGCGGCCGCTGGACAGGGCCTCTGCCCGCGCGGCCCGCGACTGCATCGGCACATTCACGGCGTTTGACCGTGGACCCGTATTCCAGCCGCGCGGCTCACCGCCCGGAAGGCCGCGTCATCCACTCCCCGGGCGCCTGGCCGCCGACTTTTGACCCGGGTCTCAACGCGATCCGCGACATTTGACCCCGGTCTCGACCCCGTGCTACCGTCCCCCCATGTGGTTCCTCGCGCTCGCCGCCTGCAACGCCCCGAAAACCACCGGCGACGCTGCGGCCGGCGACTCCGCCGTGACCGCAGACTCCGCGCCGCTCGACTCCGGCGGCGACACCGGTGCGGACTCCGCCGCCGCCACGACAAACGGTCCGGCCAACCCGGACATCCCCACTGCCAACTGCAAATACACCGCCACCAACTCCAACACCTCCACCTACGAGGTCGGGATGTACAACGGCGCCGGCGAGTTCGTGGTCTACGCCTTTTACGGCCCGCAACCGGACCGCGCCTCCGACGACCGGACCGACAGCACCACCTGGTATGATGGACACGCGATCGACTGGATCCAGGACCTCGGGAACAACGGCACGGTCGACGCACGCGAGGCGTGGAGCTGGAACGGCGACGAGGAGGCGACGTACGCCCAGGACTACGACGGGGCCGACCCATGGGACACGATCTGGACCTTCGCCTACGACGGGGCCGGCGTCGAGACCGGCTTCACCCGCGACGACGGCGGCGACGGCACCCCGGACTCCGCCGTGGCATACACCTACGATGCCGATGGACACTGGATCGGCGCGACGGAGGACGACGGCCTGGACGGCACCATCGACACCCGCTGGGTGCAAGTTGTCACCGTGGACGACGCCGGGAACACCGTGTTCGCCGGAACGGAGGACTACGACGACGACGGCATGATCGACGCGACCTGGACGCAGACCTACGACGCCGCCGACCACGAGCTCGCCTGGGCACGAGACGACGACAACAACGGCGTCCCCGACTCCAGCGAGACCTGGACCTACGACGCGGACCTGCTGACCACCTCTTCGTTCACCGAATACTACAGCGATGGCTCGCCATATCTCGAGGACGTCGCCAGCTACGACGCCTGGGGTCGCTGGGTCGGCGACTCCGAAAAGAGCGGCTCGGACTCGGTCATCTGGACCGCCGTCTGGACCTGCTCCGGGTAGCGCCCCCCCCCGCCCCCGCCACACGGGCCGGATCGGACGCGTTCCGCCGGATCTGCCAACCCCGGATCTGGCGGCTTCGACTCGTAATAATGGCGGTAGATCCTAACCCTGCCCGCGATCCGAACCGAAGCGCCAGCGGCGCTTTCATGATATCGTGTCCCGATGCGTCTTCTTTCCTTGCGTCCCGTCGCCTCGCTCCTCTCCCTCGCCGCGCCCCTCGCCCTCGCGGCCTGCTCGGCAACGTGGACCCCTGTCGACGGCGACGGCGACGGCGTCACGCTCGCGCAGGGCGACTGCAACGACGCCGATCCGACGATCTACCCGGGCGCGCAGGACGCCTGGTACGACGGGATCGACAGCAACTGCGACGGCGTCGACGACTTCGATCAGGACGGCGATGGTTTTGACGCGGTCGGGTACACCGGCCCGAACGGCGCGGGCGACGACTGCTGGGACGACCCGACGAGCACGCCGGACGCCTACACAGCCTCCAGCGGCTTCCCGCAATTGACCGCCGCAGACGTCCATCCTGGCGCGACAGACATCTACTACGACGACATCGACGCCAACTGCGACGCGGCGGACGACTTCGACCAGGACGGGGACGGCTACGACTCGTCCATCCACCCGCGCCACGACGGCACGCTCGGCGACGATTGCTACGATGAGCTCGACAGCACCTGTGTGCTCTACGATGGCACCGAGACGAGCTGCACCTACCCGCTCTCCCTCCCCTTCGTCGGCGATCCGTTCGACCCGGCCGACATCAACCCCGGCGAGACGGACGTCTGGTACGACGGCACGGACCAGGACTGCGGCGGCAACGACGATTGGGACCAGGATGGCGACGGCTACCCAAGCTACGCCGAGTGTGACGATCTCGACGCCTCCGTCTTCCCCAACCCCGACATCCCCGAGGTCTGGTACAACAACCTCGACGAGAACTGCGACGGCAACGACGGCGACCAGGACGGCGACGGCTACGTGGAGGCCGGGTACGCCGGCACGGTCAACAACATGGCGTTCTACCAGCCGGGCGACTGCTGGGACGACCCGGCGCTCGCGCCCGACTGGGTGCCCGTCAACGGATTCCCGGCGCTGACGGCGGACAAGGTGAACCCCGGCGCCACCGAGACGTGGTACGACGGCCTCGACCAGGACTGCGCGGGCGACAGCGACTTCGACCAGGATGCGGACGGGTACGCCACCGACGCCTGGCCCGACACCTTCGGCATCGTCGGCGATGACTGCGACGACACCGCGGGCGACGTGAACCCAGGCGCCGTGGACGCCTGGTACGACGGCGTCGACTCGAATTGTGACGGTGCGAACGACTACGATCAGGACGGCGACGGCTACGGCAAGGACGGCTCCGGCCTCGGCACGGACTGCGACGACACGCGCGCCTCCGTCCACCCCGGCGTGACCGAGAGCTGCGCGACGGCGTACGACGACAACTGCGATGGTTCTACCAACGACATCAACGCGACCGGCTGCAGCATCTGGTACAGCGACGTAGACGGCGACACCTACGCCGGCAGCACCGAGGAGTGCCTCTGCGCGGCGGACGCGACCTACAAGTACACCTCCACGACCGACTGCGACGACTCGCGCTCGGCCGTCCACCCGGGCGCCAAGGAGTCCTGCTCCACCTCCTACGACGACAACTGCGACGGATCGACCAACGATGTCAACGCGACCGGCTGCGCGCTGTTCTACAGCGACGGCGACGGCGACGGCTACGCCGGGGCGACGGACGAGTGCATCTGCGTCGCGACCGCGACCTACGCCTACACCTCGGACACGGACTGCGACGACTCCAAGTCCGGGGTCCACCCGGGCGCCACCGAGAGCTGCTCGACCGCGTATGACGACAACTGCGATGGTTCAACCAACGATGTCAACGCGACCGGCTGTGCGCTGTACTACAGCGATCTGGACGGCGACGGCTACGCGGGCTCGACCGACGAGTGTCTGTGCACCGCGGATGCAACCTACACAACGACCTCGTCGACCGACTGCGACGACACGAAGTCCGCCGTCAACCCCGCCGCGAAGGAGACCTGCGCGACCGCCTACGACGACAATTGCGACGGCGACATCGACGATCTGAACGCCACCTCGTGCACGACCCGGTACTACGACGCGGACTCGGACACCTACGGCACGACGTCGAGCGAGTGCCGGTGCACGGCCGAGGGCAGCTACACGGCGCTCGTCAACACGGACTGTGACGACACCCGCTCCACCGTCAACCCGACCCGCACCGAGACCTGCGACACGTCCTACGACGACAATTGCGACGGATCGACGAACGATCTGAGCGCGACGGACTGCACGATCCGCTACTACGACGGCGATGCGGACGGCTACGGCACCGCCACCAGTGAGTGTCGCTGCTCCGCCTCGGGCAGCTACACAGCGTCCAACACAACCGACTGTGACGACACACGCGCGGCGGTCAGCCCCGCCGGCACCGAGACCTGCGCGACGTCCTACGACGACAATTGCGACGGAAGCACCAACGATCTGAACGCGGTGAGCTGCACGACGTACTACTACGACGGCGACAGCGACGGGTACGGGCTCGTCGCCACGAATGAGTGCCTGTGTACGTCGAGCGGCAGCTACAAGGTCACGGGCACCACCGCGAGCACGACCGACTGCAACGACGCCAGCTCGACCATCCACCCGGGCGCCACCGAGACCTGCGACGACGTCGATCAGGACTGCGACGGCACGGCGGACAATGGCCTCACCGTCTACTACACGGACGGCGATGGCGACGGGCAGGGCGCCGGGACGGGCGACTGCGCGACTGTCGGCGTGACCACCAGCACCGACTGCAACGACAGCGACAAGTACGTCTACACCGGCGCGCCGGAGCTCTGCGATGGCAAGTACAACAACTGCACGGGCAGCAGCGCGTGGACGACCGCCAGCGAGTCCGGCAAGTCCAGCGTGAGCAACGGCAGCACATGGACGGACGAATCGGCCACGCTCACGAGCAGCTCCGCGAGCTCGGGCACCCTGGCGCTGTCGAACAACGACACGCTCTATTTGTGCGGCACCACGACCATCTACGGCCGTGTCACCGCCACCGGCGTGACCGCCACGATCACGGCCCAGAACGGCGCGCCAACCCTGGACGGCGGGACGGCCTCGGGCAGCACCATCGACGTGAGCGGCGGCGCGGTCACCGTGTCGAACCTCACGCTCTCGCGCGGGAGTGGGACCGGCGGCTACGGCGGCACGGTGTACGCCACGGCGGCGAGCGCCCCGAGCTCCGGCAGCTACACCGTGCAGCTCTCCTCGGACACGGTCAAGTCCGGCAGCGCGACCTACGGCGGCGACATCGCCGTCGACAACTATGCCAGCGTCAAGGCCACGAGCACCACGATCCAGAGCGGCACCGCCTCGCAGCAGGGCGGCGGCGTGTGGATGAACGCCAACTCCCGGTTCGAGACGGCGACGACCTCGACGATCAGCTCCAGCAGCGCCGGCACGCTCGGCGGCGGGCTCTACATGGCCGGCGGCACGTTCGTCGCCGGGCCGATGACGTTCTCGACCAACACGGCGACCACCAGCGGCGGCGGCGTCTACATGGCCGGCGGCACCGCCACGCTGACCGGCACCTCCGGCTCCAAGACCACGTTCACCAGCAACACGGCGACGAACACGAGCGGCGGCGGTCTCTACGTGGCAGGCGGCACGTGGGGCTCGACCTACAACAGCTTCAGCAGCAATGTCGCAGGGACGGACGGCGGCGGCGTCTACGAGAGCGGCGGCGCCATCACGTTCACCAACACGTCGACGGTCGACGGCAGCACGGCGGGCGACGATGGCGGCGGCATGTACATCGGCGGCGGCACGTTCACGAGCGCCAGCGGGCTCACCATCTCGGACAGCGTCGGCAGCGGCGTCGGCGGCGGCATCGGCATGAAGGGCGGCACCGCGACGCTCACCTCGGCGACGATCACCGGCAACGCGACAGACGACACCACCGGCGGCGGCGGCATCGGAATGACGGCGGGCACGCTCACGCTGACCACGTCGACGGTCTCGCTCAACACCGCCGACAACGGCTACGGCGGCGCGCTCTACCTCAACGGCTCGCCCACCCTGACCGTGAACGGCGGGACGATCACGGAGGGAATTGCGGGCCTCGATGGCGGCGACATCTACATCGACACCACCTCGACCGCGACGTTCGGCACCTCCGCCAGCGTTGGCACCACGATCGATCTCGGGCTCGCCACCGGGGATGGCGGCAACGTGGACGTGGAGGCCGGCACCGTGGGCTTCACCTCGACGACGTTCACGAACGGCCTCGCCCAGGACGGCGGGGGCCTCCTGGTGAACGGCGGCACGGTGACGCTCACCAACGACACCTTCAACTACGACAGCGCGGTGTTCGACGGCGGCGGCATCTACCAGGGCGGGGGCACGGTGACGGCCACCGGGATCTCGATGGCGTACAACACCGCGACCCAGGGCGGCGCGGCCTGGTTCGGCGGCACCGCCAGCCTCGGCGGCACGCTCGGCGGGAACCTCGCCGATGACGGCGGCGGCATCTACGTCGGCGCGGGCACCACAACCCTCTCGGGCGCCACGCTGACCGGGAACGGCGACGGCGACACCATCGACGGCGGCGGGATGTACGTCGCGAGCGGCGCCACGGCCCACGCCACGAGCTCGGTCATCTACAACGGCGAGGCCCAGTACGGCGGCGGCGTCTACCTGGTCGGCACGCTCACGTGCACGGGCGTCAGCCCGGGGCTCAACTACGGCATCTACCAGAACATCGCGACGATCTCGGGTGGCGGCATCCGCATGGGCGCCGCCGGTGCGAGCCTGACGACGACCGACTGCGATTTTGGCACCGGCATCAACGACAACTCGCTGTCGGACTCGTCGAACAACGACATCGCGTTCACCGATGGCACCGACCAGATGGAGAACAACGACATCACGACCGTCTGCAGCGGCACGGCCTGTCCGTAGCGCGCTCCGGGCGTCCTACGGTGCCGAGCAGATGCTCGGGTGCAGGGTCCCACAATCCGCGGACGAGCTGCTGGCGATCGACTCGTCCCAGGCCGGGCACGACCCCGTCCCCACGCCCGTCCACCACGGCTCGGTGATCGGCCAGGTGTAGAAGTAGTACAGCACGTCCTCGCCCGTGGTCTGGAACGTCGTCAGCACGCCACCGTGGGCCTCACAGTTGGCCTCGGCGTCCGCGTTGGACCGCGGGTTGCGACAGAACAGGAAGTGGTGGTCGACAAAATCGTGGCGCACGCAGTCGTCACACGCGGGGTCTGCCGGGGTGCTCGCCGGGTCGTCGATCCAACCATCGGCGTTGTCGTCCACGCCGTTGCAGATCTCGGGCGCGCCCGGGTAGACGGTGGGGTCGGCATCGTTGGGATCCGTGCAGACAGGCGAGCCGTCGCCATCGGCGTCCGTCGTCTCACCGCGCTGGCACGCGACCCAACTTTGCAGGTAGGCGTGGTGGGCGGCCACCCAGGCGCGCATGCGGGCGACCTCGTCGACATGCTCCTGCCAGCCCATCGAGCGACTGGGGTCGGACTGTACCGAGTCGGCGTCCTGGGCGGACCAGCGGTCGATGTCCGCCTGCGCGAGCGACGGGTCCATCGCCGCGTTCATCTTTTCGACGGCGTCGACGAACTTTGGGCCGTACACGGGGTCGTGCGTCAGCGCGACGTACAACGGCTGCTGGAAGAGCCCCCATGGCTCGGTGTACCCGCTGATCGGGTTGGTGTCGTAGCCCTGGACGTCAAAGTCGTCGTCAAAGTCCCATGGCACAAAGAGTATCCCACGCGAGGGGTGCTCATAGAGGTAGAAATTGTGGTTGCAGCACCAGTACCCGTCATCGTCCCCAACGACGGCCTCGGCCGCGAACTCGTTCACCCACTCATCCAGGTCCCCCAGCGTGGCCAGCGTGGCGATGTCCGTGGTCGCGTTCATCGCGGCGATCGCGCTGCCATCGGAGGCATCGGCGTTGGCTACGGGGTTGGTGCCGTACTTCCAGAGCGTCCCGGTCGCGTCGGGCTTGCCAAAGTTGCGCTCCAGCCACTCGTGATCGAGGAACTCGATGTTCGTATAGGCCCCGTAGAAGGTGCCGTTCACCGTAAATGTCGCGCTGTTCGCGCACGCGAACGGGAGGGCGATGGCGTCGCCCCCCTCGGTGTCCGAGAACCGGCGCATCACCGCCCACGCCTCGCGGTCCCGCAGGAAGCTTGGGTCGTACCAGGGCGCGTCCAGCGAGATCTTTCGCTGGCCGTGGAACCGGGCCTTTGGGTTTGATTCGTTGAAGGCAAGGACGAACTGCATCTTCGGGTCGTACCAGGAGAACGAGGGGTTCCCCTTGAGCCTGAGCATCGCCGCTACCACCTCCTCGTCGGCCGTGCCCGCCTGATAGTGCACCATGACCGGGTGATAATTCTTCGCCCCCGACGCGTAGTCGGCTTGCACCCCCGCCCACTCGGCATCGCTGATGTCGATGGAGAAATTCTGCAGGATGTTCGGGTCGTAGATGTCGCTGCACCCATCCGGATCGTCCCAGGGCACAACCGCCGAATCCCCGCCGCTGTCGGCCGTGGGAAGCGTGGCGACGGAATCAGCGGGGGTCGCGTCGCCACCGCTGTCGGCCCCAGGTTGCATCGCCGCATCCGTCCCCGGGGCTTTCACCTCGGGGGCGGTGCACGCGGTGAACGCGAGGGCGAGCCACACGGGCGGCCTACTTCCCCTTGTTGTTGTGCTTGTGGTTCCCGTCGGTGGCGGGCCTCGACGTGTTGGCCGGCGGGTGGGCCCGGGGCGAGCCGTTCAGGACGGCGTTGTTGCCGGCGCTGGTCGCGGCGGGTGCGCTGGTTGCGCCGCCCTGGGGGTGACCACCCATGCCCATCCCCGGAGGCTGCGGCATCACCCGGCCCTGCGGAGGCGCCATGTGGCCCTCCGGCGCCTGGGCGACCGGGCGGGCGGCTGGCATCGCCGCGGGGGTCTTGCCGTTGGACCAGCCGATCGCCAGGTACTCGTCGGACGTGGTCGGCGTCGGGTCAGCGGCGACGGGACCGGGCACGGAGTGGAAGGTCGCGCCCCCGTCCGTCGAGATCTGGACGAAGCTGGTGGTGTTCCCGGCCGCGTGCTTCGAGGGGTTCTCCCAACCGACCACCTGCGTGCCGTTGGTGGCGAACGCGTAGTTGGCGAACTCGCGGTCGGGGACGCCCTTCAACTCGGGCGTCGACGTCCAGATGCCGGTCGTGGCGCTGTACCGCGAGACGATGGCGCCGGTGTAGCCGCCGTGCTGGGCATAGAACAGCGAGCCGCCGGCAAAGCCGAGGCCGTCCGTCGACGTGTTGACCGCTGCGCGGGCGAGCGGCGCAAACGTGGCGCCGTGGTCCGTCGAGGTCTCCGTCACGGCGCCCGGTGGATCGAAATACCACCCGTCAACCGCCAGCTCTCCCGTCGTGCTGAACGCGCAGCCCCCCGTGAAGCCGTCGCCCGCGCCCTTCGCGCCCACCTTCTGCACCCGCCCGATGGTCCAGGACTGCCCGGCGTCGCTGCTGTAGATGCCGCTGCCATCCGACCCCACACCGTAGAGCTCATCCGCTGCGCCGGCGCAGAACCGGTAGTCGACGCCATCGGGCACCGTGCCGGATTGGGTCACGGCAGCCCATGACTTTCCGCCATCCTCGCTATGGAACAGCGACGACGGGCTACGACCAGTGTAGAGCCGCCCGCCCACGTCCGAGGCGATCGAGATCGTGTAATTGCGAAGATCCGCCGGGAACATCCCCGCGACCGCCGTCCACGTCGACCCGTCGGCGCTGGAGTGGAAAAGGGTACCGCTGGGGTTGTACCAGACAAAATAGCCGGCGGGATCCACCGGGGCGGCCGGCGGCGGGGCGACGGGCGCGGGCGGCGGCGGTGCGGGCTTGGAGCCGCCTCCACAGCCGAGGATGGCAAAACCGACGAGGCTGGTGACAACAAGCAGGCTGGAAACGGAACGCACGATGAAGCTCCACGGTATTGGGCGCCAGCCTGTAACACAGTCCCGGAGAGGGCGTAGGTCCCGGCCGCGCGCGTGGCGAAAAGCGTGCCTCGGACGCGGTCAGCGCGTGGTCTGACGCCAGCGTTGGTAGGCGTCCAGGTGCCAGGACGCGTCAAAGGGCGGGAAGGCGCGGGCGAGGACGTCGAGCGCGCCGTTGACCCGGTACGTCGCGCGCTGCGAGCCGTCGTTGATGGCGACGACCCGGGTCCCGGAGAGCGTCCCCTGCTTCGAGAGCGTCGCGGTCTGCGCACCGACCGCCGTCAAGTCGCCGTCGATGATGCCGAGGACCGTCGTGCAGGCGGAGCCGAGCGCGTCCTTCAACCGTGTGTCACCGCGCCACCCCTCCAGCGCGCCGGCCCGGGCCTGCACCGCGACGACCCTGGTCCGGAGGGCCGCAAGCGCTGTATTGAACTGCCGAAGATCGGCGGCAGCGGCGCTGAAGTCCCGAAGCGCGCTGACGAGCGCCTTCTGCTCCTCCCACGCGTAATTCCGGTAGCGAAGCACGAACTCGGCCTGGAGCTGCGCGGGGACGTTGCTCCCCGCCGGCACCAGCTCGGGGCACAAGAACGGGGCGGGCGCGGCCACGGTGGGCGCCACGAGCGGGATCCCAAACCGCGCGGCAAACGCCGCCTCTGCAGCGGAGAGGCCAGCGTTGGCCCGGGCCTGGCGCTCGACGAAGGTTCCCCAGAGGGCCTCCATGCCCGCATCGGCCGCCGCGTCGGGAGGCGAGGTGCCGAGGAGCGTCGCGATCTGGTCCGCCGCCGGGCCGGCCTCCCAGGCCATCTCGTCGAGCGAGGCCAGCACCGCATCGCGAAGCCCCGGATCCCCGGGGAGCGGCGGGATCGCGTCCACGGCGGTTCGAACCGGGCCGACGTCGGTCCGCGGCGCACCCGATGGGGTCCAGTCCGCGGCCTGCGCGAGCACGAGGGCATCGGCGCGCGCCCACTCATCGTCGACGAGCGTGTGCTCCCACGCGGCGGCTGCGGCAGCCGTGACCGCGGGTAGCGCCTTGGGGGTGGCCGCGGTCGCGGCGCCAGCGCCGAGGGCGACGAGCACGACAACGATCGGGACAGGTCGGATGGAAGCCATTGCGGAAGGGTAACCAACCGGCCGCCTCGGAGGCCGTCTCAGGCCCGAGGAAACGTTGAGCCACCGAGGATCGTCGCTCGGCGGGCGCAGTAGCGTGTGGCCGGCCCGGAGCTTTGCGCGGGCGGCCGCCGGGGCTCCGGCGCTTCCGCCCGCGCAAAGTCGCGCGGATTCGGTACTCCGAATCCGCGTTAGGGCCCGGCCCGGGGGTAGCCGCGCCCCGCGCGGCGGAGGGGGGCGCCGGACAGGCGCCCCCCTCAGAAAAGAAGGTAGTGCCTCGTTTAGAACGCGATCCGATGGCGAACGCCCCGACGAGTTTCATGATAGACCGTGCCATGCAACGCGTCCGCACCCTCGGCCTGGTCTACGTCCTCCTCGGGGTCATCGAGCTTGCCTGGGCGTTGTTTTGTGTCTTTGGCGGCGCACTCCTGGGCCTCGCCGGGTTCGCGGACGATCGGTTGGGGCCGGTGATGTGGCTGGGCGGCGGCGCCTACGTGTTGCTGGCCCTGGCCGCCGCGATCATGGGCACCGTACATGTCGTCGCGGGGGGCCTGCTCCGGCGCGGGCGCGGAATGATCGCCGCGATCGTCGGGCTTGCCGCCTGCTTGCCGTCCATGGTCCTCGCGCTCTACTGTTTTCCGTTCTCACTTGGTGCGCTTGTGTACGGGATCGTGGTGCTCTTGGATGCCGACGCCCGGCGCCAACTCGACGCCGGGCCGTAGGATTGCTGGGGTGACGCAAGCCGGAAAGCGTGGTAGGGGCGCGCATGGCTCGCATCCCCAAATATCCCCTCCCCGGCAAGGTCCGGGCATCTGAATCCCACCACCCTCTGGACGCCGTCCGCGCGCGGATCGGCACCGTCCCGGACGGGGTCATCGCCGAGGAGAACGGCGTGAGCCCGGACGTGGTGAAGGCCTACCGGCGCGCCCACGACATCCCCCCCTATGTCAGGATCCTACCCAAGTCGGAGCCCGCGCCGGCACCCGCACCGATCGTGCCGCCGCCCTCGACTGTCGCCCGGCGACGTCGGGTGGACCCCGCCGATCCCGCCAGGCCCATCGAAGTGACGATCGTTGCAACGGCGCCGATCGCCAAGGCGTCTGCCAAGCCTCCCGCGGCCGCGAAGCCCGCTGCGTCCGCCACGCCGACGGTCGCCAAACCCGCTGCCGCAGCGCCGCACCCGCTGGCAGCGCACCTCACGGACCTGGGAAAGCTCTCCGACAGCGAGGTCGCAAAAAACGCAGGTGTCTCCCGCGTGATCGTCGGAAAATACCGCCGGGACCTTGGGATCGCCAGCTACACCGGCCACCGCACCGCAGGCCCTCGCGGTCCAAACAAGGCGCCCGGCGTCCCCGCAGCGTTCCTGGACATGCTCGGCACGACGCCGGACGCCGTCCTCGCCGGCATCGCGGGCGTGCCCGCCGCCGCAGTCCGCCGGGAGCGGGAGCATCGTGGCCTGCCCGCGTTCATCGCGGATGAATCCCCGCACGTCGTCGCCTCGCCGGCCCGGCCCCCCGCCCCTACGCGGCACCGCTCCTCACGGATCGACGCGTTCCGCGAGCTGGTCGGGGTGCTCTACGACTCCGAGGTCGCCAAGCTTGCCGGGGTCACACCGGGCGGGGTTCAGCAATACCGCCGCTCGCATGGGATCAAGCCGGCTCCAGGAACGGCGCGGGCCACCCCGCCCGCCAGCCCGGCAGCGGCGCCAGCCCCTGTCATCGCGCCCCCCGCCCGCAAGCCCGTCCGCGCCGTTGTCGCCCCCGCGACACCCGTGGCCGCCGCCGTGACGGTGGCCTCGCCGCCATCCGAGGTCGTCGCCCCGACGGCGCCAGCCCCGGTGATCGTGCCCGCGCCAGAGCCCATCGCCCCGATCGCCAGCCCTGCGCCGGCCTCCCTTCAGCGGGCGTTCCGTGTCTCCGCCACCCGCGGCGCTGTCGAGAGACGCTTTGTCGTCGTCGGCACGGACATCGCCGCCGCGTCCACGCACGCGGTCGCAGCCCTCGCCCGGCTGGACGGCGGAGCCTGGACGGTCGCGTGGATTCGCGACGTTGGTAGCGCGCTCTAATCCGGAGCGCCCGCCATGGCCCGACCGCTCGACCCCGTCGCCCGACGCGGTGAGATCCTCGATCAGGCCTTCGCACTTTTCGCGCGCCTGGGCTTTCGCTCGCTCACGATGCGCGACGTCGCCCGGGAGCTGAACGCGAGCACCGGCACGATCTACCACTGGTTCTCCGGCAAGGAGGCGCTGTGGTCGGCCGTCGTCGAGCGGCAGGCGATGCGCCTCATCACGGAGGCAGTCGCGGCGCTGCCGGCCGGGTCGCCCGAGGCGCGGCTCGTCGCGCTGGCGGACTGGGTCGACCACCGGGAGGTCGATCTGCAGGGCGTCTTCCGCGTCGCGATGGACAGCGGCGGGCAGGGGGAGGAGACCCGGGCCACGCTCACCGCGGCAGTGCGGACGCTGCAGGCCGCGGTCGCTGAGCAGATTCCCCAGCCGGCGCCCGAGGCCTCGCGGACGTTGACCCTGATCTTTGGCGCGCTGGCGATGCGGTCGCTGGACCCCGAGGCCCCAAGGATGCGCGCGCTATTGGGCCTCGAGTGAGCCCCGTCGGCTACTCTGGCAAGTCCCTGGCGGAGAAGCTCGGCGTACGGGCCGGGTCGCGCGTCTGCGTCGAGGGCGCTGAGCTGCTGGCGATGGCCTGGACCGCGCTGGTCGAGTGCGAGGATGTGGCGCTCGACGCTGACGAATTCGACCTGATCCACCTGTTCGTCGTGCGGGAGGACGCGCTGCGCGCCGGCCTCGTTCGCGCGCTGGAACGCTTGGCAGCCGGCGGGGCGATCTGGGTGAGCTGGCCGAAGAAGGCGTCGGGCGTGGCGACGGAGGTCACCGAGGACACGATCCGGGCCGTGGCGCTGCCGATGGGGCTGGTGGACATCAAGGTTTGCGCGGTGACGGAGGTCTGGTCCGGCCTCAAGCTGGTTCGGCGGAAGACGGACGGAAAATCACGCGGATCCGGTCCCCCACGCTGACGTCGCCCCCGACGAGTACTCGGAGATGCACGCCGCGAAGCTGGGTTGGGACCCAGCGGGCCTCGCGGGTGAGCGCCCATGCGTCCGCACCAACGCGGGCGCTGAACTTGGAACAGCCGGTGTGCGGCTTGGGCGTGACCACGCAGGTGGCGCCGCCCACCTCGAGCACGGTCCCGGGCGGCAAATTTGAGGTGCTGGTGTCGATGGTCGCAAACACGTTGTCGCCGAGGATCGCGATGGGGACACCCGCGCGACGGGCCAGCACATCGGCCACGTCCCAGCGCATCAGCGTGACCATCGCCTCCGGGTTGGGGTTTTTGAGCGACCAGCGGTCGCCGACGACGCCGTGGAGCGGGTCGAGGGTGATGGTGGGCGGCGTAGCGCGTTTTTCGCCCGGCAGACGTTGGACGACGAGGCCGACGGTCGTCTCGCCCGAGGGGGCCTGGAGCGTGGCGATGAGGCGGGTGAGGTCCGAATCCGGGGTCATCGCCGGGAGCTATCACCGGCCGAGCGCCAGGCTCCGCCGACGCCGGGACCCGTCGGGTTATCGGCGCGCCCATGAGACTCTCCCTCTTCAAATCCGTCGTCAAGACCGCGCTCGGCATGAACAAGAAGACGCCGCTGCAGATCGGCCAGCCGGCCCCGGAGCTTGGCGTCGCGGATGAGGCTGGGGTCCGCTGGACCCTGACGTCCGCGAAGAACCAGCCGTTCGTGCTGTACTTCTACCCGAAGGACGACACACCCGGGTGCACGAAGGAGAGCTGCGCGTTTCGGGACGCCGCACCGGGGCTCGGCACGCTCGGCGTCCGAGTGTTTGGCGCGTCCCGCGACTCGCTCGCCGCCCACCTCGCGTTCAAGCAGAAGTACAACCTCAACTTCCCGCTGCTCCTCGACCCCGACGGCGCCCTGGCAACGCGGTGGGGTGTAGCCGACGGCGACGTCGCGCGACGCGTGACCTTCCTCGTCGACAAAGCCGGGATCATCCGCGGAGTCTGGGACCCGGTCTCGGTCTCCGGACACGCGGAGGAAGTGGCACAGGCGCTCCGGGCGCTTGCGTGACGCGAGACCCGCTCGGCCGAGGGCATCCCACCCGGCGTCTCGCGGCGCTCGGGCTCGCCAGCCTGGGGGCGCTCGGCGCTCTCGCGGCGTTTGCCGGCGATCGGCCAACGTTTACGCGCGTGACGCAAGGCGAGGTCGTGGCGAGCACGCCGCTGCACGACCTTCAGACCCCGTTCCTGGGCTGGGGGCCGGACGACGGCGTCGGGTTCATCGGGGCCGGCGGGCTGTACGGCGATGACGGCGTGCTGAAGGTGGCGCGCACCTGCGGGACGGGCATTCGCGCCGCCGCGAGCCCGAGCACGGGGTCCCTCTACGGTCTGCTTGGAAATGACGGACGCATCTGCGTTTATGAGGGGACGACCGCGGCGGCCGTGACCGAGATCCGCGCCCACGCGAGCGCTGTGGCCATGGCGAACGCGTGGGTCCTCGACGCTGCAGGTGTCGGGTCCACGGCACCCTACCTGGCCTACGCGCACGGCTCCACGGCCGTCGCAGTCGACGCCCGCTCGGGCAAGAAGCGCTGGTCCCGCGACCCGGATCTCGGCGCGTTGACGTCCGCAGCGGCGAGCGATCTCGGTGGGATCTTTGCGTTCGGCGGCGAGCGGGGGGCCGCGGTCCTGCACGGCGGCACCGGCCGGCTCCTGCGCGCGATGACCACCTCGGGTCGCAACGGCGACGACCCGGTCCACGCCGTGGCCCTGGACACCGACGGAAAGCGCCTGGCGACGGGCCAGGGCGGCGGCCGGGTGAGGCTGTGGGACACCGCGACCGGCGCCGCCACGCAGACGCTCGACTTTGGCACCGGCGACGTCGTCGACGTGTCGTTCTCCCGCGACGGCACGGCGCTCACCGCGGTCTCTCGCATCGCCGCACCCCCCGCCCCGGCCGGGACCCCGACCGCGGGCGATCGCCTGGAATTCGAGGTCTGGAGCCTCGTCGAGGACATGCCCCTGTTCCGCGAGTCGGTGCCTGCGCCGCCTGTGACGGGACCGAGCCCCCGCCTCCGCATCGCGCCGTGGGGACGGTCGCTGATCGGCTCGGACGGCGTCGGCTTCACCCGTGTCTGGCAGCGGCCCGAGGGGCTCAACATGCCGCGCGGGCGCTCGCTGCGCGAGATCCCGCACCATCGCCCGGCCCGCGGCCCCGTCTCCGCCGTCGTCCTTGCCAGCGTCGCGGACGCGACCGGGGACACGCTGACCCCGACCGGGCTGATGCCGGCGGTCGAGGGGCGGACCCGGCTCTGCGAGGATGCAACCGGGCAATCCGTGTGGGTCGACGCGGCCACACGCAAGGACCTCGCGGTCGTCGGCCCGGACGGCAAGGTCCGCGTGCGCCACGCCCTCGCCCGACCCGCGCGCGCGGCCAGCCTCCAGGGCGACCACCTGCTCGTCGTCGCCGACGACGGCTCCGTCCACGCAACGTCCCGCACCGGCGCGGCGCTCTCCACGCTCAAGGACATCACCACCGCCGCGACCGTCGCCACCGGCACCGGCGCAGCGTTCGTGTGGGGGTCGACGAGCGGCGACGTCACCTTCACCGGCGGCGGCGAGACACCCCGCGTGTACTCGGTCCACGCCGGGCCCGTCGTCGCGCTCGCCACCTCCGCGGATGGCCAGACCGCCGTGTCTGTCGGCCCGCGCGTCCACGATCCGCTCGCCACCGACACCGTCCCCACTCTCGGCGTGAGCGTGCTCCTGCGCGACCCGTCCACCCGCGGCGCCCTCGCCTCCGACGTGCTCGGCGGCTCCGAGGGCTTTTCCTGGGTGGTCGACGGGTCCACCGCGACCGTCGCCATCGGCGGCTCGGCGCCCGGGACCGACGATCTGGCGCTTGTCCGTACCGATCTCGAAACCGTCGTCCTCGACCTGAAGGCCGGCGGCCGTCGCCTCACGCTCCCCTGGGTCGCCCGCGACGCCGCCTTCGCCTCGCTCCCCGCGACCACACCCGGCGGCCCGGGAATCGTCGGCGTCCGCTGGATCGACCCCACCGGGCATGAGCGCCACGCCCCCGTCGCCGGGACCGCCGAGGCCGAGCGCCCGCGCGGCCGGCTGCTCTGCGAAAACGCCGACCACACCAGCGTTGCCAGCGTGGACGGCGACGTGCTCACGCTCTGGAACGGGCACGAGGCCCTGCAGGGCCGGTCGCTCGCCCCAACCGGCGTTCCCCTCGTCGGCTGCGCGTTCAACGACGCCGGCTCAAAAGTCGCCTACCTCGAACAGAACGGCCGGTTCGAGGTGTGGACCGCCGACTCCGGTCAGGCGCTGGCTGGGGCGAGCGGCCAGGCGACGACCGACCCGTTCTTCGCGTTCGCGCCGGTCATCGACGAGCTGGCCGGAATTGTGAAAAGCCCGCCGCCGGGCTCCAAGGCCGACCGCGCGCGGCAGTTCCTCAACGAAGGGGAGCTCACCTCGGGCGTCGCCGCGCCCGGCAGCGCCTGGGTCCGAAAGGACGAGACGCACCTCGCGCAGTACGGGCTCGCCGACGGAAAACTGGTCGAGACCGTGGAGATCCCGGCGGGCGTCCACGCGATCGCCGCGCGGGCGGGCCGGTTTGCAACGCTCTCGGGCGCAGACGGGAAGCCGCTTGGGTACGTCGATCTCGCGGCGGGTCCCTCTCGGGCGATCGGGCGTCGGGTGTGGGCGGCCGACACGCAACCCGTCGCCGCGCACCACGACAACTACGTGTGGCTCAAGGACGGCCAGCTCGTGATCGGCCCGCCGGCCGGCCCCTCCCTCGCCAGCAAGTCGCCTGTCGGCACGCCACTCGCCGGGGCCATCACCCCCGACGGCAAGCTGCTCGCGATCGTGGACGACCAGAACCGCGTCGCGTTCCTCTCGCTGCCGTGGCGGACGGTGAGCATGGTCGCTGCCGGCAACCCCGCGGGGAGCCCAGAGCCCGCGCCCGCGACGGAACGCATCTGGTTCAACGGGCCTTATCTCTACGGGCGGGACGTGACGGGGGCGATCCGGAGCTGGCCCTGGATGGCGTCCGCGGGCGGGGCCGGCGGGGACTTTGCCGCGCAGTCGCCCGACCAGGTCGTCGCGGTGGCCGGCATCCACGCGCTCGTCGCCTCGCCAGACGGGCGCACGCTGTACTCGGCGCAGGAGGACAACCTCGTTCGCGGCTGGGACATCGAGCGGGCGGTGCAGCGCACCGCGTTCATGGGGCCGGTGGCGCCTGTCCACGCGCTCGCGGCCTCGGGCGATGGGCAGTTGCTCGCAGTCGGGAGCGCGGACGGGACCGTGCGGGTGTTCGACACCGTCACGAAGGTCGACGAACGCGCATTTTTGACGTTCGGGGAGTCGACGGAGGCGCTGGCGTTCCGGCGTGAGGATGGCCACAGCCGGGTCGCGTCGCTCTCGGACCGGGGCACGCTGCGGGCGTGGGACATGACGAGCGGAAAGGCGCTCGCCCACTGGATCATCAGCCCGTTTTCGCTCGGCTCCGGCGGCATCGGCCTCGACTGGCTGCCCGGCCTCTCGCGCCTCACCGTCACGCTCGCCGGGCTCGACTGGCGCGTGGACCTCGGCCAGGACGGCGCTGCAGGGGGTGAGGCCGCCGTGCGCGAGGCCCCGCCCAGCTTCCTTGGCGACGTGGTCACCTGGACGCGATTGAAGGCGGGCAAGCTTGCCTCTGCTGACGCACAGGGACACATCTCACTCTGGGACGAGGCCGCGCAG
The DNA here is from genome assembly GCA_903844155.1 of uncultured Pseudomonadota bacterium. Classification (GTDB taxonomy): domain Bacteria; phylum Myxococcota_A; class UBA796; order UBA796; family SXON01; genus CAIUMM01. The sequence goes on along the minus strand of CAIMSU010000341.1, from coordinate 79,035 downwards.
CTCCCCTACGCACGCCTCACCATGCTCTCGGACGGCGGCTGGATCGCCGACCGCATCGACGGCGTGCAGGTGGCCAGTCAGACCCTGCGCGATGCATCCGGGCCGCTGCTCTACGGCCACGGCGGCAGCATGGAGCCGAAGACCCAGGAGAAGATGGCCGCGCTCGTCGCGGATTCGCTCGTCGAGGCGCTTCCGCAGACGCAAGCCTGCCTCGCCGAAGCGCCCGTCGCCGCCGCGGGCTCGACCGTCACCCTCGGCTGGACGGTCACCGCCGGCATCGCCCGCAACCTGACCGTGACCGGCAACACGACCGGCAGCGATCCGCTGGCTGGCTGCCTCGTCGACGTGATCCAGGGCCTGCGCTACGACCTGGACGTCGAGCTGCAGCACAGCGAGGCGACGTGGGTCGTCGCGGGACCGGGGGCCGTTCGGGCGCTGACGCTGGCCGGCGGCGGAGGTGCCGGGACGGACGAGGCGGGGATCGCTGCCGTTCAGGCCGCTTTGGAGGCGCGACTGGGGAAAGCGCCGAAGGCGTGTGCGCAGAAGGGCGTGGCGGGGCAAGCGCGCATGGCCTGGCGGGTCGAGGCCGGCGAGGTGGTCGACATCACGGTGCTCGACGGGAGCGACGTGCCCGACACCGTTGGGACGTGCGTGGCCACGGCGGTCAAGGGCGCGCGCGTCGACAAGGTCGACCGGGCCGGCGGCGTCTGGGTCCGCCGCTTCTGAACCCCGCTAAAGGACGCGCTCCAGGGCCTTGCGGAACTCGATGCGCTCGACGAGATCGGAGAGGTAGTCCGGACGCTCGGAGTCCCAGACGAACAGCGGCGACTGGGCGTACCCGTCCATCCACTGGTCATAGAGCCCGTTCAGACCCTTCAAATACGGCGTCGGGATCGCCTGCTCGCTGGGGCGCGCGCGCTTCTGGATCCGGCGTCGGATCGCACGCACCGAGCACTTCAGGTAGATCATCAGGTCGGGCGGCTGCAGCGCCTGACGCATCCCCCGATACAGGTCCTGATACGTCTGGTAGTCGCGCGCGGTGATGGCACCCGTGCGCGCGAGGTTTGCCGCGAAGATCTCGGCGTCTTCGTAGATCGTGCGGTCCTGGACGAACCGGGCCCGCGCCGGGTCCGCCCGCCGGCTGTCCAGCTCCAGGTGCAGCCGAAACTTGTGCGAGAGGAACCAGACCTGCGAGCCGAACGCCCACCGGGGCATGTCCTCATAGAAGTCGGTCAGGTACGGGTTGTCGGCAAAAGGCTCGTAGATCGGCTCAAAGCCGTATTCCTGGGACAGGAACTGCACGAGCGAGGTCTTCCCCACGCCCATGTTCCCCGCAACGGCGATGAACCGCTTCAGATCGACCCCTCGTTCCCGTAGGCGTCCGTGACGACGAGCTGCGCGCAATTCCCGGGGTCTGCGCCTGCAAACGTCGTCATCCCACCGGAGTGCGTGCCGGTGTAGGAGGCGGACGTGCTGGTGCCGTCATCCGCGACACACGTGACGGTCGCCGTGTCGTCCGGGATCGGGTTGGCACCGTGGTAGCCGCCGTCCAGCGCGATCAGGCGATAGCCCCGGTCAGGCGCCTGGAAGTACGCCGTGACGTCGTTGGTTCCGGCGCGGCCGACGGTGATGGTCGCGGGGGTGACGACGAACGTCGGGCTGTAGACCTCGTAGTCGCTGGTGGTCCACGGCCACGTCGTCTCCGAGCCGGTGTACGTCTCCCCGACGACGTGCAGGCGATACGTCCCCTCGTCCACGCCAGTGCGGTCAAGCTCGTGATTGACAGCCTGCCACGCAGCATACCAGTGATACTCGTTGTAATCCGCCGCGGGCGCTATCGGGTTGGGCGTGGTGGTGAGCAGGATGTCCGGCCCAAGCGAGATCGGGCGACCGGCGTGTGTCAGCACCTCGGCCCAGTTGCCAGCTTCGTCCTGCTTCTCCAGCGTCACGATCGGGTAGTCCACGCCCGGATCGCCGCCGATCCAGGCCATCTGCGCGATGCCGGTCACGCGCGGGACCGTGTCGCCCTCGACCGTCAGCGTCGGTAGCATGCCGGCATCGCGTTCTTCCTGCGTGTAAAGGGGCGAATACAGGCCGTCCGGCGGGGTCGTGTAGATCGTGCCGGCCTCGGGCGAAGCGTCCGGCGCGAGGGTCGGCAGCGGCGTCGGCGTGCCGTAGCTGTTGTCCGGGTACTGGTTGCAGGTGTTGTGTTTTTCGACCTTGTCCGTCGACAACTCCTCGGACGCGACGTTGAGCAACCCCTCCATGATGTGCTCACCCTGCAACGGTCCCCACACGTTGATGTCGGCCTCATACCCACCGAGCAGCCAGTCCTCGGGGATGAGCAGGTAGCCCTCGTGGTCCTGCGAATAGCCCACCGCCATGCTGTGCTGGTAGCCGAGCTCTGCCGCTGCGCGCCTGCGGAATTGCTCGGTGTAGTAGGCGGTCGGCTCGCCCGGGAAGAAGCCGATGAAGAAGTCGTCGGAGATCGTCTGGCCGTCCGAGGTGTGCATCGCGATGGGGCCCATGCGCGCGGCGGTGACGTGCGCGGTCGTGGACTCGGTGATGGGCAGCGCCGCTTCCTCGTCCGAGAGCGTGAACCAGCCCTTGATCAGGCCCACCATCATGTCCACGCTCACGCAATCCACGTAGGGAAACGCCGTCGAAGGCGCGTAGTTGGGCAGGAACGGCGGGTTCTCGCCACAGAACGCGGCACCGTTCGGCGCGTTGAACTCGTCGATGAGCGGAATGATCTTGCCGCTGGAGTCGTAGACGACGTTGTCCGGGACGAGGCCCTCTGTGTACGGCACGTAGTGCATGTCCGTGGTGCCGGCGCGGGTCACGTGGATGGCGTCGTGGGTCTCTGGAACCGCGCGCGAGACCGTCTCCAACCGCATCGGAGCGTTGGAGGTGGGCGTCGAATTCCACAGGTCGAAGATGGCGTCCTTCGCATATTCTCCCGTCGTCTCCAGCGCGGCGAAGCCGTCGTCCGTGCTGGACGGGCTCGCGTCGCCCGCCCCGCCCTGCAGCAGCGTCACCACGACCGGGTGGTCGAATTTCTCCTCGAACGCCCGCTCGATCTGGCCCGGCGCGTCGTTGGACACCATCGCGTTCTCGCCACCCAGCTGGGTGCCGTGGATGCCAAAGTTGAACAGGACGGCGAGCGGCTGATCGTTCATGTCGTCGATGCGCATGAGCGTGAGGTTGGGGTCCTTGTAGGGCCCCGCCGGGATGTCCGGGAAGAACTGCAGCGTGTCGTTTTCGCCGCGACGATCGTGGTAGACCATGTCGTTCGGGTCCCAGTCCTTCGCGAATCCGACGCCGATCTTGGCCGGCTGCAGCGCGTCGAACGCTTCGGTTCCCACCGTCTGCACCTGCGTGGCGATGCGCTCGAAGATCTCCTGATTGTATCGGTCGCTCCCGAGATAATAGGTGATCTGGTCCGAAAAATCCCCGTAGGAGTTGTGCGAGTGGTTGGTGGAGACGACCACCTTGCCGGTGAGGTCCCGGCCCGCCACGGCGGAGAGCCGCTTCTCGACCTCCTGCACAAGCCCATCGTACGAGTAGATGAGGTCGATCTTGACGATCACCAGATCCTGGTCGCCGTTGTAGAGCCAGAAGACCTTGAGCGGGATCGGCGACTGGACGCCGGCGGAGGGCTTGAACTCGCTCGCATAGTTGCTGTCGCGATGGTCGACCGACCCATCGCCCCCAAAACAGCCACAGCGCCCAGTGTAGCCGGACAGCGGCGTTCCAACCGGCAGTTCCAGGTAGGCCTCCGCCACGCCAGCCTGGGGCGCGCCGGGGACGACGTCCGGCTGGTTCGCGTTCTCGGCGACGGGGTCGCAGGGCACGGCCGCGGGGCTGTCGGACTTGTCCTTGCCGCAGCCGTGAAGGGCCAGGAGGAGGACGGGCGCCGCGAGCGTGCAGGACGCCCAGCGTAGGGTGGGGACGCGGGGATGGGCCATGGGGACTCCGAAGTCCGCATCATGCCCCGTCCGGCCTCGTTTGGAAAGCGAGGATACCGATCCCGGATGACCGTCCCGTCACCCGCCGATTCGCCGCCTCTCGCGTTCCCGAGTGGTCGCCCGGACGTGCGGCGCACCCTGGTCGGGAACGGCGACGGCAAGCGGGTCGAACGCCTGGAATACCTCGGGAAGGGCGCGCTGCCCCTGCCGCCGATCGGCGGGGTGTTCGCCGAGTATCGTGCGGAGGGGCGGGAGCTGTGGCTCGGGCCGCCGCTGGTCCGAACGCTGGCTTCGCTCACGCCGTCGCGGGACGTGGTGCTCGGCCTTGGGGAGCGCGTGCTGACGGACCTCGCGCGCGTGCACGACGCCGGCGGCGCGCACGGTGCCATCGAGGTCGACGGCTGGGGGTTTGACGCCGACGGTGTGTTCGTGGTTCGGCCGAGCATGACCGCGCGCGGGCCCGTCGGGCGGCCGCAGGAGGTGGACGTGCAGGCAGTCGGCTACGCGCTCGCCACGCTCCTCACCGACGAGCCCCGCATGCGCTACTGGCTCCGGGGCGTGGGCGTTGCCTGGGGCGGCGATGGGCTGCCCGTCTACGCGGGCCGGGTGGCGTTCGGGGAGGCCTCGGCGGCGCGTCAGGCGTTGCTTGCGGTCATCGGGCGGGCAGGGGTGGCCGAGGCGCTGGGGCGTTGGTTGGAGAGCGTCCGCGGGCGGTTGCCGGCGGAGGGGGCAACGCGGCCAGCGGCGCACCCCGTCCACACTCCCGGGCCGATGATCGCGGCGTTGCCGGCGGTGACGGCGGAGGACGCGCCGCGACGGTGGGTCGAGCGGGAGCTCGCACGCGTGCGGGCCGAGGAGGGGGCACGGCTCGCGGCGGAGATGAGCGCGCGCGTCGCTGCGGAGAGGGCGCGGGGGCGCGCGCGGCGGGTTGGCACGCCCACGCTGCAGATCAGCCTCGCTCCGGTCAGTCGGCCGGCCAGCCCGATGCCGCCCGCCGTCACTCCGGAGCCTGCCGCGGCCGTCCAAAAGGCAGCGCCGGAGGTGGCCGCCTTGACGGTCGAGACGGTCGTCCCGGAGCCGGTCGCCATCGCGGTCAACAGCGTCGTCCCGGAGCCGGTCGCCATCGCGGTCGACAGCGTCGTCCCGGAGCCGGTCGCCATCGCGGTCGACACGGTCGTCCCAGAGCCCGTCGTGGTCGACACCGTCGTCCCGGAGCCCGTCGCCGTCGATGCGGTCGTCCCGGAGCCCGTCGCCGTCGATACGGTCGTCCCGGAGCCCGTCGCCGTCGATACGGTCGTCCCCGAGCCCGTCGCCGTCGACACGGTCGTCCCTGAGCCCGTCGCCAGCGTCGTCGACGCGGTAGCCCCCATCCTCCTCGTCCCCGTCATCCGGGTGGCGGCGCCGACCCGCCTGCCAACGGAGCCCACCCCGCGCGACAACCCCTGGTCGGCCCCCGAGGACGGCACCGAGGTGCGGCTGCCGCTCGTCGACGGCATGGAGGCCTCCGGGAGCGCGGTGTTCGACGTGTCCGGCGTCGTGATGGTCGACCCGGATGCCCTGCGGGCCGCTCCGGCCACGGCCCCAGCCCGCTCGCCGCCAGAGGAACACACGGAGCCGCGCGAGCTACGCGGCGCGGTGCTGACCCCGCGCCCGGACGGCATCGAGGAGCCCGGCAACGTGTTCGCGCGCCCCTCGCTCCTCCCCGATGAGGACGGCGGCTGGACGAGCGCCGTCGGGGTGACCGGCAGCAGCGACCGCGCACACGAAAAAGGCCCGGGCAAGTGGACGGAGTCGGGCCGGGACGCCGAGGAGCTCGCCAGCCACCTGCCGGCCGGGCCGAGCCGACCCCTGCGGCTCGACGACCAGGGCAAGAAGCTGGGACTCGGCTGGATCGTGGCCGGGATCGTCGCGATGCTCGGGGTCGCGGCCGCCTTTGCGTTCTGGCCCGCGTAGATGCGGGTCGAGAAGGACGGCGCCGTCTGGACGGTCATCCTCGACCGGCCGGAGCGACGCAACGCCATCGACCGGGTGACGGCTCGGCAGCTCCACGAAGCCTTCCTGGCGTTTGACGAGGATGCCGAAGCCGCGGTGGCGGTGTTGTGGGGCGAGGGTCCGGACTTCTGTGCTGGCGCCGACCTCGTCGCCATCGCCGCCGGTGAGCCCAACGACGTCCTGCCCGTCGACGGCCAGAACCCCGGCCCCCTCGGACCTACGCGCCTCTGCCTCGACAAGCCCGTCATTGCCGCGATCGAGGGTCATGCGGTCGCGGGCGGGCTTGAACTCGCCGTCTGGGCGGACCTGCGCGTTGGCGCGGAGGACGCCGTCCTTGGCGTGTACTGCCGTCGCTACGGCGTTCCGCTGATCGACGGAGGGACCGTCCGCCTCCCGCAGCTCATCGGGCTCGCGCGCGCGATGGACCTGATCCTGACGGGTCGCGGCGTGCAGTCGGCGGAGGCGCTGGCGATGGGCCTGCTGAACCGCGTCGTCCCCGCCGGACAAACCCGGGCGACGGCGACCGAGATCGCCCGGCAATTGGCCATGTTTCCGCAAGCCTGCCTGCGCGCGGACCGCCGGAGCGCGATCCGATCGCAGGCGCTGGACCTCACCGCGGCCCTCGACGGCGAGTATCGGAACGGCGTCGCGTGCCTCGGCGAAGCCGTCGGCGGCGCGCAACGGTTCGTGCGGGGCGCCCGGTAGCCGGCTGGTCGTTTCTTGATACCCGCCCGCCATGCGCATCGAAATCGTCGGCGGAGGCCCGGCCGGGCTCTATTTCGGGATCCTGCTCAAGCTCCGTGACCCGGGGCACCAGGTCCGGATCCATGAGCGCAACGCCGTCGGCGAGACCTTCGGCTGGGGCGTTGTCTTCTCGGCCCAGACCCTCGGGCATTTTGACGAGGCCGATCCCGTCTCTGCCGCCGAGATCCGTGCCCGGTTCGCCTGGTGGGACGACATCGACATCTTCCTGCGGGACGAGCGCGTTCGGTCGACCGGCCACGGGTTCTGCGGTCTCGCGCGCGTTCACCTGCTGGAGATCCTGGAGCGCCGGGCGACACAGCTTGGATGTGTCATCGCGCACGGCGCCGACATCGATGACGCTGGCCTGGACGCGCTGAGCGCAAACGCCGACCTCGTCCTCGCCGCAGACGGTGTCAACAGCCGCATCCGGGCCCGCTACGCCGACGTCTTCCGGCCAACGCTCGATCCCCGCCGATGCCGGTTCACCTGGCTCGGCACCGACGCCCGGCTCCCCGCGTTCACCTTCTACTTCGAGGACACGCCGCACGGCCTGTTCCAGGTGCACGCCTACCCGTTCGTCGCTGAGGGGGCCGAGCCCATCAACGGCGCCCGAAGCACGTTCATCGTCGAGTGCGCGGACGACGTCTGGCGGCGAGCTGGCCTGGACACGGCGACGGAGGCCGAGTCGGTGACCTACCTGGAGCGGGTCTTCGCGCAGCGGCTCTCGGGCGCGAGGCTCCTGCCGAACCGGAGCCTGTGGCGCGCCTTCCCGAACATCCGGTGCGAGCAGTGGACGTGCAAGAACATCGCGCTCGTCGGCGACGCCGGGCACACCGCGCACTTCTCCATCGGGTCGGGGACAAAGCTGGCGATGGAGGATGTGATCGCCCTCGCCAACGCCGTCACCGCCGAGCCGGACGTCGCCAAAGCGCTGGCGACCTGGGAGAGCGGGCGGCGGGCGGACGTGGAGCGCCTCCAGACGAGCGCGCAGACGAGCCTGGAGTGGTTTGAGCACTCCAGGCGCTACCTGCGGCAGGGCATCCTGCAGTTCGCCTTTGGTCTGATGACCCGATCGAAGCGCATCACCTGGGACGAGCTCGAGAAACGCGACCCCGCCCTGATCGCAGCCGTCCGCGACGAGTGGTGCACGCGCCACGGAGTCACCACGCGCGACCCGATCCACACGCCGCTGAAGGTCCGCGCGCTGACACTCCCAAACCGCATCGTTGTATCGCCGATGTGTCAGTATTCCGCCGTGGACGGCGTCCCGAGCGACTGGCACCTCGTCCACCTCGGGAGTCGGCTCGTTGGCGGGGCCGGGCTCGTGATGACTGAAGCCACGGCCGTGAGCCCGGAAGGGCGCATCACCCCCGGGTGCACGGGGCTCTGGAACGACGACCAGGCCGCCGCCTGGGCGCGGATCGTGCGGTTCGCGCGGGAGCACGGGGTGGCGCAGGGCGACGACGGCCCGACCCGGCCGGCAATCGGGATGCAGCTCGCGCACGCCGGGCGAAAAGCCTCGTGCAACCTTCCCTGGGTTCGCGCGGGTGCCGCGTTGACCGACAGCGAAGGGGCCTGGCCGATCGGCGGGCCGATGGCAGACGCGTACGACGCGCAGTCGCCGGTGCCGATGGCGCTGACCATCGGCGAGATCGAGGACGTCATCGCCGATTTCGTCGCCGCAGCCGCGCGCGCCCGGGACATCGGCTTTGACCTGCTGGAGCTGCACGCCGCCCACGGCTACCTGCTCAGCACGTTTCTCTCCGCGCTGACGAACCGGCGGGACGACGGCTACGGCGGCGACCTGACCGGGCGGCTGCGGCTACCTGTGGAGGTGGTCCGGGCCGTGCGCACGGTCTGGCCCGCCGAACGACCGCTCTCCGTGCGGATCTCCGCGACGGAGTGGACCCCGGACGCCATGACGGACGAGGAGCGTGGCGTCATCGCCCGGTCCCTCATCGAGGCCGGCGCAGACATCATCGACTGCTCCGCTGGCGGCGTCGTCCCCCAACAGCGCCCCGTGTACGGGCGGATGTTCCAGGTGCCCTACTCGGACCAGCTCCGGAACGAGGCGGGGGCCTGCACCATGGCCGTCGGCAACATCCAGACGGCGGACCAGGCGAACACGATCCTGGCGTCCGGCCGCGCGGACCTCATCGCGCTCGCCCGCGGGCACCTGGCTGACCCGTACTTCACCCTGCACGCCGCCGCCGCGAGCGGCTTCGGGGCGCCCTGGCCGGTCCAGTACCTCGCCGCCGCGCCACGACGCCGCAAGGGGTGAGCGTGACCGACGGGGTGTACCTGCACGTGGCCGTACCGTTGCCGGTCCACATGCTCTACACCTACGCCTGGACCCGAGCGCTGCCGCCCGGCACCGCCGTCGTCGTCCCCTACGGCACCCGGGAGCTGGTCGGCTGGGTCATCGACCGCGCGGGGCCGCCGCCCGTGGAGGCGAAGTCCATCCTCCGCATCCTCGACGACGAGCCGGCCTTCGGGCCTGAACAGCTCGCTTTGTATCGATTCATCTCGGAGTATTACCTCGCCCCGCTCGGCGAGGTCATCGCTTGCGCGACGCCGTCCGACACCCGGAGCCGGACGCGCCACGTGTATTCGGCGACCGAGGCTGGGATCGAGGCGATCGCGACCGAGCCGCCGGCGGGCGGTCTAGCCCAGATCCTGAGGGAGGTGGTGGCCCGGCCCGCGATCACCCGGTCGGCGCTCGAGCGGCGTTTGGCGGCCGAGGTCGACGACGTCCCGAAGGGCATCACCGCGCTCCTCACGGCTGGGCTGATCCGGGCCGACGACGTCGTGGTGGCGCCGATCCGGGACCGGGAGGTGTGGGTGCGGGCGCTGCCGGGCGCCGAGGGCGCGACGCTGGGGATGCGGTCGGTGCGGGCGCGGGAGGCGCTGGCGACGGTGCTGGAGCGCGGGCCGTGTCGGCTTGCCGAGCTGCCGACGGAGGGGGTGAAGCGGCTGGAGGCGCTTGGTGCCGTGGCACGCGAGGAGCGGCCGAGGGGGCAACGCCCGAAAGGCCTGACCCCGACGACGCCGCCGCGCCTCAACGCCGAGCAGATGGCCGCGGTCGACGCCATCCTTCCGCCCGTCGGCCCGCCCTCGGGCAAGCCGAACCTGCTGCACGGGGTGACCGGCGCCGGGAAGACGGAGGTGTACCTCGCCCTGGCAGCCCGGGTTGTGGCTGGGGGTGGGCAGGTGCTGGTGCTGGTGCCGGAGATCGCGCTCACGCCCCAGCTCACGGCCCGGTTTGACGAGCGTTTTCCCGGCGAGATCGCCGTCCTGCACTCGGCGCTGACGGGAACGGAGCGGCTGCGGGAGTGGCGACGGATCCGGTCGGGCGACGTCCGCGTGGCCGTCGGCGCACGGAGCGCGGTGTTCGCCCCTTTCACCCGCCTCGGGCTCATCGTCGTGGACGAGGAGCACGACGACTCCTACAAGCAGGACGAGGGGGTTCGGTACCACGCGCGCGACGTGGCGGTCGTCCGCGCGCGCCAGGCGGGGTGCCCGATCGTGCTCGGCTCCGCGACGCCAGGTCTCGAGAGCTGGGCCAACGCGCGCTGGGGCCGGTACGCGCTTCAGACACTCCGGGAACGAGCAACCGCGCGGGCCGTGCCCCACCTGACCGTCGTCGACATGCGCCTCGAAAAACAGGCCGACGGGCGCACCCCGCTCCTCGCCACGGCCGTCCACGAGGCCGTCCGCGAGGCGCTGGAGGCCGGTGGCAAGGCCATCCTCCTCTACAATCGCCGGGGCTACGCGACGTTCGTCCAGTGTTCGGGCTGCGGGCAGGCGTACGAGTGCCCGAGCTGCGGTGTGTCGATGGTGTATCACCAGGGCTCACGTCGACTGGACTGCCACTACTGCGGATTCCACCGGATGTTCCAGTCGGACTGCCCGACGTGCGGCAGCCGGCTCGACGTGCTCGGCCAGGGGACAGAGCGTGTCGAGGAGGTGCTCGGACAGCTCTTTCCGGACGTGCCGATCGCGCGCATGGACGCCGATACGACCGCCGAGCGCGGGAGCCACGCGCGGCTCCTTGAGCGGTTCCGGACGGGGGATGCCCGGCTGTTGGTCGGGACCCAGATCGTGGCGAAGGGCCATGACTTTCCGGACGTCCACGTCGCAGCGGTGCTCGGCTGCGACCACATCCTCGGCATGCCGGACTTCCGCTCGGCCGAGCGCTGTTTTTCGCTCGTCACCCAGCTCTGCGGTCGCGCGGGCCGGGGCGAAGTCGCCGGGAGGGTGTTCCTGCAGACGAGCCATCCCGAGCACCCGGTGTTCTCCTGCATCGGCGACATGGCGGCGTTCTCCGAGCATGAAGAGCGCATCCGCCGGATGCTCCGCTACCCGCCGGTGGCCCGTCTCGTGCTCCTGCGCTGCGAGGGCGTGGACCGGGAAGCGACGCTGGACGCCGCGAAGGCGCTGGCGACGCTGCTGCGCGCACAGGCGGGCGCCTACGCCGGTGTGGACGTGCTCGGCCCCGCGTTCGCCGCCATGCCCCGGCTCGTCGGCCGATACCGCGTCCAGGTCGTCCTGCGTGGACGCGAGACGACGCCGTTCCGGCGCATGTTGACGCAGCACCACACGTCCTGGGTGCCACCGCGCGGCGTGCGTCTGGTCATCGACGTCGACCCGCGGGGCGTGGGGTAGGGAATCCCGCACCGGTCGGCGGAGATAGAAGCTGTGCATGGCCTCCCTGTCCGCCGTCGCCCGCACCGCCTTCGCCGGCGCGAGCAGCGTGCTCCTGCACGCGAGCGTGCTGCTGGTGATGTGGTGGCACCCGTGGCCGAAGGAGACCCCGCCACCGCTGCCCGCGGACGGCGCCCCCGTCAGCCTCGCCGCGTTCGACTACAACGACGCGCCAGCGGCGTCCTCGTCGCCCACGCCGACAAAAACGCCCACCCCACCGAGCGAAGCGCCCCCCGTCCCGGTGCACGTGACGGCAGCCACCGACCCCACGCCCGACCCCGAAGGCACCGCCCCGGTCCCGGAAGCGCCCCAGGTGACCGCGAAGGAGACCGGAAACGGCGAGAAAGCCGCTGACGAGAGCCAGAAGGGCGACGTGACCTCGCACGGCGCCAAGGCGAAGAACCCCAAGAAGAACCCGAAACCCTGCCCGCCGCCCGTCGCCCAGATCGAGCAGCTCGGGCCCTGGGAGTGGTTCGTGGAGCGCGCGCTCGTTGAGTACTACGCCGCGCACATCCCCGAGATCGACAACCTCGGTTCCGTGTGGCCGCACCAGGACGCCGCAGGCAACGCCGATGGTTTCCGGATCGGCCTGCCCCGCTGCACCGTGCTGCGCGAGGGGGGGCTGCGCTCCGGCGACATCGTCCACGACATCAACGGCGTGAAGATCAACAACGTGCTGCAGGCGGTCTCGGCCTACATCCGCCTTCGCAAGGAGCCGATCCTGCGGCTGCACCTGACGCGGAAGAAGGAGGACCTGACCTACAGCTACCACCTCGAACAGAACGCGCGGAAGAAGGGTCCGAAGCCCGCCGTGACCCCCAGCAACGACGGGGAATACTCACCATGATCTGGCTCCTCATCGCCTGCCGTGTGCAAACCCCGGCCACCGGCGTCCCCGACCGCACCCTGCCCGTCGAGGACAGCGGCGACACCGGCCTCGTGCCCGTCGGCGGCGTGGTCCCGCCGGCGGTGTGGATCAACGAGGTGATGACCCAGAACGACTCCACGTGGCAAGCGGCAGACGGCTCACTGCCCGGGTGGGCTGAGATCAAGAACGGCTCGTCCGAGGCCGTCGACCGGGCCGATCTGTCCTGGAAGGGCGCGCCGATCACCTGGGCCGACGCTGGCATCACCCTCGGCCCCGGGGAGCTGGCGCTCGCGACGCTGTCGGACTCCGGGTCCCTGACGCTCGACTGGCAAGGCCTCCCGATCGACGCGCTGGACCCCGGAAAGCCCGGAAGCGACGTGGCCTGGGCGCGCTTTGCCGACGCCTCCGGCGCGAGCGTGTTCGAGTTGACCGGCCAGCCGACCCCCGGCTACGAGAACGGCACCCGACCGCCCGTGGGGTCTCCCGCCGACCTGTTCTTTGCCGACTACTCGCGCTTTGACCTGACGATTCCGCAGGACTCCTGGAACAGCCTGGAGGCCGATCCCTACACCCCCGTCCCCGCCACGCTCGGCTATGAGCGCGTGTGGTTGCCCGTCACCGTCCATCTCAAGGGCGTCTACGGGTCGCTGCGCACGATCGACGGCAAGGCGTCGTTCTCCATCGACATGAACGGGGTGACGTCGGGCGGGTCGATGCGCGGATTGAAGAAGCTCAAGCTCAACAACATGGTGCAGGACCCCAGCGGCGTGCACGAGAACCTGACCTACAGCGTGTTCCGTGCGGCGGGCGTGGCGGCGCCGCGCGCGGGCTACGCGCAGGTGTACGTGAACGGGGAGTACTACGGCGTCTATGCCAATATCGAGGCGGAGGACTCGGTGTTCCTCGAGCACTATTTTGGGAACACCGGCAACCTGTACGAGGGCGCCTACGGCGTGGACTTCATCGACGGGGAGGAGACGTCGTTTCAGTGCGACGAATGCCTGAACCCGGACGATCGCTCGGACATCACCGCCGTGACCGCGGTCCTGGACCAGGCGCCGACCGACGCCAACCTCGTCGCGCTGAACACGGTGGTCGATCTGGACGAGTGGCTCACCGAGCTCGCCGTCGAGCAGGTCACGCTGCACTGGGACGGCTACACGACTGCGAACAACTACCGGATCTTCCACGACCCCGCGGACGGCCGGTTCAAGATCATCCCCTGGGGCGTCGACCAGACGTGGATCGACGAGTACTACGACCCCTGGGGCGGCTACGGGCGGGTGCTCACGTTCTGCATCGCGAACCCGACGTGCCTTGCGGACTACAACGCCAAGCTGCTCGCGGTCGCGGACCTCACCGAGTCGCTGCAGTTGGCCACCGTGATGACCGGCCTGCTCGAGACCTACAACGCCGACTTCCTCGCCGATCCGCGCGTCGAGTGGCTGCCCGCCGAGCACCAGCAGTACGTGGAGCTCACGCTCAACGACGTCAAGCAGGGGCCGCAGCGCGTCCGCGACGAGGTCGCCGCGCGGCCCTGAACCCCCAAAAAGAAAAGCGGCCCGGACGCGAACGTCCGAGCCGCCCCGGGGATCGGGGGCGAACCCCCGCCCTAGTTCACTTGGCCTTGGGGGCCGGGTGCGCGGCGGGGTGCGCGTCGGTGGGCTTGGGGCCCGAGGGCTTGCTGCCGGCGGGGGGGGCCTTGGCGTCCGCGGGCGCGGGCTTGCCCTTGGCGTCCTTGGTGTCCTTGGCGTCCTTCGCGTCGGCGACGGCCGCTGCGGGGGCCGCAGCGCCGACGGTGATGTCGACGGTGGCGCTGAGCGCGCCCGCGGTGGCCTTGATCGTGGAGGAGCCCGCGCTCACGCCGGTGACGGTGCCCTTGGCGTCCACGGTGGCGACGCCGGTGTTCGCCGACTCCCAGGTGATCGTCTGGTTGTCGATCTTGTCCGCGCCGGCCATGACGGTGGCGGTGAGGGCCTGGGTCGCGGCAACGGCGACGGGGGTCCCGGCGGTGTAGCCGGCGATCTCGATCTTGTTCGGGAGGGCGACGACGAACTTGTAGGACGCCTTCACGTCGCCGATCTTGGCCTCAACGGTCGCATCGCCGTTGCCGACGGGCTTCACGTTGGTCTTGTCGAGCGTCGCGACCGTGGCGGGCGTGACCGACCAGGAGAGCTCGGTGGCGGCGGGCTGGGGGTCGAGGGCCTTGCCGTCGGCGTCGAGCACCGTGGCCTTCTTGACGGCCACCGCGTCGAGGGTGTGGACGGTGGCGGTGGGCTCGCCATCGAACTTGATCGAGGCGGGGGTGGGGGCGCAGCCGGTGAGAGTGAGGGCGAGAAGAGCGACCATGGGAGTTCTCCGATGAGGGGCGGGGGTTCAACCCCGAGAAGCTTCCCTGTCGGGCCAGGATCGGTCCGGCGGAAAAAGCGGGCGCGCTCTAAGTCATGCCGCGCGGAATGCAACTCCCCCGCCGCAGTTTTTTGTAAGATACCTCACATTTTGCAAGCGACGAGGACGCGCGGCGCGGAAAATCGCCCCGTCTGGGCACCAAACCGCGTTTCAGATTACCCCGCCGCGTGTCGCAGGAACCCCAGCGATTTGGCAAGTACCAGATCATCGAGCGCATCGCCGCCGGCGGCATGGCGGAGGTGTTCAAGGCGCGGCTTGAGGGCATCGGCGGCTTTCACCGCACCTATGCGATCAAGCGGATCCTGCCGCACCTGACGTCCAATTCCGAATTCGTCGACATGCTCATCAACGAGGCAAAGATCGCGGGGCTGCTCTCGCACGCGAACATCGTGCAGATCCTCGATCTTGGCGCCGTCGACGAGCAGTACTTCATCGCCATGGAATACGTGAACGGCAAGGACCTCGGGCAGATCCTCGAGCGCTGCGCAAAGAAAGGGATCACCCTGCCCTTTCCGCATGCCGTCTACGTGCTCATCGAGATGCTCAAGGGGCTGGAGTACGCGCACAACCGCACCGTCGTTCGCGACGGCGTGCAGGTCCCGCTCGACATCATCCACCGCGACATCTCGCCCGCCAACGTGCTCGTGAGCGTGCAGGGGGAGGTCAAGCTCACCGACTTTGGCATCGCCAAGGCGACGGTCAAGGCGGCCGAGACGCAGACCGGCGTCATCAAGGGGCGTTTTGACTACATGGCGCCCGAGCAGGCGGCGGGACGCCCCCTGGATCAACGGGCGGATCTTTTTGCCGCGGGGGTGGTCTTCTACGAGCTGCTGACCGGACGGCACCCGTTCCGCGAAGCGGGAGACCTGAAGACGCTTGAGGCGGTCCGACGCGGCGTCGTCGAACCCCCGAGCCACATCAACCCGGATGTGCCGCCCGCCCTCGACCTCGTGATCGCCGCCGCCCTTCGCCTTGACCCGGCGGAGCGCTACCCGACCGCGACCGCGTTCAAGGACGCGCTGAACACCTTCTTCCATGACTCCGGGTTCATCTTCTCGGCCGCGACGCTGGCGACGTTTGTGCGTGGGCTCCTCCAGGACGGCGAGAAGCCGGCGCCGAAGCCCTCTGAGATCGACACCGGCCCGTACGCGCGAGCCGCGAAGGCAGCGGCCGCGAAGGCCGCCTCGGCGACCGCCACCCCGGCAGCGCCGGAGGTGCCGACGGCAGCCCGATCCGCGCCGGCCTCCTCCTCACCCCGCGGGTCAACGGGCATCTCACGCCCCGTTCCCGGCCCCGGCGCCCTTGGCGCCCCCTCGCGCCCGCCCGCCGCACCCG
Organism: uncultured Pseudomonadota bacterium; assembly: GCA_903844155.1. Taxonomy (GTDB): domain Bacteria; phylum Myxococcota_A; class UBA796; order UBA796; family SXON01; genus CAIUMM01. The sequence goes on along the minus strand of CAIMSU010000341.1, from coordinate 63,015 downwards.
CCCGCATGGCGACCGCGCCTCCGCCCGTCGCGCCGTCATCGACGAAGCCCCCGCCCGCCGCACCCGCCCGCATGGCGACCGCGCCTCCGCCCGTCGCGCCGTCGGCCACCAGGCCCCCGCCGGCCGCGTCCCGCCCCGCGCCCGCTGCACCGCCGGCGCCGGTCCATACACGCCTCCCACCGATGGGACTCGCGGAAGAGTCCACGTTGATCCGGAATCCCACCCTCGGCCCCGGCTACCTCCCCGACCCCTCCGGGCCGGCTCAGTGGTCGGACGCGGCGACCGTGATCCGGCCCGACCCGTTCGGGCCCCCCACGCACCCGGACCCCCGCGTCGCCGCCCGACAGCCGATGGACCAGCCGGCCGATCGGGGGCAGGTCATGCGGCGACCGGCCCTCGACGCGCCCCGCCCGGACCGCCTGTCCGTGCGCGCCGACGCCCGGCCGGACCTCGCCGACAGTCGCCCCCGCGTGGTGTACCGAACCCCGAACGGGGTGCACCTCGCCTACGTCACGGTTTGCTTTTTCATCCTGATGCTCGGGCTCGCGTGCGGTTTTGTGATCGGCACGAGCAAGGCGCCCGGCGGACAGGGGGCCGGGATGGGCGTGATGGCCGCCCCGCCCGCCATCGAGATCCGCGCGCCCGCTGGCTTCACGGCCGCCGTGGACGGCAAGCCGTTGACCGGCAACCCGCCGTGGACGACCGCGCTCGTCGCCAACACGCCCGCTGTGGTGCGCGTTTCCGGGCCGGGGTACGGCCCCGTCGAAGCGCACCTCCAGCTCCAGCCCAACCAGATGCGAATCCTCGACTTCACGCCCGCTGCACCCGCGACGCAACCCCCGGTGGCTGCCGGACCGGAAGGAAAATGACGTGACCGATGTGCATCCCGGAGTGCCGCGTCGCTCCGCCGTGATGGCGGCGATGGCCGCCCTGCGCCCCAAGCAGTGGGCGAAGAACGTGCTGTTGTTCCCGGCCCTCATCTTTTCGTCCAACTTCGGGCGGCTGGATGACTGGGCGCTGTGCATTGGCGCATTCGCCAGCTTCTGCCTGCTCTCCAGCACCGGCTATGTCTACAACGACCTCCGCGACGCCGATGCCGACCGGCTCCACCCCAAGAAGCGCCACCGGCCAATCGCCGCGGGTGAGCTCACCCCGGGCGGCGCCTGGGCGCTGATGGCGGTCACGCTGGCGACCTCGTTGGGCATCGCCTGGGTCGTCGGCGTGCCCTTCCTGGTGTGCGCGCTCTGCTATTTCGCGACGACGCTCTCGTACTCGACCGTGTTCAAGCACTACGTCATCCTCGACGTCATGTTCTTGTCCGCCTGCTACCTCTGGCGGGCGGTGGCCGGCGCGGTGGCGATCCACGTGCCGATCTCGCCGTGGCTCTTGCTCTGCACGACATTTTTAGCGTTGTTCCTCGGCTTCAACAAGCGCCGGGGAGAGATCCTGCTGCTGGAAGGCAAAAAGACGGGCACCCGGAAGGCGCTGGACAGCTACTCGCCGGCGATGCTCCAGGAATTCCAGGCGATTACGACCTCGGGCACGATCATCAGCTACGCGCTCTACACGGTGCTCGGCTCCCCGACGCCCTGGCTGCTGCTGACCTTCCCGTACGTGCTCTACGTCATCTTCCGGTACATCTACCTCGTGGATCAGAAGGGCGAGGGCGCAGCACCCGACGAGACGCTGCTCAAGGACGTCCCCATCCTGGTGGCCGCCGTGCTGTACGCGGTGACCGCCGTGGCCGTCATCTTCTTCGCGCCCCATGTGGCCGTGATCGGGACGGGCTGATCCGCTGCGCGTTGACGTCATCACCAACCCGAAGTCCCGGCAGAATCGGCAGGATCCGGGGATCGCCGAGCGGCTCGGGGCGCTCCTGGACGGGCGAGGACGGGTCTACCCGGCGGGCGACGGCGAAAGCCTGGACGCGGCGATCGACGCCATCTTTGCCGACCCGCCGGACGTCCTGGCCATCAATGGTGGCGACGGCACCGTGCACGTTGTCCTCACGGCGCTGGTGAACCGGGTCGGGCTCGACCGGCTCCCGCTGGTGCAGGTGCTGCCCGGCGGCACGATGAACACAAGCTCGGGGAGCTACGGCGTTCGCGGCCGGATGTTGGGGCTTTTTGGGCGACGGCCGGAGGCCTGGCTGGCGGCGCTGCTCGCCTATTCCCGGCCAGCGGACGTCCCCCGTGTGGCCCGGAGCCTGCTCCGCGTGGACGCCCCGGGCCAGAACACCCCGCCGCAGTACGGTTTTCTCTTCGGCAACGGGCTCATCTCCAACTTCCTGGAGGTCTACTACGAGGGCAGCGAGCCGACGCCCGCGAAGGCGCTGTGGATCCTCGGGCGCGGGATCTTGTCCTCGTTCATCCAGGGACCGGCGATCCGGCGGCTGATGCTGCCCGTGACGGTGCGGGTCCGCGCGCCGGAAGAATGGCCGCCGACCCGGTACCTCGCCGTCGGCGCGGGGACGGTCGACGACATCGGCTTCGGGTTTCGGGCCTTCTTCCCCTGCCTGACGAACCCTGGACGGATGCACGTGCTCGGGGTCGCGTGCTCGGCGTTCACCTTCGTCCTTGAACTTCCGCGGATTTTTCTGGCCCGCGCCCCAAAAACCCCGGAGATCCTGCAACACACCCTCGCCGCGTTCTCGTTGCATGGGGAGACCGACCTCGTCTACATGATCGACGGCGACTTCCATCGCGCCGGACCCGAGCTGCGTGTCTCCGCGACCGCACCGATCGCGCTCGGGACGCCGGTGATGCGGTGAACGCGCTCCTCGCCGCCTGGGCCACCGTCGGCCTCACGCCCGTCTCCGTCGCCGGCTTGATCTTTGCGGCCCTCACCGCGGGGTTTTTCGACGCCATCGCGGGCGGCGGCGGCTTGATCACCGTGCCGGCTTTGCTGGCGACCAAACTACCGATCCACATGGCGTTCGGCACCAACAAGGGCCAGGCGGTGTGGGGCTCGGGGGCGGCGACGTGGAGCTTCTGGCGCGCGGGGCTCGTGGAGCGTGACCGGGCGATCCCGAGCTTCATCGCGGGGTTTGTCGGGTCGCTGCTAGGTGCTGTGCTGCTGCTGTCGGTCAGCCCGGCCGTGCTGCGGCCCGTGGTGATGGTGCTGCTGGTCATCGTCGCCGTGTTCATGACCTTCCGGCCGCCGCTGGACCCAAAGCCCAAAAACCTCTCGCCCAACACCGCCCTCGCCATCGCCGTCGGCCTCGCGGTCGTGATCGGCTGCTACGACGGCTTTTTTGGGCCAGGGACCGGCACGTTCCTCATCATCGGGCAGGTGCTCCTGCTCGGGACGTCGATGAAGTCGGGGTCGGCGAACGCGAAGGTCGTAAACTTCGCCTCGAACCTCGCAGCTTTTGGCTTGCTCGCCTGGCAGGGGCAGGTGGCCTGGGCGGTCGCGCTGCCGATGGCGCTCGCCCAGTTCATCGGCGCAACGCTCGGCGTTCGCGCAGCAATTCGTGGGGGCGACAAGCTGATCCGCTGGGTGGTGCTCGCCGTCTGCCTCGGCCTGTGCGCGAAGCTGGCGTTCGACGCCTGGGGTGACCTGATTCGAGCGGAGTTCGGCCTGCTTCTCGCGTGGCTGGCCCCGGGGCGCTGATGGGCCCGCGCAAGATCCCCGAGCTGGACGGGCTGCGCGGCCTCGCGGTCCTGCTCGTGCTGGGGCGACACGCGGGGCGGGAGTACGCGAACCACCTTCCGGGGGACGCGCCGACGTGGCTGCACCCCCTGCTCAACGGCTGGATGGGGGTCGACTTGTTCTTCGTCCTCTCGGGCTTCCTCATCGGGACCAACGTGCTGCGCTTGCTCGCCGACCTATCAAAAGCGACGTCGTCGGTTTTCGTACATGGGGGGCGATATCTGGCGCGGCGCGGGTTGCGGATCGTGCCGGCGTACTACACGGTGCTGCTCCTCGTCGCCGCCGGGTTGGTGCCGTTCTACCACTACAATCGAACGGGGATCGGGGTCTCGCTGGGGTACCACCTGCTGTTCCTGCAGGACTATCTGCCGTCCAACATCGTCATCGCGTTCTGGTCACTCGGGGTGGAGGAGAAGTTCTACCTCACCGTCCCCTTCGTGCTCCTCGCAATTCGGCGTCTGCCGGAGCGTTTCTGGACCGCCGCTGCGCTGTCAGTATCGCTCGCGTCCCCCCTCCTCCGCTGGCTCACCTGGCGCCAGCACCCCGAGATCCACACGTACGGCGCGTTCTTCGACCATCTCCGCAGCCCCTTCCACCTCGCCGCAGACGGCCTCGCCGTCGGCCTCGCCATCGCGATCTGGCGCGGGCGCGGTGGTGAATTGGGCGGCCGTGCGCGCGCCGGAGTCCTCGTCGCCAGCAGCCTCGTCCTCGCCGCCTTGCTCGCACAGCCGTTCCTGCTCCACCCTGTCACCCTGTACAACGTCGTCCCGCTGTTCTCGGTGTTGGCGCTGGCGTTTGGCGCGATCGTGCTGGCGACGGTGAGCGGCCCCACGTTCGCCTCGCCGCTCCTCGCCTCGGCACCGCTGCGGCGGGTCGGCGACCTCTCCTACGCGCTCTACCTCGTCCACATGCTGTTCCTGACCCTCGCCTGGTCGGTCGCAGGGGATGACGGTTTCTTTGCCTTCCTCGGGACGTTTTTGGCGATGAGCACGGTAGCGGCGGTCGCCCTGCACGTCCTCGTCGAGCGGCCCTTCCTGCGCCTGAAGGCGCGGATCTGAATGCCGTTTCCTCGCATCCACGCGCCCGAATTGATGGACGAGCCCTGGTGGCCGGAGGACTGGCGACGGATGGAGGCGGACTTTTTGAGGACGTTCAACGGGCTCATCCGCTCGTGGACGCCCATCGCCGGACGGGTGACGGCGCTGCTGCGGGAGACGGGCGGACGACGGATCGTGGATCTGTGCTCGGGCGGCGGCGGCCTCGTCCTCCCGCTGCGCGATGCCGTCGCTACCTCGCTCGGCGAGCCCGTCGATCTGGTCCTCACGGACCTCTACCCGAACCCGTCGCTCCTGCCGCACCTGCGCGATCGCGCTGGCATCACCTACGTTTCCACGCCCGTCGACGCCCGCGCTGTCCCCGCCGACTTGACCGGCCTGCGCACCCTCTGCCTCGGCCTCCATCACCTGCGCCCCGCCGACGCCGCCGGTGTGCTGGCCGACGCCGCGCGCGCCCGTCAGCCCATCGTCGTCTACGAGGTGACCGCCCGATCTGTCCCCTACGCCGCGTCGATGGTGCTGCTCCCCGCGTTGGCGGCGCTGTTGTCGCCGCTCTCCCGGCCCAGAAGCCTGCGCCGGATGCTCTGGCACACCGCCCTCCCCGTCGTCCCGCTGGCGCTCGGCTGGGACGGGTTCTGCTCCTGCCTGCGGTCGTATGAGCCCGACGAGCTGCGGCAGATGGCCCAGGCCGGCACCGCGGGCGACGTCGATTATGCGTTCGAGGTCGGACGCGAGCGCTGGCTCGGCGTCCCCGTCACCTGGGTCGTCGGACGGCCTCTCACAGCCGTCACACCGCACATGCGGGAGCTCCACCGCACACGCGGGTAGAAGCGCGCCCAACAACCAGAACAACGTCTTCTTCTTCGACGATGGCTGCACCATCCTCAATGAGGGCAAGAACTTCCTCGACTACCCGTGGCCGGCGCTGCGCGGGATGTCGCCGGCGGAGCGGGAGGCGCTGGCGGGTCTGGTCGAGCCCTGCGAGCTCGCCGACGGCGCGCTGTTCGAGGGGCCGGGCACCGAGCCCGCTGGCGTGTTTTTCCTGAAGTCCGGGCGGGTCTCCGTCTCCGCGCGCCTCCCGAACGGCCTCTACGCCGAGCCGATCGCCGTCGGAGTGGGCGTGACGCTGGGCGAGTCGTGCTGGCCGCGGGTGCGGACGCCGAGGCAGCGCATCTGGGCCAACAGCGGCGCGACGGGCTGGATCTTGCCAGCAACAAAGCTCGCGAATGTGGAGCGCGTCGTCCCTAAGCTGGGGGACGCGCTGGAGACGCTGGGGACGATGCGGCGCGGGCTCGCGGGCGTGGTCGCGGCGTCAAAAACGCTGCCGGGGCTGGCCGGTGCGCCGGTGCCTGTGCTCGCGGGGATCGTGATGACGGGCGAAGTGACGAAGTTTGCGAAGGGCGACAAGGTGCTCACGGCGGAGCGGCCCGACGCGCCGTCACCGACGATAGGGATGTACCTGCTTGTAAGCGGCGAGATCCGGGCGGTCTCGCCTGACGGGCTGCGGGTGACGGTGGTGACTGCCGGCACCCCGTTCGGCGGGTTGGCCCGGGGCGGCATGCAATGCGAGCCCGAGGACGCCGTCGCGACCGTCGACAGCGTCGTCATCCGCATCCCGCTGGCTGTGCTCCAGATGGCGCTGCTGGCCTCCCCGACGCTGCGTGCCGCGGCCGTGAAGTCCCCGGTGTACGGCGAGCAGGTCCGCGCGATCGTCGAGGTGCTCCTCGTCGTGGGTGACCCCGAATTCCCGATGCGCGCGATCACGGATCTCGTCGCGCAGACCGCGGTCGCTGACTTTGACGACCGCATGGCTGTCCTCCGCCTGCTCCCAAGGGGCCAGCCTGCGGAGGCGATGGTCCAGGGCCCCGACAAGGTGTGGCGTGGGGCGGTGCCGTTCGACCCGGACGCCCCCGGTGAGACGACGATCGGCTTCGGCCTGAACACGCCGGGGAACCTCGAATATCTCCTCCTCGACACGAGCGCCGTGCCGCGCGAGCACCTCATCACCCTGCGTCGTTCGGTCACCCGCGCGCTCGTGGTCTCGAGCAAGCCCTGGCAGTCGCCCCCGTTCCCGCTCGGCCCGGGTCGGGTGAACTGGTGTTTGCAGCTTGGCGGCGGCTACTTGCCGTCGGAGCCACCCTACCCGCCGTCGACGGTGAGGGTGCGCTTCGATCTGGCTCGGGTGGCGCGCGCCCGAACGCTCTCGGACCTCTCCGATGCTGACCGGGAGCGGTTCTCCCGGTGGATCCGGGACATCACCGAGCGCCGGGTCGGGATCGCGCTCGGCGGCGGAGGCTCGTGGGGGTTCGCGCACACCACGCTCATCAAGGCGATCCGCCAGGCGAAGATCCCGATCGACATGGTGTCCGGCTCGAGCTTCGGCTCGTTGTGCGGCGCCTTCTGGTGCGCGACCCAGGACAAGGAATTCGTCGCGCTCAAGGAGTTCGCGCCCCGCGCCCAGTTGACGACGCGCACCGCGTTCTTCTCCTCGGTCTTCCTGCAGCAAGGCGTGGACCGCGCGCTGAAGCGGGCGACGCGCAGCCAGGAATTCCTGCGGCTCGAAGAGCTGGAGGTGCCGCTCTACCCCGTCGCCACCAACATCTCCGCCGGCTGCGAGGCGGTGATCGGCGTTGGCAGCGTCGGTTTTGGCGTGCGCTGCTCCAGCTCCTTCCCCGGCATCATCACGCCGACGACCGGCTCCGGGTTCCGGTACGTCGACGGCGGCATCGTGCGCAACGTCCCCACCACGCCGCTCGCCAACCAGGGCGCGAACCTGCTCATCGCGAGCAACATCGTCGCCAACCCGGCGTACGAGGCGTCCACCTCGCCGATGATCTCCGGGAGGGCCGGGCGGTTCCTCTACGAGTTCAACCTCTGGCAGCGCGCGAACGACACGATGCGCTCGGCGCTCATCCTGATGCACGCGGCGGGCGAGGCGACCGCGAACGCCAACCACGTCGCCGCCGCACTCGACATCGACGACACCTGCGACTGTTTTGACGTCAACAACACCTGCACCGGCTTCCTGACCGGCCTGGACATCGCCGCGCGCTCCGTGGCGACAGGGATGGGTCCGGTCGCCGTCATCGCCGTCGAGACGTTCTCGCGGAACCTCTCGCCGAAAGAACCGCGGGCGATGATGGTTTTTGCGGACGGCGCCGCTGCGTGCATCATCGGGCCCGCGCGGACGGCCGAGGAGGGATTGCTGGCGGTCCACCTGCGAAACAACGCGATGCTCCGCGGACGGATCCTCCACGCGCACCCGCAGCCCGGCATGTACTACCAGTTCGCGCCGTCCGGAAAGGAGCTGGCGGACGCCGCCATCGCCTGCATCGGGCACGCGAGCCGGACGGTCATGCAGTCGGCGGGGCTGGGACCCGACGAGGTCGATCGCTTCCTGCCGCACCAGCCCAACGGACCGCTCTACACGGCGATCGCCCGGGATCTCGGCTTCGGGCCTGAAAAACTCTACCCCGTCGTCGACGACGTCGGCAGCCTCGGCGCCGCGAGCGCGCCCTACAGCCTCGATCAAGCAACGCGCACGGGGTCGGTGCGGCCGGGGATGACGTTGCTGCTCGCCGGTGTTGGAAGTGGCACGTCCTACGGGGCGATCCTGCTGCGGACGGCGGCGCTGGAGCCGGGTGGAGCGCGGAATTGAAGACCCGCGCGCGCCTCGTCCGCGCCTGGTGGGTGAACGACTGGCGCTTCCGGCAGCGCTGGCACCGCTACAACGTCGACGGCATCGAGCACATCCTCGCGCCGGGCGCCGCCCTGATCGTCGGCTACCACGGGCGCCCCTCGGCGCACGACCTCTGCATGCTCCAACTGCTGCTGCTCGACCGCTACGACCTCGTCACGCACGCGATCATGCACGAAGGCGTCCGCGACGTCCCGGTCCTGCGCCACCTGATCGAGGGCTTTGATTTTCTGACGGGCGACGACGATGCGCTCGGGACCGCGGTCCGCGCCGGCCACAAGATCATCGTCACCCCCGGCGGCACGCGCGACGGCTTCCGGCCCTCGTCCGTTCAGGGACGGGTCGACTGGGGCGAGCGAAACGGCTTTGTGAAGCTGGCGATCCGGCATCGCCTGCCGATCATCCCGGTCGCCGGCATCGGCGTCGACCGGACGTTCTGGAGTCCGGTCGACGGGAACGACGTCGCCAAGCGCTGGAAGCTGCCGCCCACGCTCCCGAGCTACCTTGGCGTGGGCCCGTTCGGGCTCTGGCCGTTCTCCCTGCCTTTTCCGGTACGCATCACCAGCCGCGTGGGGTCCCCCATCACCGAACACCTCGCCCGCGATCCGAAGGACAAAGCGGCCGTGAACCTCGTCGGGCAGCGGGTCCGAGCGGCGGTCCAGGGGTTGCTTGACGGGGCGACGGCATGAGCGAAGGGCGCGAGTGGGCCGTCATCCTCGGCGCGTCTGCGGGGACCGGGGCGGCCGCGTCCGTCGCGCTGGCGCGTCGCCATCACCTGCAGATCTTCGGGATCCACCGGGGGAATCACCCGGACACGGCGGCGCGGATGCAGGGGGAGGTCGAGGCGCTCGGGTCGGGGTGCCATCTGCGCGTCGGCGAGGCGGGCACGTACGCGAGCGCCCGGGAAGGTGCCGAGGAGATCCTGCGGGTCGCCGGTCCCCGAAGCGTGCGGATCCTCGTGCACGCCATCGCGAACGCGAGCGTGGCGCGGTTGGCCTCGGGCCCGGGGCCGATGCCGGCGCACCCGAAGCAGGTGGAGAAGACGTTTGAGGCGATGGCCCACTCGTTCCTCTGGTGGACGCAGGCGCTGCTGGAGCGCGATCTCCTGACCCCCGGCGCCCGGTTGCTGGCGCTGTCCAACCCGATGACGGACCAGCTCCTGCGCGGGACGGCGCTCGTGGCCGCGGCGAAGGCGGCGTTGGAGGTGTGCGTCCGCCACCTCGCGCTCGAGCTCGGCCCCAGCGGGATCCGGGTGAACCTGCTGAAGTTTGGCGCGGTCCGCACCAACGCCCTGCGCGCGACGGTCGGCGACGGCGGGGCCGATCGCATCGAGGAGGCGGTGCGCGCCGTGATCCCGGCCGGGCGCATCCTGCGGATCGAGGAGGTCGGTGAGCTGATCGCCCTGCTCGCCGGCGAGGAGCTGGCGTGGTTCAACGGCGCGACCCTCGACTTCACGGGCGGCGAGACGCAATCGCTTTGGGATTACATCGTCCACCACCCACCCGGAACGACCGAATGAGCGCCCCGCTGACCAGCCTGCTCTCCGATGCCAACCTGAAAAACCTGCGCGCCGGCTACGATCCGGCCGTCGCCTACGCTGCGGCGCTCGGCAGCCTCGTCGCCCCGATGCCCGGCGCCGAGCCGTGGGTGATGGGCGCGGGCGCGTACTTCTTCCACGACCAGAAGCACATGCGCGCCGAGCGACGGGAGCTCTGCGTGCTCTCGATGCTGACCGTGCTGCGCGCGCCCGACCAGCTCGCCATCCACGTCTACTGGGGGCTGATGGTCGGCCTCGGCATCGACGACGTCGCCAACGCGATCTTTTTGGGAGGGGACTACGGCGGGGTCGCGGCGTACCACAGCGGGCTCGCGGGCTGCTCGGCGGCGCTCCGAAGCATGGAGCGGACGGCGACCGTCGCGGGTCCTGTGATCACCGCGGCGGTCGCTGCAGCGCCGGCCGGGGATGCTGTCGCGGGCAAAAAGGCCCATTCGGACGCTTGTCGCGCCCATCTCGGCGTCGGGCAGGTCGTCGGCCCGCTGTCGGTGTTCGTCGCGCAGGTGCTCGCTGGCCTGAACCCCTGACCGCCGCGCCCCCACCCGAATGTATGAAAACCGACGACGTCACTTTTCATATGTATGAAAAGTGACGTCGTCGGTTTTCACATGTCGGGGGTGCTCGCGCGCAAGAGGTAGAAGAACGCCGACAGTTGCTCGACCGACGTGATGGTGGCGCCGGGGAGGCGACCGGGGGCGACGCAGGGGGACGTTGCGTAGAACGTCGACGCCCGGAACGCGACGCGCGTGACAAGATCGGCGTTGTCCGCGAGCTGTTCGTCGACGAGGACGAGAGCGGCGCCGGGACGGGCGACGCGAGCGAGCTCCGCCAGCGCCCGTTCGGGATCGCGGAAGGAGTTGACGGCGCCGACGTGGAGCACGCGGTCGAACGACTGGTCGCGGAAGGGGAGGGCGTGCGCGTCCGCCAAGGCGAGGGGCACATCCGAACGGCCGGCGCGGGCGAGTCGGCGACGGGCGATGCGCAGCATGCCGGGGGCGAGGTCCACGCCGACGTAGTCAACGCCGGCGCTTGCGAGGCCGAGGGCGTTTCGCCCGGTCCCCGTGCCGACCTCCAGCACCCGCTCCCCGGGCTGCGCGCCGAGCCGCTGCAGGATCGTCGCCCGGGCGTCCGACAGCCGCTCACCGAGGACGACGCGAAAAGTGCCGGCCAACAGCGGATCGTGGAGCGGTGCGAGGTGGTGGTAGACCACGCGCATCCACCGGTCCGTCCCCCGGACCTGCGCCTCGTCGACGTAGTCTAAAAAGCCATCGCGCCTCCCCCACCGTCGCCCGCAGCCCGCGCAGCGCTCGGCCCCGTCGACGTCGCCGCCCAGGTCGCCATGGCACGCCGGGCAGACCCAGCCCGTCATCCGACCGTCGTCCACCAGTCACACGCGCCCGTCTGCGCGAGCAGGCGCTGGCCCTCGGCCCTGTGCGTGTCCGCATCGACGCCCAGCCGCGCCAGCGCGAGGTGCGCGAGCGCTGCGTCAACCGGCATCGCCAGCCGTTCCGCCTCGGCGATCGCTCAGGCAAACGCGCGCTTTGCCGGCAGCGTCCGCCCCTGCGCGGCGAGCAGCTCGCCCTGGATCCGCAGGCCGGAGGGCTGCGCGTAGGGGTAGAGCCGGCCCTGGCCGAGCAGCCACTTCGTCATCTGGCGCGCCCCCGCGAGCGCGTCCGGGTCCCGCTGCCTGGCGTAGAGCCCGAGGTAGGCCTGCGCGCCGTGGACGAGTCCAGGAACGGAGAAATAGGCCGCGGGCGGTGTTTTTGTCAACACGGTCCGCGCCGCGTCCGCGAGCAGCCGCGCCCGCGCGAGGTCGCCCGACTGCAGGCAGGCGTCGGCGGCGACGCCGTGGAAGTAGGCCTGGATGCCCTCGCCGTGGTGCGGCATGTCGGGCAGCGCCGTGGCGTAGGCCTCCAGCGCGTCGGCGGGCTTGCCGGCCTTCACCCGGTTCTCGGTGAATTTCACCAGCGCCATCGCCAGCGTTTCGCGGTCGCCGCGCTTGCTGGCCGCCGCGCGCATCGCGAGGATGACGTCCAGCGCTTCCGAGAGCCGGCCGGACCCGTTCAGCGCCTGCCCCCAAACCGTGTGCGCCTCCTCAAAACCGCGCCGGTCGCCGATCTGCGCTGCGAGATCCCGTGCTCGTCGGGCGTTCTGGACGACTGTGTCCCACCGCGCCATCGCCACGTTGTAGCAACCGCCTCGATTGAGCGCGTACACGAGCACCTCGCGGCGCCCGCTCGCCTCGGCCAGCTCAGCGGCCCGCGCCGTCCACCGGTCGGCCACTCCGCGCAACGGCGTCGCCCCCACCAGCATCGCCATGAAGCCGAGCCCGCGGGAGAGCGGGATCGTGTCGGGCACGCGCTCCCCAAGGTTGATGCACCGCAATCCGACGTAGACGCCCTGGAGCGGCAGGTTCGAGAGGAAGTAGGGTTCGAGCAGGCGCTGGCTCGCGTGGGCCGCGAGCGCTGTCCGCTCCTGCCGCCCGGGATCGGTCTCCAGGAGCGGGCCCGGCAGGTAGGCCTGGAGCACGCGCCGGCCGAACTGGCCGAGGAACCCGAAGAACCAGCCGGCGTCGGAGCGGGGGAGCGGGAAACCGGCGTGCGCGAGCGCGAGGCCAGCGTGCTCCATCCCCGACTTCGTCTCCCCGGACAGCAAGGACGCCTCCGCGAACCCCGACTCCCAGCGCGCGCGGTCCAGCGCCGATGCGCCTGCCCGGTCGGCGAGGATCAGCGCCGACTGGAACGCATCCTTGGCCTCGGACGTGCTGAAGTTCCGTGTCGCCTGCGCGCCCGCCCGCGACCACGCCTCGACCGCGCGACGCGCCTCCCCGGCCTCCTCCCAGTGCCGCGCCAACGCCGCCCAGCCAAACGCCTCGTCCGAAACGGCATTCCGCCCAGCAACGAGCGCCTCAGCCGCCGCACGATGCAGCGCCGGACGACGCTCCGCGGGCACGCGCGCGAACGCCGCTTCCCGCAATTTATCATGGACGAACCTCCAACCGCCCTCCTCGACCTCGAGGATCTGCCGGCTCTCCAGCTCCTCGATCGCCGGCCGGATCGCAGCGCCGGAGAACGCGCCAAGGAGTGTGGAGCTGTCGACGTGCCGGCCGAGGACCGCAGCCAGCTCCAGCACCTCGATCGCGAACGGCGAGAGTCCCGCGATGCGCCGGGTGACGAGCCCTTGCAGCGAGCCCGGCTGCGGGAGCTTCGAGACGTCCGCCCCCACGCTCGCCACCCACTGCCCGCGCTCCCGGCGCAGGAGCTGCTCGCTGGCCGCCATGCGGAGATACTCGGCGACGAAGAAGGGGTTTCCCTCCGTCTCCTGCGAGAGGAAGTCGACGAAGACCTGCGGCGGGCTCGTCATCGCCAGCATGTCACAGACCATCTCCTCGACGGCCTGCTTGTCGAGGCGCGCGAGCCGCAGCACGGTGACGTGGGGCGACGCGGCAAACCGCTCATGCGCTGGGCCGATCTCATCCGAGCGCCAGGTGCAGATCAGCAGCAACGGGGTCGCAGCGAGAAAATCGGGGTCGAGGCTACGGACGACGGCAAAAGAGAGCTCGTCCGTCCATTGCAGGTCATCGAGGAGCAGCACGAGCGGCCCCTCGGCGGCGACCCACGCCGCCAGCGTCTCCCGGAGCGCGGCCACCACCCGATCGCGTGAAAGTTCGCCTTCCAGCGCCTCGGGCGCCTTGTGGCGGGCGTAGGGGCTGGTGGCGACGAGGCTCGGCTCGTAGGGGGCGAGGATGCGGGCGCGCGTCCCAAGCAGACGTTCGGCGTAGTCAGGGCCGCCGTCCCGGCACTGGTCGGCGCAGGCCTGCAGGAAGCGACGGAAGGGATGGAGCGGCGCGCCCCGGCCATCGCCACGCGCCTCGTCGCCCGCGGCGATGGAGAGGCACTCGCCGGTCAGGATGCCGATGCGCCGTCGACCGGCGAGCGCTGAGGCCTCCAGCGCCAGGAAGGTCTTGCCGGCGCCCGACTCGCCGGAGATCACCACCACACCGCCGCTCCCACCGCCGCCCGCCTTGAGGGCGTCGATCTGGCGGAGGAGCGCGCCGCGGTGCTCCGATCGTCCGCGCAGCAGCGGGCGGTAGAGGTACGCGGAGGTAGCCGGCGGGGGACCGTCGGCCGGCTGCGTGGCGCCGAGGGCGAGGAGCGCCTCCGCGACGTCGTCGGCGTGCCCAAGGCGCTGGCGCGGCGACTTGGTCAGGAGCCGCATCACGAGCTCATCCAGCTCGGGCGGGACGTCGGCGGCGAGCAGGGAGGGCAGCGGCGGCGTTTCGCCGCGGATCTGCTCCAGCATCTGGGCGACGGCGGCCTTGCGGACCGGGGGCTCGCCGGTGATCAGCTCGTACAGCATCACGCCAAGCGCGTACAGGTCCGCGCGCGCGTCGACAAGGTCGCCTTCGGCCTGCTCCGGCGACATGTACGCCAGCGTCCCAAGGATCCGGCCGCCTTCCTCCAGCTTCTCGCGGCCGATGCTGCCGCCCGCCTGGGCGACGAGGCCGAGGTCCATCAGCACCGGCCGGCCGTCCTTGCAGATGAAGACGTTCTCGGGCTTGAGGTCACGGTGCACAAGTCCGCGGGCGTGGAGGCTGGACAGCGGCGCGCAGAGGCGCAGGCAGAGCGTCAGGATCTCGGTCAGGCGCCCGTTTGCCGCGGCGCGGTGGCCAGGCTCGAGCGCTGGCGCCGTCTCTTCCGTGGGGGGCAGGTCGTCGTCACCGTTCCAGGTGTCCGACCGCCGACCGGTCGAGCGGCCGAGGGAGGAGATGTCGCCATCCATCAGGAATTCGGGCGGCTCCCACAGGTCGCGGACCCACAACCGCATGGTGCCGCCGTCCAGGAGCTCCATCGCGTACCAGGGCACGCCGTCGCGCACCCCATCGACGAGGAAATTGACCACCCCCGGGTGCCGGATCGACGCCAGCGCGTGGATCTCCGAGCGAATCCGGGCCGCCTCCTCGGGCGAGGCGTTGCGCGTCGTCTTCAGCGCCACGTCAGGCCCGCCGTCCGCCGGTCGCGCGCGGTACACCACCCCCATCCCGCCCTGCCCGAGGGTGTGGACGACAGTGTAGGGTCCGAAGGTCTCCGGCATGGCCGTGCATGGTACTCCACTTCGGGGTTTCGAATTACCCGTCCCGCCATGTTCGACCTCCCCCCGCGGATCGGTCGGTGGACCATCGAGCGCCTTCTGGGACAGGGCGGCATGGCGAGCGTGCTGCTCGGCATCGACGACTCTGTGCCGGATGGGCATGTCGGGCATGAAGCCGCGATCAAGTGGTTGCACTCGATCAGCCCGCGGATCCGCGCCCGTTTTGCGCGTGAGGTGCGGGTGCTGCAGGGGCTCGATCACCCGCGCATCGCCCGCGTGCTCGAGGCAGGCGAGCAGGACGGGCGGCCGTGGGTGGCGCTCCAGTACGTCGACGGTCCCGATCTCGCCCAGCACGCGGTCACGCTCCGGAAGCGCCCGCCCGCCGAGCGCGCCGCGCGCTGCCGAACGTACGCGCAGGACCTGTGCGAGGCCCTCGCCGCGATCCACGAGGCGGGCCTGGTGCACCGCGACGTCAAGCCCGCCAACGTGCTCCTCGCGCCGGATGGCCACGTCGTCCTCACCGATTTTGGCGTGGTCGCGGAGCTGGCGAGCGAGGACCCCGTCACCCAGTCGGGCACGCTCGTCGGCACCGCGGCCTGGGCCGCGCCCGAGCAATTGGGCTGCGCGGACGTGGACGCACGCGCGGACCAGTATGGTCTCGGCGCCACGCTCTACCTGCTGCTGACCGGGCAGCGCCCCATCGAGGCGAACGACGCGGGCGAGATCCTCCGCCAGGTGATCGCCGGGCGAATTCGCGCGCCGTCAGCGCTGGATCCCACCGTGCCCCCGGCGCTCGACGCCTTCGTCCTTCGCCTCCTGAACCGCGACCCGGCCGATCGCTACCCCGACATGCGCCACGCGTTGGCGGCGCTCGGCCCGACCGAAGTGGCGGGGCAGGCGCTGGCGGGGCGACAACCCGCGATCGACGCGCTGGCGCGGGCGCTGGACGTGGTCGCGGGCGGGAAGGGGCTGCTTGTGGCGGTGCGAGGCGGCCCGCTCTCCGGGCGCGGTTGGCTGGCCGGGGTGGCGCGGGAGTCGGGCGAGCGCCGCGACATCAGCGTCCTGATCGCCGACGATCCGCTGACGCTGGACGCTGCGTGCGTGCGGCTCGCGGCGGGCGAGGCCGTGCTGGTGCTGAGCGCGGACACCCGGGGTCGAACGCCGGACGTCGTCATCCCGCTCGACCCCCTCTCGCTCGCCGACATCCGGCGTTCGACGCACGCCTTGGCGCCGGCCACGCCAAACCTCGCGGTAGCGGCCGACCTGCTGCACCGATGGAGCGGTGGAAACGCGGGGTTGTACCTCGTACTCGTTGAGGCAACTCGCGTGGGCGACGCCGTCGTCCTCGGCGCTGCGCCCCCGGACGTCCCCGCAGCCCCCTTCCTCGCCGGCCTCGACCTCGACGCCCTCACCGTCGCCGGCGCCCTGGCCGCCGTCCCCGGCGCCGTCGACCTCGACACGATCGCGCGGATCGCCCAGGTTCCAGCTGCCGTCGCGCTCGCCGAGCTGGCCCGCCGCGGCATGGCCGTGCGCTCGGAGGGGGACCACTGGCGCCTGCTCCCCGAAGCCCTCCGCGGCCCCATCCTCGCCGGGCTGCCCGACGCCGACGCGCTCCTCGACCGCGCCGCCGCCTGCGTACCGCCGGAGGACACCGACGACGCCGACCCGCTGCTCGCTGAGGCCCACCGGCTGGACGATGCGGGACGCGGACCGGAGGCCCTCGCGCTCCTGACCGCGCAGCCGGACACCCTCCCGCGGCAATTGCTGATCGGACGCCTGCAATGGCGCGCCGGGGCGCTGGGGCCGGCCCAGGCGGCATTTGAAGCCGTGCTGGAGGGCGCACCGGGCGGGGTGCTGCGGGCGCGGGCGGCCATCGGTGCCGGGGCGACGGCGTTGCACGCCGGGAACCTCGCGGTGGCCCTGGACCGGTTCACGCAGGCGGTCACCGAGGCGGCGATCCCGGGGAGCGCCGGGAACGCGCGCGGCCACGTGGTGCTGGCGTGCGTGAACCTCGCGGAGGCGCGCAGCCTCGCGGGCGACATGCCCCATGCGCTGCGGGCGGCGCGGCGGGCGCTGGACATCGCGACGGCCGAGCGGGATCGCGGCCTCGAATGCCTCGCAAAGCGCACGCTCGGGCGGGTCGAGATGGACGCGGGGCGCTACATCGACGCTGCTGCCACGCTCGCGGACGCGTCCGCCCTCGCGCGGGCCGCGGATCTTGGTGAGGAGCGGCTGATCGCCCACGTCCTGCGGGCGGACCTGGGCCTGCGAGCCTCGGCGGCAGAGGCGCGCGGCATCCCGGATCGGGCAGCGCGTGCTTCCGTGCTCAAGACCGCGGCGACGGCGGCGCAGGATCGGCTCCTGCCGCTGCTCACGAGCGCCGGGCGCGGACCCGATCCGGAAGGCTGGCGGGCGCTGGTTCGCGCCGTCCACGCGCGGGCGGTCGCGCGGCTCGGCGACGCCGGTGGGCTCACGAAGTGGTCGGCCGAGGCCGAGCGGCTCTGCCAGGGCGTGGGGGTGCCGGGCCGGGTGCGGGTGCAGCTGGCGCTGGGGCATGCCTGGTCCGAGGGTCCGGACGCCTGCCGGGACGCCGGGGAGCGCCGGCTGCGGGCGGCGCTGGGCGAGGCGGCGGAGCACGGGTTTTCGGGTTTGACGGCGCGGGACGCTTGACACACGGGGCGGAAGCCGTAAGGTGCGCGGCTCCCGGAGCCACCATGTCCCCAGCATCGCGCATCATCGTCTGCAGTGCCGCTTTCATCCCCATTTTCGGCGGTGTGGGCTGCTCGAAGAACTGGAAGGACAAGGGCGGCGATCCGGTCACCGCCGGCACGGACAGCGGCGCCACGGACACGGACACAACCACGGACTCCGGCGGCGACAGCGCGACGGGCGACAGCGCGACCACCGGCGACACCGGCGACTCGACCGTCCCACCCACCGACGCGGACGGCGATGGCCACTCCCCCACCGCAGATGGCGGCGACGACTGCGACGACACCGATCCCACCGTGTACACCGGCGCCCCCGAGCTCTGCGACGGCAAGGACACCAACTGCGACGGCGTCGGCGACGGCGACCAGGACGGCGACGGCATCCCCGACTGCTCCGACTACTGCCCGATCTACGCCTCGCCCGCCGGGACCGGGGACGGTCGCTACGCCGACCCCGTCGGCAGCCTGCAGGACGCCATCGATCTGGCTGGCGCGTCCGGCTGCGACGAGGCGCGGGCGTACTACGGGACGTACCTGGAGAACGTGAACTTTGACGGCTGGCCGGTGAACCTGGAGAGCGTCTCCGGTGTGGGCGTCACGACCGTCGACGGCGGCGGCGCTGCCAGCGTCTTCACGTTCTCGTCGGGCGAGACGGCGGACGCGCGGATCTACGGGTTCACCATCACGGACGGCGGCGGGGCCGACGGGGCCGGCCTCTCCATCCACGACAGCGACCCGACGATCGAGGGCAACCTCATCACCGCCAACGTCGCCAGCGCCTCCACATGGCTCGGCGGCGGCATCCGCATCTACAACGGCTCGCCGACCATCCTCGACAACACGATCTCGGACAACGACGCCGGCTACGGCGGCCCCGAGGACGGCTGCGACGGCGGCGGGCTCGACATCCGCGGCGGCTCACCCAGCATCGACGGCAACTACATCGTCGACAATACGGCCGGGGACGGCGGCGGCCTGTGGCTGGCCTACTCGGACGCCATCATCACCAACAACTGGATCTCGGGGAACGAGGCCAGCGACAGCGACGCCACGCAAGGTGGGCAGGGCGGCGGCCTGGACATCCAGATCGGCGGGAGCGTGGAGACGCTGGTCATCGCCAACGTGATCTCGGACAACGTCGCAGGGATGTTCGGCGGCGGTCTGGTCACCTACGAGGAGAGCTCGTCCTCGGGCGAGGCGCGGATCGAGAACAACACGATCGTGTACAACGACGTGACGCTCGACAGCTACGGCGCCGGCATCTGCCAGTGGGGGCGGACCAAGCCAACGTTCGTGAACAACATCATCGCCGGCAACCATGGCGTCGGCGCCTACTCGGCAGATGGCATCGACAGCACGTTCACCTACAACGACGTGTACGGCAACGACACGAACTACAGCGGCCTGACGGGCGCGAGCAACGTCACCGGGAGTCCCAGGTTCGTCGGCGCGTCCGACGACGGCGACTGGACGAACGACGACTTCACGCTCGGGTCGGGCTCCGCGGCGAAGAACACGGGGGATCCGAGCATCCTGAACACGGATGGGACGCGGAGCGATATTGGGGCGTATGGAGGCACGTCGGGCGGGTGGGTCCCCTGACCAGCGGGGCGCGAGCCCCCCGATCAACGCCCCGTTTCACCTCGTCGTCGTAACCGGGGCCACCGTGAACCCCGCCGCGGCAAACACGGCCATGCCGTCCGCGCTCTTGCAATAGGTGAGGAAGTCCGCGGCGTCCTTCGCGTGCGTCGAGGTCTTCAGCACCGCCGCCGGGTAGACGATGGTCGGGTAGCTCGACGCCGGAAAAGTGAACGCCACCCTGACCTTCGGCTCGATCGTCGCGTCCGTCAGGTAGACGATCCCGGCGTCCGCCTCGCCCGACGCGACCCACCCGAGCACGGTGCGCACGTTGTCGCCGTTGACGATGCGGCCGTTCACGGCGTCCAACGCCCCGAGGCTCGTGAGCGCCGCGCGCCCGTACTTGCCCGCCGGGACCGCTTCGCCCGCGAGGGCAAGGTGCTTGACCTCCGGCCTGTCGAGGTCCGAGGCCGCCGCGACGATGAGCGTGGAGGCAGCGGGGACGACCGCGACGAGCGTGTTTCCGACGAGATTCACGCGCGTGCCCGGGTCGATCAGCCCCCTCTGGGCGACATCGTCCATCCAGTCACTATCGGCGGAGAAATAGGCGTCGGCGGGCGCGCCGGCCTCGATCTGCCTCGCGAGCCTGGAGGAGCCGTCGAAGCTGAACGTGACCTTCGGGTGCCCCTTTGCGGTCCAGCCGGTCGCGACCTTCTGGAGCGCCTCGGTGAGGCTGGAGGCGGCGAGCACGGTCAAGCCGGGATCGTCGGCGCGCGCGGGGATGGTCCCCGCGAGGGTGATGAGGACCATGGTGGCGGCCGAGGCGAGCGCCGACACACGGAAGGGGCGACGGATCATGCGGTGTCTCCATGGCGAGCCGGCTGAGAAGGATTGGCGTTGCAGGTGCCACACTGGCCGTGGACGAGAAAGTGGCGACCGTGGACGACCGCCCCGGTGGGCACATCCACCCGCGGCATCGGCTGGGCGACGAGGCAGGCCATGGCGCCGCAGGTGGTGCAGAGAAAGTGGGCGTGGTTCCCCGGGCATCCCTCAGCGCCGCGCGGCTGCACGCAGTAGCGCCAGGTGCCGTCGATGCCGTGAACGCGGTGGAGAAGGCTGCCGTGGAGGAGCGCTGCGAGCGTCCGGTACAGCGTGATGGCGTCGATCGCGGCGATCGCCGGGTGCTCTTGCAGCTCGGCGTGCGAGACGGGCCGGGCGAGGGCCTGGATGTGCGTGTAGACGGTGAGGCGCGCAGGGGTGCGGCGCAGTCCAGCGGCGCGGATCGCGTCCGAGGGGGTCATGCTGCGGCGGCCATGGCGGCGCCCTATCTGAAGGTCACTTGCATGTAAAGCCGACGCTCCCGCCAACCGTCATTTTCCGTCACGACCGATCCGGGGTCCGTCAAAGGGCGTATAGTGTCGAGCGTCCCATTTTGGGGCGTTCGAATCACGCTTGACTTTTGGAGATCTTCATGAAGACCAACCTTCTCATCGCCGCCGCCGTCTCGGGCATCCTCTCCGGCGCCGCGTACGCGGGCACCACCCCCGCCGCCGCCCCCGCAGCGACGCCCGCCGCCGCCCCGACGACCACCACGACGACGACGACCGCCCCCGCCGCCACCACCACGCCGGCCCCCGCGGCTGCGCCCCACGCTTGCAAGGGCCTGAACGCCTGCAAGAGCCAGGGCGGCTGCAAGTCCGACACCGCTGGCTGCGCCGGCAAGAACGCCTGCAAGGGCCAGGGCGGCTGCGCCACCGCGAAGCACGACTGCAAGGGCAAGAACGCCTGCAAGAGCCAGGGCGGCTGCAAGTCCGACGCCGCTGGCTGCGCCGGCAAGAACGCCTGCAAGGGCCAGGGCGGCTGCAAGACCCCCGTCGCAGCCCACTAGTCCGGGCTCGATCCTCGCGGGGCTCGTCCATCGTGGCGGGCCCCGCCTGTTTTTGCGTTGCCGTTTGTGACCGCCGGTGCGGTCCGGCGCCGCGATACGCGCCCCACGTCACGGAGTCCCCTTGTCCGCCCGCCTCGGCTTCCCCGATCTCGGCATCGGCATCGGCCTGCGAACGCCGCATTACCGCCACATCCTCGATGAGCGGCCGAAGATCGGCTGGTTCGAGATCCTGTCCGAGAACTACATGCAGACGGAGGGTCGTCCGATGATGATCCTCGACCAGATCGCCGAGCGCTACCCGATCGTGATGCACGGCGTGTCGATGTCCATCGGCTCGACCGATCCGCTCGACACCGAGTACCTGCGCGAGCTGGTGCGGCTCCGCGATCGCGTGGGCGCGCGCTGGGTCTCGGACCACCTGTGCTGGACGGGCGTCCACACCCACAACAGCCACGATCTGCTGCCAATGCCGCTCACCGAGGAGGCGCTCGCGCATGTCGCCGACCGGGTCCGCGCGGTCCAGGACCTGCTCGGCGCGCCGTTCATCCTCGAAAACCCGTCTACGTACGTGGAATTCGCCGGGTCGACGATGCCGGAGTGGGAGTTCCTCTCGCGCCTCTGCGAGAACACGGGCTGCGGGCTCCTGTTGGACGTCAACAACGTCTACGTCAGCTCGCGAAATCACGGCTTTCATCCGCACGTCTACCTCGACGCGCTGCCGATGGATCGCGTGGTGCAGTTCCACGTCGCCGGGCACACCGACAACGGCGACCACTGCGTGGACACGCACATCGGGCCGGTGATCAAGCCGGTGTGGCAACTGCTGCGCTACGCCTGGAAGAAGGGGGCGAACGCCAGCATCCTGCTCGAATGGGACGCCGAGATCCCCAGCTTTGACGAGGTCCGCGCGGACGCCCTGCGCGCCCGGAGGTACCTGTCATGAGCGTGCGTGAGGAGCAGAGCCAGCCGGCGCCGGTGGAAGGCGGATCCAGCGAGGAATTCGAGACCGAGCGGGCGAGCGCGACACCAAAGGGGGGCGAGGGGTGCGACGGGTGCGACCACCGTGCGACGAAGCCGCGGCGCAAGAGCCGGTTGCCCGCGCTGAACCCGCCGCTGGAGACGACGCAGCACTGGTTCATCGAAGCGATCACCCACCCCGGAACGATCGAGTCCGGGATGCGGAAGGCGCAGAAGATCGTGGGACGAGGCCGGGTTGTGACGGACGGCCCGATCCTCGACGCCGTCGACCGCATGCGCATCTACCACTACGCGTACCGCGCACGGCTCGTGGAGTGCCTCGCCGACGACTACCCGACCATCCAGTACGCCATGGGCGCCGACCGCTTCGAGCGGCTCGCCAGCGACGTCATCGACGCGCTGCCCTCTCGCAAGGCCAACCTGAACGGCTACGGCAGGGTCGTCATCGACTACCTGCAGCGCGGCCCGGGCGAGGACGGCGGACGCGTCCCGAACCGCCGGTTCTACGCGGATCTCGCGCGGCTGGAGTGGGCGCTCGTCGAGGCCGTCCACGCCGCACCCGTACCCGCGCTCGACCTCCCGGCGCTCCAGGCGATCCCGATCGAGCAGTGGGGCGACGTCCGCTTCACCCCCTCAGCCTCGCTCCGCATCCTGCGCTTCGACTACCCGGTGAACCGCTTCCTCCAGCATTTTCGCGAGGACAAGGTCCCGTCCATCCCGCGCGCGAAGACGACGGCGACGGCCGTCTACCGCCAGGGCTTCGCGGTCTGGCGCATGGACCTCGATCTGAACATGGTCGACCTGCTCGACGCCCTCCTGCGTGGCGAGACGCTCGGGGCCGCCCTCGCGCCGTTGGAGGACAGGCTCGACGCGAGCCACGTGATGGCGTGGTTCATGGCCTGGGTGCGGTCGGGGTTTTTTGCGACGGTCAGGTAGGGCGGGCGGTCACGGCGCGATGACGGCATCCCACGTCCCGCCCGGCCCGTCGTACCCGGGCGACTCGCCCCAGATCGTGTGCGCGACGCCGTCGTCGTCGATCGCGACGCTGACGTAGTCGCCGTAGGGGAAGGGGTAGCCGTCGGGGGACTTGTAGACGGCGCTGCCGGGATCGTCTGAGAGGCGCGTGGGCGAGGCGTCCCAGGTCAGGCCGCCGTCCGTGGTGTGGTCGGTCCACGTGTTGAAGTGCGTGGGGTCGCCGGGGACGCTGCCCTGCCAGAGCAGGCGGACATCGCCAGCAGTTGGGCCGGCGGCGACGGACGGGAACCCGTTGTGCTCCGTCGTCGTCGAGACGGTGACGGGGTCGGACCAGTCCTGCCATGCGTCGCCGCCGGGGGAGGTGCGGACCAGCATGGCCTGCGGATCGCCGTCGTTCGCGCTGTACTGGTAGAGGACCGTCAGGGCGCCGGCAGCGTCGGCCGTCATGCCGACTTGCGAGGCGAAGAAGCCCGTCGCGCAGCCCTCGGCCCACTCGCAAGTGGGCGGTGAACCGGCGGAATCAAAGGTGTCGACCGTGAAGGTCGCGCCCTTGTCCGTCGAGCGCCACACGCCGAGGTGCGTGGGGCCGCTGTAGTCGTGCGTGTACTCGGACGCGGCAAAGTAGACGTCCCCGCTCGGGGCGATGGTCGCGGCGGTCTGGAACCAGTAATAATCGCCGCCATCGCCGACGACCCACGGATCGCCCCAGGTCACGCCGCCGTCGTGCGAGGCAGAGACGTAGCCGCGCCAGTCGGTCAGGCCTGCGTTGTAGTCGTCCAACGTGGACCCGTTCCACCCGACGTAGACATCCTGCCCGTCGTCCGAGACCGCGAGAAAACCATGGTCCGTGGACCAGTTCGGCGCGATGTTCACCGGGTCCGTCCACGTCGCGCCGCCGTCGTCCGAGCGCAGGAAGTGGGTGTCCCAATTGTCGCCGAGCCAGAGCGCGTAGAGGGATCCGGTGTCCTTCGCGATCGCGATCTGCGGGTCGTAGCCGATGACGCCGTCGGGTTCGAGGCGTTGATCGGGCGAGAATGTCACGCCGCCGTCGGTGGACGTGCGGACGGCGATGTAGGAGTCGGTGGTGGAGATGCGCGTCGTCACCTCGGCGACGATCCCGTGCTTGGCGGCCACGAAGGGCTCCCAGTCGTCGGTGCCCGCGTTCCAGAGCTGCTCGGTCGGGAACGTGTAGTCGCCGTTGCCGTCGAGGCCGATGGTGACGAGGGCGGCGGCGGGATCGTTCGTGGTGAGGGTGAGCCGGGCGTTGTCGCCGTAGGTGGTGACGGGGGAGTAGGTGACCAGGGCCTCGATCGAGTGCCCGGCTTCGAGGCTGGTCAGGACGGTGCTGTCCGTGCTGAACCGGGTGCTCCCGCTGATGCGCGCGTCCGAGATGGTCACGGTTCCACCTCCACAGTTGCCCAGCGTGAGCGCCGACGTCGCCCCCGTGCCGACGGGCACCGTCCCAAAATCGATCGTCGTCGGCAGGCTGCAGAGCTGCGGGGGCCCCGACCCCGAGTCCGCGCTCGAGTCGCCGGTCTTCGGGGGGCCGTCGCAGGCGAGGAGGGCGAGGAGGGTGAGCATCGCGGGGGCGTAATTCGGCGTCCCCTGGCACATCGGAGGTCCTGTCAGCTCCACCTTCTCCCCTCCGGGGAGAAGGCGCCGGCGTAGTCGCCGGCGGATGAGGGGGAGAAAACCCGAATGCGCCTTGAGGACCGCGCCCCGGAACGGCGCAGGTGCAAAGCGGCGTTCCGCGCGGATCCCGGATCGGCGCCGGGCCGAGCGAGCCGCCCAAAGGATGCGAAAAACCCCCGCGCCGATCCTTGCACCCGCCTCGCATCCGCCCGCCCGCCCGCTGACGCCCACGCGCGCCTGTGCTACGGTCTCCTGGTAGAGGTCCGACATGCGCTCCTGGCTTGCTTTGCCGCCCCGAACGCCCGCTCGCCGCCTGCGGAACGAGCCCACGCGCAAGGGCAACTACGCGCTGATGTTCGGTCTGGCGATGACCGTCATGCTCGGCTTCGGGGCGTTCGCCATTGATCTCTCGTACCTGCGGTTGACGGAGGACCAGGTGCAGGACGTGGCGGACGCGGCCTCGCAGGCGGCGATGATCACGCTCAAGCGCGGGGGCAGCACGGCGGCGGCGACCACGGCGGCGTCACTCATGCTCAACCAGAACGTGGTTGGCGGGGTGCACCCGCGCTTGCAGACCATCACCTTTGGCATCTGGGGCGAGACGCGCGCCAGCTTCACGCAGACGAACATCTCGCCCAACGCGGTGCGCGTGAAAGTGACGCGGGACGGGACGAATTCCGTGCCGATGTTCCTGTCGAAGATGTGGGGCCGGGACGCGATGGCGGTGACGGGGAATTCGACGTCGGCGGCCCGGAAGCTCCACACGCTGCTGGTGATGGACATCACTGGGTCGTGGAGCCAGGTCAACTTTGCGAACGCGCGGGCGGCGTCCATCGCGTTTCTTGACGTGCTGACGTCGTCGTACGGCGATGAGGACACGATCGGCATGGTGATCTTCACCGGGCCTTTCGCCTGGGAATACTCGCCGTTCCGCCTCGTGAAGGACGAGGCCGCGGATCACAAGTACCGCACGTCGTGGGGCAACCTGAACGTGGCGAGCAAGTCCACGACGCACGCCCACAGCTACCCGGTGGAATGTTGGGTGGAGAGCCCGAACCTCAACATCTTCACCTACCCGACCAACACCGCGACGGACAAGGGCGGTTGCTACCCGAAGATGCCGCGCGAGTACACCGACGAGCCGGGGACCGACCACACCACCGGCATGACGCTCGCGCGCACGATGTTCAACGAGAACGCGGGTTC
The DNA here is from genome assembly GCA_903844155.1 of uncultured Pseudomonadota bacterium. Taxonomy (GTDB): domain Bacteria; phylum Myxococcota_A; class UBA796; order UBA796; family SXON01; genus CAIUMM01. Next base: position 36,998 of record CAIMSU010000341.1, on the reverse strand, counting down.
GACGGTCTACAACGCGATGGTGATGCTCACGGACGGCATCCCGAACGGCTTCCCGGCGACGGAGGCGGTGATCCGGACGCAGGTGGCGACGAAGTACACGGAGACGCGCTGGCGGCAGTACGAGGGCCCGCGCCCGCACACCACGCTGCAGATCCAGACCGACTCGAACACGCTGGCGACCGCGATGTGGAACGAGTCCCGGGTCAACCAGTGGGTCATCTCGTTCGTGCAGGATGGCGCGTTCATGCACACGATCCCCAAGGGCAACGGCACGTTTACCTACACGACGAATTCCGCGACCCTGCCGCCGCTCTTCCAGTCCATCGCGCGGTCGCTGCCGCTCGTGATCGTGTACTGATGCGCCTCCTCCGGCGAACGGACGGCCTGCGGCGACGGGGCGCGAACGCGATCGAGTTCGCGCTCATCCTGCCGATCTACTGCGGGCTGATGAGCGGGATCTTCGATTACGGCTGGATGTTCTACTACAAGAGCGCGATGGACTCCGCGGTCGCCTACGGCTGTCGACAGGGCTCCGTCGTCGACCCGGGTCTCGCCGAGGTGAACATGCCGACCGTGCTGTCCACCGCCAAGACCTCGATGAAGACGGGCATCGCGCAGTACGGCGCGACCTGCGATGCCTCGTGCGCCTCGGTCGCCACGGTCTACGGGACGAATCCGACGCGGAGCATCAAATGCTCGCTCTCGCGCAAGTGGAACCCCCTCTTTGGCTTCTGGACGCACGGGATCACGCTGCAGTCGACGACGGTCATGCGGCTGGAGTGGCAGCGATGAGCCCGACCGTCCGGAAGACACGAAGGGGAAATGCGGCGATCGAGTTCGCCTTGCTGCTCCCGGTCGTGATCACGCTCTTCGGCTCGATCATCGATCTCTCGCTCTACGTCACCCGTGCGCACGTGATCCAGCGGGTCGCCCGCGACGCAGCGCGCGTGGGCTCGGCAACGCTGGAGTCCACGACCGTCCACACCGGCGCCGGCATAAAAGCCGCGGCGATCGCCGAAGCTACCACCTCGCTCAGCACCGCGGGCATCGCCTGCGGCGCCGGCTGCACCGTGACCGCCGAGTGGCGCACGATCTCGGGCACGAAGGTGATCTTCGTGAGCGTGAAGTACCCGTTCACGGCGATCATGGGCATCATCCCGGCGCTTCCGAACCAGATCCGCGCCGACTTCACGATGATGACGCAGGAACAGTCCTAGGCAACACCCGCAGGGGTGCGATTCATGCGCCCCGATTGCCGTGCGCCAACCTCGGGATCCGACCGAACGGATCGCGGACGACGAGCGAGGCAGTCGGCGCGACCGCCGATGCCGGCAGCGACGTCGCCTCAAACCCAAGCTTTTGCAGGGGCGACGGGTCGACGAGGCCGCAGATCACCAGGCGGTACCGGCGCAGCAGGAGGGCGAGAACCACCGCCCGCTGTGTGCCTGCGCCCACCGGCGCCGGACCGTCGAGCAGGTGGGACCAGGGAGCCGGGCCTGTAGCGAGCACCGCGGCAAAGGCCCGCTCGCCGCTGCCTACACCGAGGCCCTCGGGGCACTGAGCATCCAAATAAAGCGTCGCGCCGGGCGCCAGCGGCGGGTTCGGGGAGAGGCCGATGTAGGTGGCCGCGCGACTGGCCTGGTAGAAATTGACGGCCTTGGACGGGGGCACGAGGAGGATGGCGGCGGGGTGACGCGCGGGGACGTCCTGCCAGCAATCGAGGCTTGCGGCGGCTCGCGCGAGCGCGTCGACGGGCTCGCCAGCAAACCAGCGCCCGCCCGCGTACAGCAGCGTCCATTCGCAGCGGGCCGCCTGCCCGAGCGCGTCCACAGCGGCGCGAAAGGGGTTGCCTGCGAGCTGGCCGATGAGGACGCCGGGCGCGGTCACTCGGTCGCGGTGATGCAGTGCGTCCAGCGTTGCGCGCGCGCCGCAGCCAACGGCCACGGCCTTGTGACCGCCGGAAAATCCCGCGTACTGGTGGGGCTCGACGATGCCGACGCCAAGGACGACGTCGGCATCCGCGATCGCGCGGCAAACGCCACCGGGAATTCCGTCGACGATAGCGGTCGGGACGGTGTCGTCGGGGTCGTGCTGGACGACAGGGAAGGGCGAGGCGGGAAGCTCGTCTGCGCGCATCGGGCGATGGAGGCCGAGGCCGACGACGGCGGTGACCTGGGCCCCCTGGAGAGGGCCGGCGAGGGCGGCGAGGGCGGCAGCGACGTCGACAGGCCGGGTGCCGTCGGGGATGGCGATGGCGACGCGCAGGCCGCGGAGGGAGACCCCACCGCGGATCGGGTGCGCGGCGACCGCCTCGTCGACGGTCATGTGCCCGACCCGCTGCCGGGGACCACGAGCGGGTCGTTGTACTTCACGTCTCGCCGCGTGGGCATGGCGACCCCGTCCACGACGAGATCGTAGGTGAGCGTGGCAAAACGGTGCTGGCCGTCGGGCTGGGCGGTGGCGTCCTCGCCAACCCATCCGAGGTCGCGGCAGAAGTGCTCGCGCAGGAGCACCGTGCCCTGCACCCCGGTCTTGCCGGCACTGCCAAAATACGTCCGGCACTCCGACGCAATCCCGTCGTCGCAGTACGCGGTGTCCGGCACGATGCGGCAGGCCCGCTCGCTCGCCCCGGTCGACTTCTGGTGGTCCACCCGCCACTCGGCCCCAACGGCGACGGTCGCCGGCAGCACCACCTCGGGCGGGCTCCACCAGTCCCACGCCCCTTTGATCAGGCTGGCCGCGTTGCCGTAGCCCTCCCGCCCCAAAAACGTGAGGACACAATCCGGCTTCTGGTGCCGGTCGAGGCGCCGCTCGCAGTCCACGTAGAGCGTTCGGAGGGGCTCCGTGGCGTCCAGCAGGTGGGTCAGCCGGTAGCGGCCGATGTCCGCCGGGAGGTCGTCAAACTGGGTGCGGCGGGAGTAGTTGGCAACGCGAAAAGGCCGGATCCACGCCGTGATGGCGCCGGGATCCGGCGTCGGCTCCGCGGCGACGGCAGCCCGGACGAGCCCGACCAGGGCAACCAGCGTGGCAACAAGGGCGGCGCGGGACGGCGCGAGGGGGGAGACCATGCTTTTGGGTTACCGCGGGGAGCATATGCCCGGCAACAGCTTCGGTAGGAACTTCCGCGTCACCACATTCGGGGAATCGCACGGCGCCGCGCTTGGCGTGGTGATCGACGGCTGCCCTGCCGGCCTGGCGCTGGACCTGGACAGTGTCGCGGCGGATCTCGCGCGCCGCCGCCCGGGCCAGTCCGCGATCGTCTCCCCGCGCAAGGAGCCGGACGTTTTTGAGGTGCTGAGCGGTCTTTTTGAAGGAGCCACGCTCGGCAGCCCGCTCACCTTCCTGTTCCGGAACATCGACGCCGACGCCCGCCCCTACGCGGCGCTGAAGGACGTGTATCGCCCATCGCACGCCGATTTCACGACGGAGGCGCGGTACGGGCAGCGGGACTGGCGCGGGGGCGGCCGGGCGAGCGCACGGGAGACGGTCGCGCGGGTCGCAGCGGGGGCGGTGGCACGGCAGATCCTGGCAATGCGCGGCGTGGAGGTCGTGGCCTGGGTGGACGCAGTCGGCGGGATCGCGGCGGGTTTTGAGGGTGCGGTGACCCGGGAGCTGGTGGACGCGAGCCCCGTGCGCTGTCCGGACCCCGTCCGCGCGGCGGAGATGGTGGCGTTGATCCAGGCGGTTCGGCGAGACGGCGACACGGTCGGCGGGGTCGTGCGGGCGCGGGCGACGGGCGTGCCGGCCGGCTGGGGCGAGCCGGTGTTCGACAAGCTGGAGGCTCGGCTCGCCGCAGCGATGCTCAGCATACCGGCCGCGAAGGGCTTTGAGTCGGGGAGCGGCTTTGACGGGGCCCGACGCCGCGGTTCGGAGAACAACGACGCGTTCTACGCCGAGGACCCGGCGGAGGATGCGACGGCGGGGCGACGGATCCGGACGCGCACGAACCACTCCGGCGGCGTTCAGGGTGGGATCTCCAACGGCATGCCGGTCGAGATCGCTGTGGCATTCAAGCCGGTCGCCACCCTGTTCCAGCCGCAGGAGACCGTCACACGCGCGGGAGAGGCCGCCGTCATCGCGCCGAGGGGCCGGCATGACCCCTGCGTTGTGCCACGCGCGGTGCCCATCGTGGAGGCGATGATGGCGCTCGTGCTGGTGGACGCGTGTCTGGGGATGTCGCCGCGCGTCTGAAAGTTACGAATCGGGTGGTGGATGACCGGCCGTGGCATAGGTCGCTGCGCGCGCCGGATGACGGCCGCCGGAGCGACGATGTTCGAGGTGTATGCAGCATTTGGCCAGGGGTGTGCGGCGTGCACTGCGCCGATCGAAGCCACGCGACCCGGCCTGGAAGGGCGGCTCTGCCTGCGATGTCGCCAGGAGCTGCCCACGGCGCTCACCCGGCTCTCGGCGCTGCCGGAGTTCGTCACGGCGGGCTGGTGTCTCGGGCCGTACACCGGCCTGCTCGGCGGCCTGGTCCGGCAGGCGAAGTACGGAGCGCGTCTGGGCTTGCTGGCCTCGCTCGGGGATTTCATGGCTGAGGGCGCCGTCGTGGCGGGGCTGGCGGACGCGTTCGATGGGGTCGCGCCCGTGCCGGGGAGCCTGCGGCACCGCCTCGGGCGCGGCTTTGAGGCCGTGGAGGTGCTCGCTGGGCCGGTCGCCGACCGCGTGACGGGCCGGGTGGAGCGGGTGCTTGTACGCCGGGAAGGGGCACCGCAAGCTGGACAGTCTCACGCGGCGCGGGCCGCGAACGTGCGCGGCGTGTACCGGGCGCGCGCGCGGACCCGCGGTGACTGGCTGCTGATCGACGACGTGATGACCACCGGCGCGACGGCCTCCGCCTGCGCGCTGGCGTTGCGCGAGGCGGGCGCCCGGTCGGTGTCGCTGCTCGTGGTTGCCGCTGCAGCGCTGTGACCAAGCGCGTCCGATGTTCTTGACATCGTCCGACATCCGAGCGGGCAGACCGTGCGAATGTTGAGTGTGTCCGCGAATCTTCCCACTGGCCTCGTTCTTGCATGGTCCCCATCGCCCTCCCCGGAGACTCCCATGACCACGACCCTCGGCGACCTCGTCAGCACCCTCTACGCCCAGTTCCTCGCCCAGTACGGCGATGAGGAGCTCGCCAGCGTCGCGACCGCCGCCGTCGTCAACGACCTCCTCTCCCGACCTGCGCCGGTCAAGGAAGAGGCGGCCTGACCCCGCCTGTCCCCAAAAGTCGCTCGGCGCTCGCGCGGGGCGCTTCGGGAGTCGGCTATATGCGCGCCAATGTGAGGCTCTCATGCGCGGCATCCGGCTGTCCCTCCTCCCGCTGACCCCCTTCGCGCTCCTGCTCCTGGCCGCTCCGGCGCACGCAGATCCGCCCCCGCCGCCGATCGTCAACGGCAGCACCACCACACTCTACCCGCAGGTCATCACGATCTACGCGATGGACTCGTCGGGCTCCGGGTACAACTTCTGCTCGGGAACCCTGATCGCGCCGAGCTGGGTGGTCACCGCCGCGCACTGCGTTGTTGCGATGGACGACGAGCTGCCGACCTACGGGCTCACCGATTTCGTGGTTGTCGTCGGATCGGATCTGAACACCCGCGCCGGCATCCAGGAGTACGTGAACGTCACCAGTTGGACCGCGAACCCGCTGTACGACGACGTCAAGCTCACCGACGACATCGGCATCCTGGAGCTTGAGTCGCCGATCACGGACATCCCGTTCATGGGCGTGAACAAGACGGCCATCAAGAACTCGGACGTTGGCAACGACATCCGCTACATCGGCTGGGGGATCACGACGGACAACGGCACGGACTCCACCAAGAAGCGCACGGCCGACATCCCGATGGACAGCTACGACAACTACCTGATCTATGGTTATGACGCGGCGGACGACCAGAACATCTGCTCGGGCGACTCGGGCGGCGCGGGGCTGCACATCATGGGGAGCGACCAGTATGAGCTCCTCCTCGTGAACAGCTTCGTCTACTCGCCGAACGGGGACAGTACGCCCTGCGAAGGCGGCGCGACCGGCGGCACGCGGGTGGACAAGCAGATCGCGTGGTTGGAGGGCTTCACGCCCGTCTACACCAACGCGGAGATGGGCGACGCGGACACTGACACGGACAGTGACACCGACTCGGACACCGACACCGACACGGACACCGACACCGACTCGGACACCGACACCGACAGCGGCTCCGGCCCCCCGAACCTGGACAGCAACCCCGCCCGGCCGAACGAGGTCGGTGAGAACTACGCCTCGAAGAGCGGCTGTTCGACAGTGCCCGCGGATGCGAGCGCGGCGCTGCTCTTCGGAGCGGCCGGGATGCTCATCGGCCGTCGCCGCAGGGCCTGACTAGCGACGGGCGAGGCGGGCAGCGGTCTGCAGGGCCGCACGGGCGCCGTCCTGGTCGCCACGGGCGCGCGCGATCTCGCCCTTGTAGCGCCAGGCGGCGGCGCACTCAGCGTCGAACTGGAGGGCGAGGGCGATGAATTCGACCGCCTCCTCCTCCCGCGCCGGGCGCTTGTGCTCGGGGTTGCGAAACCGCGCCCACGCCAGCCCGGCCAGCACGTTGGCGTCGTTGGGCGCGAGCCGGCGTGCCGCCGAGTAGTGTTTGTCTGCCTTGGGAAAGTCGTTGCGCTCCAACGCGACACCGCCCGCGGAGACGTGCTCGGCCACCTCGGGATCCGTCTCCTCCTCGCCCTCCCCGGAGAGCAGCGCACGTTCGGCCTCGGCGACCTTCCGGAGGATCTCCAACGCATAGCCACGGGCGTCCGGGTTCGGGTCGCGCTGCAGCACGTTGTAGCGCTCCCGCATCCGGGCGGCGGCGGCGACCACCATCTCGCGGGCCGCCCCGCGCGGAATCCCGAGCGCCGTCCAGCCGTCCGCGTGCCGCAACAGCTCGGCCTCCCGACGCAGACGACTGATCGGGATGGGCTCGGCGCGTGGTGGTGACGCCGTGGCGCGAGGGTCCGTCCAGACATCGGGGACGGTGGGGGTTGGCGCAGGGCGAACCGCCGGTTTGGGCGGGAGCGTCGCCGCAGCGAACGAGGACTTTCGCACGGTGATCGTGGGCGGGGGCGGCGCTGGCCGCTGGCGTCGTTCGAGCAGCGTGTGGGCCTCCTTGAGCGTGGTCAACCCGAGCCAGGTCGTGATCGCCAGCTCCATCTGCAGCCGGTCCAGGTCGACGCCAAGCCGGCTGGCCAGCTCGGCGAGCCCGATCGGCTCGGTGAGCGCGATGACGCCGGCCGCCAGCGCGGCGTCGAGCGGCGAGGCCGCGAGGGCGGGGGTCGCGTTGGGCATCAGCACCAGGGTGTCGCCAAACGCGCCGTCGGACGTCATGCGACTGGCGCTCTCCCACAGCGCCTCCGCCATGCTGTCGCGGTCGCCAGGCTCGTCTGCGTCGATGGGGTCGAACGACAAGGTGCCGCCCTGCAGCGCGAGACGGATGCCCTCCATGCCGTCGAGCCCAACCGGGCCGCCTGCCGAGAGCAGGACCAGCGCCGACTGCTCGACACCGTCGATCACCACCTCCACGCGCAACACGCCGTTCGCACCCCGCGCCCACCACCGCGCAAGCGACCGCGCGTTGACGGCCGAGACCCCGCCCTGCGGGACGGCGTCCCATTCCGCGGAGCCTGCGACGATGCGGGGTTCTGGCACAGGATCGTCTATCAAGAAAGTGGCGGCCGGTGTCGCCACGCCGCCCATTCGGCGGGGGTGTTGAGGTTCAACACGGCGTCCGGGTCGGTGACGGGAACGCGACAGGCGCCGCGGAGGCGCACATCGAGCCGCTCCCCGACGGCCAGCGCGCCGACCAGCCGTACCGGATGCCCATCGACCCCTCCGAACGTCGGAACGGCCTCAGCGGCTGCCGCGATCAACGCCGCGATCGTCGCCGGGGCGGCCGGCGGCACGTCGACCGGCGCGACCAGCACATCGGCGGCGCCAGTGGCGGCGAGCGCGAGGCGTAGCGACTCCGCGGGCCCGGTCGTCGCCCAGGCCGCGTTGACGACGATCACCACGTCCAACCCCGTCAGCACCGCCCGATAGTCCGCCTCGGCCGCCCCGACCACGACAACGGGGACGAGCCCGGCCGCTGAGAACGCCTCCACGTGGCGCACGATCATCGGCGCATCGTCCACATCGAGCAGGCCCTTGGGCCGGCCCATTCGCGAGCTGCGGCCGGCGGCGAGCACGATTGCGTAGAGGGGACGAGACATGGTCCGGGTTACGGGGAAGGCACTGCGCGTATCCCGCGCTGCACCGTCCCCGGATCGGCCGCCGATGATCAAGACGAAAGGCTGGTATATTCGCCAGAATCCGCTCCTCTCCTCGCTTCCGGAGCGGGAGATGGAGCTGCTGGATCAGGTCTCCGAATCGCATGAACTGCGTCGGCGAACGCCGATCTGGACGCCGGGGACAACGGCCACTTCGCTCTACCTCGTGCGCAGCGGCATCGTGAAGATCTACAAGGTGAACGACGAGGGGCGCGAGCTGACGCTGCATTTTCTGACCAAGGACCAGCTTTTTGGCGAACTCTCCATCGTCTCCCCGGTCCCGCACGACACCGCGGCCGAGGCCTACGAGGACACGACGCTGCTGACCATCCCGAAGGACGAGTTTGTCCGCGTGATGATGCGCAACGCGGGCCTCGCCGTGGAGATGATGCGGCTCGTCGGCGACCGCCGCCGCCAGTTGGAGAATCGCGTGGAGAGCCTGCTCTTCCGTAGCGCGCACGCCCGGCTTGCCGCGCTGTTCCTCGAGCTCGCGGGCCCGTTCGGGGTGCGAGACGGGCGCGGCGTGATCATCAACCTCAAGCTCACCCACAAGGAGATCGCGAGCCTGATCGGCGCCACGCGGGAGACGGTGAGCTTCGCCATCCTGGACATGCGACGGGACGGCCTGATCCTCACCGAAGGCAAGCGGGTGATCGTCATCGACGAGATCGGGCTCAAGCGCCTGAAGGAGAGCTGACCGATGAACCTCGACGCCCTCGGACGCCTCGTTTGGGAGCGCCGCCGCCCACCCCGCGGGCTGGACCCGGGAGCGGCCGCCGTGATCGCGCTCCCGGAGGTGTGCGACGGCCTGCCCGCGTTGCTGACGGGCGATGGTGCCGCCGTGATCCCCTCGGCGTGCGGCGAGGGGCTTGAGGACGCCGTCCTGAACGCGTTTGAGCGTGCGCTGCGAGAAGCGGAGTCCAGGACCACGCCCGCCGTGCCCGAGGGCGACGCGTTGACCGACGCTCTGCGCGGCCGCGTGGCTGAAGGCCTGCTCGTCTCACCCGGGGCCGGCGTGGTTCCCCTGCTGGAGGTGATGCGGCAGACGGCAGCGCTGTTGTCGGCACCACCGCCGGCGCTCGCGGACTCGGTCGCAGGCATCCGGGCACTCCCGGCGGATGAGCAGGGCGCGCTGCTCGGGCGGCTTGCTGGGCGGCTTCAGATCCGCGTGGCCGCCGCGTTGGCGTCGCTTGGGAGCGCGGGCGTGCACGTTCCGGCGCTCGCGCAGGCCGTCGCCGGCTCGCGTCTGGCCGTCCTTTTTGAGCGCGGCGCGCTGGACCCCGAGGCCAGCCTGCCGCTCCTCGCTGCTGTGCTTGGGGGCGGCATCCCCCCGGGAACCGTGGTCGCCGGCGCCGCGGCGCTCCGGACCGCCATCGCCGGGGTGCTCGACCGCCGCACCGCCGACCGCTCCACGCCCGATGATCTCGGCTTCATCCTTCGCCACCTGCCGCCCGATCTCGCCGACCGTGGCGCCGGTGATGTCGCGCGCGCGCTGCTCACCGACCCGGACGCCGTCGCCTGGCTGCTCCCCCAGCTCGCCCGGTTCACGGACGCGCGCAGCCTCGCCCGCGCGGGCATCCCGACGGCGCTCGCGAAGGAGCTCTTGCGGCCCGAGCAGGGACTGGCGCTCGCAGCGGCGCTCGTCGAGGTGTTGCGGGAGCTGCGCCGCTGGGACGTGATCTCGGCGCTCGCGGCAGCGATCGCCCCCGTCGCCCACACCGCGGGCCGGGCCGACCGCGCGCTCATCGTCCCGCACGGCGCCGTGCACGCCGTGGTCGTCGCGGTGGGCCTCGGTCGAATCCGACGGCCACGCGCGGGCGTCGACTCCGCCCAGGTGGAGCGCATCTGGAGCGAGGCGATGGCGGGCCTGCCGGGCTGTGTCCACGTCGATCTCGGGCACTGCGCGCTCGTCGTGTTCCTCGACGCGCTGGCGGCGTTCCGGTTCGCGCTGCGGATCGGCCCGCGTTTCACCGAGGAGATGCCGGCGGTCGGCGTTGGCGTTGGCGAGATCCTCGGCGGGACCGACGGCGAGATCGTCCGTCTCGGGGGCCCGGCCGTGGAAGCCGCGCTGCAATGGCTCGCGCTCGGGCCCCTGCCCCCGCGCGCGGGCACCGACGGGATCCAGGCGCTTGGCCTCAACGGCGGCAGGCTCTGCGGGCACGGCGTCGGGATCGAGTCGGCCGCCGCCGACGCGATCGAAGGGGCCCGCCACGCCGCCGGCCTCGTCGGTCCCCGCGACGCCGCTCCCGGTGGCGACGCGCGGATGCCCCGCAGCCTCGACACCCTCCGCGTGTTCGAGTTCGACGACGAGGTGGTCGCGCTGGTGCGCGTGGGTGGCGTGAGCGGCGGGTTTGAGGCCGTCCGCTTCGCCCTCCCGGACTGGGTCGCGCTCCTCGACCGCGACTCGGCGGCGGCCTTGCCGCATTCAGGCCCCGTCGCCGCCGTCCAACGCCAGTCCGCCCCCCGAGGCACCAGCCCGCGCGCGTCCACCATCGAGCGGATCGAATTGCCCGAGCCCGGGGCACGCCTGCCGCCCCCCGAGCCGTTCACGATCATCGAAGCACCCCCAAAGTCACAGCCGCCCAGCGCCGCTCCGGCCCCCCCTGCGGCACGCGCCCCCGAGCCCCGTCGCCCCATCGCCCCACCCGCAGAGCCGGTCGCCGCACCGCCGCCACCCGTCACCGACCCCTTCGCCGCGTTCACCGACCCGTTCGCGAGCAACGCGCCCCCCGACCGACCGCTGGTGCTCGACGTCGGCCCGGAGACTGCCGGCTTTGGCGCGGACTTCGGCCCCGGCCGACAGGCGTCGCCGGAGCCCGCCCCGGAGGTCCGCCACGAGCTGCTGGCCGGTGGGAGTTGGACGGACGCGTGGTCCGGCGACCCCGCGCCCGAACCGCCCCGCCGACCCTCGGAGCCCCCGGCGCCCACCCCAACCCCGAAAGCGGCCGAACCCGAGTCCGGCGACTTCACGAGCTTCTTCCTGCCCGGCGTTCAGGAGCCGGCGAAGAAGGACGGCGGCGTGGACGTGGACATCGAGGACGAGCCCAGCGTGCTCAGCCACTCCGGCCGGCTGCCGACCCCTGCGCCGGCCCCACCCCCCAGGTCCGAGCGCCCGCGCGGGCAGAAGCAGGACCGGGGTGGCGGGACTGGGGAAGCCGAGTTCAGCGGCCGGCCTCGCCCCAAGCCGCCCGCCGACTCCCCGAACATGGACTTTGAGTTCCTCCTCCGCGGCTATTGCACGTTCATGGACGGCAGCCAGGTGGTGTTCGGGCGACCCTACGGCGCCCGCATCGTCGACCGTCACGCCTACGCCAACTACGGCGACACGGACGATGCCTACCGGGCGTTCTTGCAGGACAAGATCAACGAGGGCTTTGCCCCGCGCACCGAGCTCGTGGGCGATCTGCCTCGGGGCGTCACGCTCGCGCCGCTTGAGGGCGAGCGCCTGACGCGGGCCTGGCGCCTGCTGTCGTGATCCTGCTCACCGCGCTCGTCGCCCCCGCGTTGGCCGCGGCCGGCGATGTACGCCTCGGCGTGCTCGTCGAGGGCAGCGCCGACCTTGAGAGTCCGCACGAGGGCACCTCGGCTGGCATCGGCCCCGGTCTGGCCGTCCCGCTGCAGATCCGCATCGCGCCCGGCACCGATCTGCGCCTGAACGTCGGCGCCTTCGGGCTCGTCGGCCACGACCGCGTCGAGTGGACGGAGGAGACCGTCCACTGGTACTCCGACACCCACCGCGCGGTCTACGGTGGTGCGCAGGCCACCGCGGGCGTGGCGTTCGAGCTCGCGCCCCAGCACCTTTTGGACCCGTACGTCGGCGTGGACGCGGGAGGCGCCCTCATCGCCGGCTGGCACACGTTCAGCGGCGGCACCGCGTCGTTGCGAGACGGCGGCGCCAGCACCCAACGCGACACCCTGCAGGTCGTCCCGGCCATCGGCGGAGATGTCGGAGTTCGTCTCATGACGGGCTCACGGCCCTGCTGTGGGGTGGCGGTCGAGGTCGAGGCAGGCTACACGGTCTCCCTCCTTCCCGAAGCGCCGTTGGGGGAGGTCCCTACGGCATTCGGGGCCTCGCGTACCGCCTTCGCCCTTGACCGGGCCCGGATGGGATTCGGGGTCTCCTTTCCCCTCGCGTAGGGGTCCCCGTGGCGGGACCCCCTGAAGGTCCCGATGAAACTGTATCGTTCCCGAGTCCCCGCCATCGCCCACGGCGTGCTCGACCGCCTCGTCAACGAAGGCGACGTCGAGATCCAGGCCGAGGTGCGGATGGAGGCGGAGCAGGACCTCGTCGCCATCATGGAGAGCTACCTCAAGCGCGACCAGGACCTGCGCGAGAGCGTGCGCAGCGAGATGGAGCGCAAGAACGTCCCGTATGACCAGTACAACAAGACACGGGGAGACGTCGCATCCAACTGGGGTCACCCGACCGGCAACGAGGTCGAGAAGTTCCTGTCCCGGCAGTTCCTCGAAAACTTCATGATCTCGCCGAACGTGGACGAGGTGTACGGCGACGACAAGGAGATGTTCCGAAAGATCATCGACACGCTGAAGAAATTCGATGTCGACGAGAACGCGCTCCGCGCCGAGGCCGAGGAGCGCATCAAGAACGTCGCAGAAGGCTCGGTCGAACGCCAGGATGCGCTCAACCGCGCCCTGCGCGAGGTCCGCAAGAAGCACGGGCTGCTCTGACCGCAGGCGCGCGGGGGTTCGAGCGTCCTTTGGGCGGCTCGCGCAGCCTTTCGCCGGTTCCAGCGTTTGCGCGGAACGCCGCGTCGATCCGGCGCGGGCGCCGTGGGTTCGGGGCGTGACGCGCTTTGTCATCGTCGGCGGCGGACCGGCCGGCCTCGCCGTCGCCATCGAAGCCCGCCTTGCAGGCGCCGAAGCCGTGGTCATCGAGCGCTGCGGCGGCCCTGTCGACAAGGCGTGCGGCGAGGGGCTCATGCCCGCCGGCGTCGCCCGGCTCGCGCGCATCGGCGTCGTGCCGCCCACGTGGGGCTCGCACCCCTTCGTCGGCATCCGGTACCTGGACGCCACCGGTGGCCGACTGGTCACGTCTGAGGCGCGTTTTCCGTCTGGACCGGGGCTCGGGATCCGCCGCACCGCCCTCTCGGAAGCCCTGCGTGCGCGCGCTCTGGAGCTCGGCGTCGACATCCGCGAGAAGACCGAGGCCCTGTCGTTTCGGGAGACGGCCGGTCGCGACGGCGGCCCGCCCGGCCCCGGCGTGGAGGTGCAGACCAGCGCCGGGCCCATCGCCGGCGACTGGCTCATCGGCGCGGACGGGCTGCACTCGCAGGTGCGCAAGTGGGCGGGGATCGCGGCGAAGACAGGGCCGGCGCGACGGCTCGGCATCCGGCGGCACTTCACGGTCGCGCCCTGGACGGACCACGTGGAGGTGTGGTGGTCGGACCGCGCGGAGGCGTATGTCACGCCCGTCGGGCCTGAGCGCGTGGGTGTCGCGTTCCTGTGGACGCCCGGCGCGTCCCGCCAGAAGGGCGACTACGAGACCTTTCTCGGGCTTTTTCCCGACCTGGCGGCGAAGCTCGGCCCGCCGGAGACGTCCATCCGCGGCGCCGGCCCGTTTGACGTACGCGTGGAGACCCAGGTCAAAGGCAACGTGCTGCTGACCGGCGACGCCGCCGGCTACGTGGACGCGCTCACCGGCGAGGGCGTGGCGCTCGCGCTGGAGGAAGCCCAGGTCCTCGTGGCGCTGTGCCTCGCAGGCCGGGCGGCGGAGTGGCCAGCGCGCTGGACCGCGTTGACTCGCCGACATCGCTGGTTCACGCGGGGCTTGTTGGCGATGGCCGCCCGGCCCTGGCTGCGGCGGCAGGTCGTCCGGGCGCTCGCGTGGGCGCCGTGGGCAATGGGGCTGGCGGTGCGGGTGGGGGTCGGGAGCGCGGGCGCGGGCCGACGGGTCGCGGGCACCGGGAGGAAGGAGATCAGCGAATCGTAGGGGGCTACGGCGCGACGGGGTCGGACGCCCACTGGAGACGGCGGCGCACGAGCAATGCCCCGAGTCCGAGCACGACGAGCTCCTGCGAGGGCGCCGTGGACGACGACGCACACCCCAACCCGGCGACCACGCCGCACGCCGGCTCCGACGTCCCCAGCTCGGATTCATCGCCGCGAAACTGCGTCAACGTGTAGCAGACCTGCTGCCGGTCGTGCCCTTCCACTCCCTCCTGGAACTCAAGATCGCCGATGCCCGTCCGCACGCTCGCCCCGTCGCGGCGCACCTGGTAGATCGCCCCCTCGGGGTCATCCACGAGACCGAGCGCCAACGTGAACGCCATCCGACCGGCTTCGTTGGCCGCCGATGCCGTGATCGCCACCGTCGGCGTGCCGTCAACGGGGGTCGCTGGTCCGCCGCCGGCGGTGAACACGTCGGTGTCGGTGTTTCCGACCGGGTCCGTCGTCGTTAGCGTAAACGCGGCGTCCGGCGCGAGCGTCAGGCCGTCGAGCCAGTAGATCCCGTCGTGATCCGCGATGACCGTGACCGTCGAGGACGGCCTCGACGTCGCCGGTGCTGCACCCCGCGCGGATCACCAGCACCGGCACGTCGCTTGGTGAGGCGTCGGTCGCCCCGTCGGCCGGTCGTGTGGTCGAGACGCTCGGACCCTCGCATGGCGCGGGCTTGTCGGCGTTCGCCGAGGGCACGGCCGACAACAGCGCGCGGAACAGGAGCAGGGCCACTTGAGTAGGACGTTGCCCGGCGCGAGCGTGTGACAGCGCGCGCGTCGCAACCCCGCGGGACACTGCTGTCCCCGCGCGTTCCGTCGCGCCCAGCGCTCCCCCGCCAGCCGCATGCGCCGGGTTAGCCGCCCGCTCCCTCCGGAGTCACCATGCCCACCACCCCGCAGCGTCCTCCAAAAATCGCCGTCCTCCCGGGCGACGGCATCGGCCACGAGGTCCTCGAGCAGGGCCTGCGCGTGCTGGCCGCGGTCGCGCCGGACGTCACCTACGAGCACTTCGACTTTGGCGCCGAGCGCTACCTCCGCGACGGGACGACGCTGCCCGACAGCGCGCTGGAGCGCTTCCGCACCGAATTCGACTGCATCTACCTCGGCGCGCTCGGCGACCCGCGCGTGCCGTCCAACGTGCACGCCAAGGACATCCTGCTCGGCTCGCGCTTCAAGCTCGACCTCTACATCAACTTCCGGCCCGTGCGCCTGCTGGACGCGCGCTACTGCCCGCTCAAGTACAAGAGGCCGGAGGACATCGACTTCGTCGTGTTCCGCGAGAACACCGAGGGGCTCTACACCGGCATCGGCGGCCAGTTCAAGCGGGACACGCCCGACGAGATCGCGATCGAGCAGGAGATCAACACCCGGAAGGGCGTCGAGCGCATCATCCGGGCCGCGTTTGAATGGGCGGACACCCACGGGAAGACGAAGATGTGCATGTCCGACAAGGCGAACGCCATGCGCCACGGGCACGAGCTCTGGCAGCGGGTCTACAAGCTGGTGGCGGCCGAATACCCGAGGATCCAGGCTTCACACCTCTACGTCGACGTCCTGACGATGCGGATGGTGCAGGCGCCCGAGGAGTTCGAGGTCATCGTGACCAACAACCTGTTCGGCGACATCGTGACCGACCTTGGCGCGGCCATCCAGGGCGGCATCGGGCTCGCCGCCAGCGGCAACCTGCACCCCGGGCGCGTCGGCCTGTACGAGCCCGTCCACGGGAGCGCGCCCGACATCGCGGGCAAGGGCATCGCCAACCCCTTCGCGGCCATCCTCACCGCGGGCATGATGCTCGGGCAGCTTGGCCGCCCCGAGGACGAGCGGCGCATCGGCGACGCCGTCGGCGCCTGCCTCCTCGCGGGTCACGTCACCCGCGAGCTCGGCGGCACCCTGCGCACGGCCGAGGCCGGCACCGCTGTCCTCGACGCGCTCTCGGCGCAGGCATGACGCTCACCGTCCCCCTCGCCTGCCTGACCGCGTTCGCCGTGTGGACGGTCTCCCTCGTCTTCTTCGGCCTCGGCCCCTACCGCGTCGGCAACGTGCTCTTGGGCCGCGCCAAGCCCGGCCAGTTCCCGGCCGCCGTCCCGCACGGCCCCGACTGGTACCCGCGGCTCATGCGCGCGCACGCCAATTGCGTCGAGAACCTGCCCGTATTCGCCAGCCTGGTCCTCGTCGGGCACCTCACCGGGCACACGAGCGGCGCGTTCGCCACGGTCTGCGAGGTCGTCATCGCCGCGCGCGTTGGTCAGACCATCGCGCACATCTCAAGCGGCCGAACCCGGGTGATCAACATCCGGTTCACGTTCTTCCTGACGCAGGTCCTCGGCTTCCTGCTCCTCGCCGGGATGATCCTCCGCGGCTGATGGGGGCGCCCACCTGAGCGCCCCGGGCATCCGCGACGCCAGCTACGACCCGCCGGTGTCGTTCGCGTTGGCGGTACCAGCGTCGTACGACGACGCCGGCTCCTTGCAGGGCGGGTTCGTGTCCGCGAGGTGCGCCGCACAGTAGGTGTTGACCGCGCCGGCACCGCTGCAGAACGCCTGCTCGATACCCTCCCGATCGCCGCCCGGCTGGCCAAGGTTCGCCTCGTTGGTGAAGAGGCACTCTGGATCGACGTTGTTGGCGAACACGCTGTCGCACTTGGTGGCCGACCCGAGGTCGAACACGCCGACCGCGTAGGCCAACCGCGAGTCGTTGATCGGCAGGGAGAACGTGTTCAGCGCGATCGTAAAGTCGATCCCGGCCTCCTGGTCGGTGTTCACGACGCAGTACTCGGGCGTTGCCCGGCCGGCGTGGATGTTGGTCGCGCCGCCGTAGCCGCTCTGGATGCAGGCGTTGAAGTCAATCGCGTGCGAGGCGCCCGTCTGGTCGGTATACGTGGCCGCAAAGTTGCCCATCTCGACGCCAGGCGAGCCGTTGTAGTAGGCGGTCAGCCCGGCGTCCATGTCCACGTCGCCGTCGTCCGTGTAGTCGTCGTCGTACTTGTAGCGACCGCCGCCGGAGCTGGCGAGCGAGCGCGCCCAGAACACAGCCTCGGGGTCGACCACGAGGCACAGGCTGCCGCCGGTGCCCGTGAAGTGCGCCGTCGCCCCGGTGTGCTTTCCAGGGTTCGCGTCCGCGCCGATCTCCGAGTACTTGATGCCGTCCGGAAAATCGGTCGCGACGCGGCCGCCGGCCGCCCAGGCCGTCACATCGACGGGGATGAGCTCACCAAGGTCGCTGACCGAGGGCGCGCTGCTCACGTTCGGCCGGAACGCAAAACCCGTGTGATCACACCCAAGCAGCGTCAGTAGAAGCAGGCTCATCTCATCCTCCGGTGTACTGAACGCTGAGGTTCACAGTGATGGCGTCGTCGACCTTCTGCACGAACGTGGTCCCGTCGCCCACCCAGTCGCCGGTCGTGATGTACTGGCTCGGGTAGTTGAGGGCGTAGGGGACTTCCTCGCCCTCCGTGTAGGTGTTGTTGTAGTCGTTGTGCGTGTAGCTGTTGGGGAGCTGGCACGTGGTGAACGAGCCGTTCGCGGTCGTCGACGTCGTGTCGATGGAGGGCGCGTCCATGTAGCCCCAGATGGCCATGCCGGCGTTGAACGTCGTGTGCGGCATCGTGAACGGGGCCTCGAAGTCGCCGTTGGCGTTCTCCGTGAAGTCCGTGGCGCCGATGAACGACAGCTCCTGGTCCGACGTGACCTTGTAGTAGTAGTAGCACTGCTGCTGGAACGTCGACTGATCCTGGATCGCGTTGCCGTCGAAGTCCTTGATCGGCTGGCCGATGAGCCGGAAGTAGTCCAGCATGTCGTTGTAGTCGGTGAACCGACCCGTCACGACCTTGCAGGCCAGCATGTTGTAGCAGGCAAAGTCGAACCGGCCGACGGACGTACCGCCGTAGGGGAACGTGTCCCCAGGCGTGGCGGGGTCGATGACCGGGCCCATCTCGGGGTGCGGGTACGAGAAGCTCGTGGTGTCGATCCCCCCGTACGCGCCCAGGAAGACGGGGCCGATGAACCGGGCATCAGTCATCTCCGTGGAGCCGTTGATCGTCCCCGTGGAGTCGAACGTGGGCACGG
This sequence comes from uncultured Pseudomonadota bacterium, assembly GCA_903844155.1. Taxonomy (GTDB): domain Bacteria; phylum Myxococcota_A; class UBA796; order UBA796; family SXON01; genus CAIUMM01. The sequence continues at coordinate 18,706 of CAIMSU010000341.1, read as the reverse complement.
TGCGGGTGGCGGCGGCGCGGGGAAGCACCACCGTTCCGACGAAGTCATGTTCCGGAAGGTTCTCGTTGTAGCAACCGAGCACCGAGAGCAGAATCAGCATGGGAACTCCTTAGAACTGGTACTTCACGCCGAGGTTCCCGCTGATCGGGCTCTGGCGGTAGGCGACCACGTAGCGGTTCTGGGTGTCGATGTAGGTGGTGTAGTAGACGGTCGGGTAGTTGTTGTTGAAGATGTTGTCGACGGTGAGGATCGCCGAGAACTTGCCCTGGTGAACGGGGATCTCCTGCTCGACCTTGAGCGCGAGATCCCAGTACGGGCTGGTGCGACCGTAGGTGCCGAGGCGCTGCTTGAGCAGGGTGTAGTCCGCGCCGCCGCCGAGGCCCGCGGTGGAGTAGTAGTAGCGGGACAGCGGGTAGCCCGAGAAGAATGAGCCCTGAACGCCGAGCTTGGTCGTCCACGGGTCGTCAGGAAGGTCCCACGCCGCCGCGAGCTTGACCTGATGCCGCACGTCCGAGTCGAGGTTGCCGTACCCGAGGTCGATCTGCTGGGGATTGACCAGCGCGCCGGACAGCGACGACTGCGACCGCCCCTGGCTGACGACGTAGCTGTACGTCGCCTGCATGAGCCAGCGCTTGGTGAAGTTCCGCTGAAGCTGGAAGTCCGTCTCGTAGTAGTTGCGCTGGGCGAGATCCGGGGTCCGCAGCCGGTAGAACAGGGACGACGTGCCGTCATGCGAGCCAAGGTAGGCGTAGCCGTTCTCGTCGTAGATGAGGTTGGTCTCGTCGAGCGAGTAGACGTCCCGGGTGAACTTGCCCTGAAAGTCGATGCCCGCCGAGATGTCCTTCACGACCTCGCGCTGGATGCCGGCCGAGAGCTCGTCCGAGTGCGGAGCGGTGGTGTTGTTGAACACGGTGGTCGTGTTGGTCGTGTTGTACTCGGCGTAGAGGTACGCGTCCGAGGACGTGTTGTTGCTGAAGTACTCGCCGACGACCAGCTTCTCGCCGAGGTTCGCCTGGGACAGGTAGCTGGCGACGGAGAGCTTCGAGGAGTCGTTGAATCGCCCGTAGCCGCCATAGATGCGCGTCTTCTGGTCCTTGAAGGGGTCCCAGACCGCGTACACGCGCGGGCCCCACACGCCAACGTCGACGATCGGCGTCCCGGCGTCGTTGTTGACCACCGAGCGGTCATACCGGATGCCGTAGCGGAACGTGAGGTTCTCGACCGGCTTGTAGGCATCCTGGATGAACGCCCCCACGTGGTAGCCCACCGCCTTGTACTGGAACGCACCCGAGGTCTCGATCCAGTAGTAGTTCTTCAGCGTGTTCGGATCGAACGCGTTCACATACAGATCGTAGAAGAGCAGGTTGCCGTTGTACCCCTGGATCTGGTCCCAGCTGAGGTAGTTGAAATCCAAGCCCCCCTTGAGGTCGTGCTTTCCGCCGAGCGGATCCTTGACTTCCAGCACCGAGAGCTTCGTCGACCCCTCCACGCGATACCGGTCGTCGAAGTAGTAGAACCCGTAGTTCTCCGAGCTGTACGCGCCGTACAGGCCGGTTCGGCCCGGGGTCGAGTAGTCGACCGTGTTCTCCTGCTCGGTGGGGCTGCAGGGGTTGTAGCCGAGGGTCAGATCCTTCGTGCATGGCACGCCGCCGACCTCGATGTAGGACTTCTGGTACGACGCGGTCGTCTCCAGGTTGGTGTCCTTGTTGATGAACCAGTTCCACTTCAGCGAGGCGATGTACCCGCCCTGCGCCTGCCGCCCCTGCGCCTCCGGGCGCTCGCGGGAATTGTTCTGGTCGATGTTGTCGACCTCGGTGGGATCCGAGCTCAGCTCCAACGAGATGCGGTGCTTGGACGTGGGCTGCGCGGTGATCTTGGCGAGGACGTAGTTCCCGTCGAAATCGCGCGGGAGTTGGACGCCAACGTTGGAGTACAGGCTGCGCGAATACTGGTAGCTGGCGAGGTACCAGAGCTTGTCCTTGATGATCGGGCCGGAGACGACGATGTCCGCCTCGGCGTCCTGCGAGGACTCGTCAAAGCCGGTCGGGGAGAGTGGCGTGCCGTCCGCCGCGAACCGCGCGTCCATCTTCGGCGACCAGTTGCCGTTGCCGTAGTAGGCGCTGGCGTTGACGGCGAGCGTGTTTCCGCCGCTCTTGGTCACGATCGACTCGAGCGCGCCCAGCGACGCGCCGTACTCGGGATCGAACCCGCCCGTCGTCACCGAGATCTGGTCGATGGCGTCGTAGTTGAAGTTCATCGAGAACGTGCCCGTGACCGGGTCCGTCGTGTTCACGCCGTCGAGCAGGATCGTGTTCTCGTCGCCCGAAGCGCCGGCGGCCATCGGGTTGCCGCCCTGAAGCACGCCCGCGGCCGCACCGAAGGCGGCCTGGGTGCTACGGCCGATCGGGATGCGCGAGAGGAAATCGTTGTTCATGACCGTCGTCTTGGACGCCTGGGTCGTGTCGACCGTGGGCGTGCCGGGGTCGACGTACACGTCGATCGCGCCGCCCTTCAACTGCACCGTGATCGTGCTGACGCGGCCGATCTGAACCTCGAGGGGCCGCGTGACCGTTCCAAAACCCTTCATCGCCGTGATCACCTGGTAGGTGCCGGGGGGCAGCTCCTGGAACGTGAACTCGCCGTTGTCGTCCGTGGTCTGCGTCTGCACGCCGCCGATCAGCACCGCCGACTTGACCTGCACGGTCGCGCCGGGGATGGCGAGCTCCGAGTCATCAACGACGGTGCCTTTGATGGTTCCCGCCGTGGACGAGGCCCACGCCGGGTCCATGACAAGGAGGACGGCGGCAGCCAGAAGGAGCTTCTGCGGGGTCCAGCAGCGGTTCATGCGGCAATTCCTGAGAGTGAGCCAGGCGGAGTCCGGAGCGCGCCGAGGGCGCGACCGGGGAGGTGGTCAGCGAACGGCAAGGCATACTTGACGGGCGGCCGAAAGTCAACGGCCCGGCGCAGATCGGGCCGAGATCCGACGCCCATTTGACGCAGGCGACGTGATTCTCGGATTCCACCCGGCGCGCCCTTGACGGCGAGGGTGCCGCTCGGGTAGCATCCCCCATTGCGGGGACCCGTCCGGGGTCCGCGCGCTCTCCGTCGAGGTATCCGCATGGCCAGGTCGTCTCCCGCCCTCCTCCTCTCGCTCGGCATCGCGCTAAGCACCTGCACGCTCCTTGCCGCGCCCGTCGCGCAGGCGACCACGATCGCGCCCCTCACCGTCGAACAGATGGTGGACGGCTCGGACCTCATCGTCCGCGGCACCGTCACGGACGTGTGGACGAGCACCGACCAGATGGGGCTGGCGACGCACGCGCTCGTGAAGGTCGAGAAGACGCTGAAGGGCGCCGCGGTCGACGAAGTCGACGTGTTCACGCCCGGCGGCGAGCTGGACGGCGCAACCAGCCTTGTCGATGGCGCGCCCCGCTACGGTGTCGGCGAGCGGGTCTTGCTGCTGCTGAACGCGCGCAAGGACGGCACCTACCTGAACGTGGCCCTGGCCGGCGGCAAGTACGACATCAAGCAGAACCCGGCTGACGGCACGGACATGGTCACCCAGTTCTTCGTCCCCTACACGCAGCCCTGGGACTACCGCTTCCTGCCGAACCCCGCGCTCGCCGACCGCGTCTCCCTCACCGCGATGGAGAAGCGCCTCACGGACCGCGTCGCGCTCGGCTGGGACGGCAACCCCATCCCTGGCGTCTCGCTCGACCATCTCCGCCAGATCAACCGCCTTCAGGCCGGGGTGCAGTGATGCTTCTCTCTCTCGCGCTCCTCCACTCGATCTCTCCCGCCCTCGCCTGGAAGCACACCGGCTTTGCCTGGAACAGCGGCGATGACAACGGCGACACGCCGGGCATCCTCACCCGCGACTGGTACATGGACGACAACGTCGAGGACTCGCTCCCGCAGGACGACGCGGATGGCGACGGCATCCCCGACTACGAGGTGGAATGCCTGCAATCTGCCTGGGACAACTGGGAGGAGACCGCTCAGTGCGCGGCGATCGGCAACCACTACGTCGACACCGAGGACCTCGGCGTCCCCCAGGCCGGCAGCGGCACGAAGATGTACTGGGACGACCCGGGCGGCACACTTGGGACGGGCGTCCTCGGCCTGACCGTCTTCAATGGCGACGGAACGACGGAAGTGTGGAACGACCAGTCCTACTCGCACATGGCGTACGCGAACATCATCTTCCAGAACAACGTGGACTGGGGCACGACGGACGACATCAACAACCACATCTGCAGCCATGAGACCTGCATCGAGGGCGTCGCCACGCACGAGATCGGGCACTCCTGGGGCATGGGCCACTCCTGCGACGAGAACGACAGTTGCACCGACCCGCTGCTGCTGGCGGCCACGATGTACTGGACGACGGGTGAATGCGACTGCCACCAGACCGTCCCGAACTCCGACGACGTCGACGGCCTCACCAACATCTACGGGCCGAGCACGGTCATCAGCGGCGGGCACAAGCTCACCGACGGGACGATCACGGACGTCCGCACCGGCGGTCTGCCCTGGGAAGTGTGCTTCACGGCAACCGTTTCGGCGGACGCGACGGTGAACGCCGAGCACTGGATCTTTGGCGACGGCGAGACGTCCGACGAGATCGACCCCTGCCACACCTACACCACCGCCGGCCAGTTCAGCGTGACGGCGGAGGTCACCATCTCGAGCGACGTGTGCTCCGAGCAGACGGTCAAGTCGACCTCGCTCGGCTACGTCGTCGCGTGCGAGCCGCCCGCCCCCGAGGCGGGCGCGGACGGCTTCTTCGAGATCGTGCCGACGGACGGCCTGACGTGGCAGACGATCAACCACACGGACGTCTCGACGTACGGGTGCGTGAACACGATCGACTGGGAGGTCTACAAGGGCAAGACCGAGGCGGACATCACGGACACCAACAAGGTCGGCGACTCGATCGGCGCGTGGGCCCCGCTCATCCAGTTCCCGTCCGCGGGCGACTACGTGGTCGTCATGAACATCGGCGGGCCGGCGGGCCTGCAGGCCGGGTTCCTCGCGGTCACGGCGACGGACAGCTCCTCGAGCTGCTCGACGACGGGCGGCGGGGCGACGGACGCGAGCGCCTTTGTCGGCTTGTTGGCTGGCGCGGCGCTGATTCGCCGCCGTCGGCGCTGATCGGCCCTGCTCACGCCGTGACAAAACAAACGCCGTGACGCCGTCAGGACACCCCGCTCGTCGGTCGCGTTTCGCTTCGGGCCTTCGCGCGGTCGTCGCGGCGCTTGCGCTCATCAACGGGCCCGCGGCCCAGGCCGGCGTCGGCCTCGCCGATCTGCCGCCCGCCGACCTCGTCCTCCCGCCCGCGCCAACGCCCACCACCACCGGCGCGGCGGACACCATCGCGGTGAGCGGCCCGGTCCGCCTCGTCGGCGTCGTCGCGGGCGTGCGCAGCTACGAGATGCCGCTGCCGGTGAGGCCTCGCGTCATGTTCCTCTCCAGCATGCCGCCCGGCATGGAGGTGCGGCGCGGCGACCACCGGCTCGGCTTCTCCGACGAGGACTCCCGCGCTGGAACCTGGGGATACTCCGCGCACGGGCTGATCATCCGCGTGGCGAAGGACGCCGAGCGCCCCGATCCCTCGGACCTGAACGTACGCTGGCCCGACGCCGAAAAACGCCAGTCGGCGCTGGACACCCCGCCCGGCTCAACCCCCGCAGTCGCACCGGTGGACGGCGCCTCCGACAGCCCCTCGGCGACCGCCGACACCGACCGGCAAGCCGGCGCGCGACGCTCCCTGCAGGTCGGGACGATGACGCGCACCGGGGTGCTCCTACCCGCGCCCGCGAGCATCGCCTGGCAGGTGGACGTGCCGACGGGCGGGGTCTTGAGGTTTGAGGCCGGTATCGTGCCTCCCGAGGTCGCGCGCGGCGGCGAGAGCGACGGCACGAACCTGGTCGTGACGGTGGGCGGCAAGGACCGCGCGACGTTCCGGTTGGAGCGCGGCCGGTTCTCGCCGTTCGAGGTGGCGCTCGGAGCCGAGGGCGGTACGACGGCGCGCATCGGCTTTCGCGTGGAAGACGCGATCACGACCGCCGACTACGCCTTCATCGCCGAGCCGCGGGTCGTCGTCCCGACACCAACGCCCAAACGCGTGGTGTTCGCGTTCATCGACACGCTGCGGCGCGATCACCTCGGCACCTACGGCTATTCCCGCGACACAACGCCGACGATCGACGCCCTCGGGAAGCGCGGCGCGGTCTTTGAGGACGCCCGCACCGTCGCCCCGTGGACGCTCCCGTCGTCCCGCTCCGTCCTGACCGGCAACAACCCCGAAAAATGGTCCTCGTCCGCCCGCATCCAGGAGGTGCTCGCCTCGCGCGGGTGGGCAACGGGCGCGTACGTCGGCAACGTGTACCTCACCAGCGGCTTTGACATGGCGTCCGGCTGGGGCGAGCACAACAGCGTGAACCTCGCCTACGGGGACTACGAAGCCGAGCGGGGCATCGACTTTCTCGGCCGTCATGCGGACGAAGACGCGATGGTGATGGTGCACTTCATGGATCTGCACCTCCCCTACAAGGAGCTCTGGCCCTGGCGCGACCGCTACGTGAGCGAGGAGCTGCCCGGCCTCGGGGACATGTTCAATCGGACCGCGCTGATGGGCTACGCCAGGGGGCGGGGCAAGCGGGACCAGGTCAAGGCGTACCTGGAGGACCGCTACGACCAGAACCTGGCGTTCGTCGACCACGAACTCGCGCGCGTGTTCGCGGCGGCCGGGCCAGACGCGCTCATCGTCGTCTTCGCGGATCACGGCGAGGAGTTTTTTGACCACGGGGACCTGGAGCACGGGCACTCGCTGTACGACGAGCTGCTGCGCGTGCCGCTGGTGATCGCAGGCCCCGGCATCGCGCCACGGCGTGTCAGCGCCCCCGTCAGCCTCCTCGACGTCACCCCGACCGTCCTTGACCTGCTGGGCCTCGGCGGCGGGGAGTACGACGGGACCTCGCTCGCCCACCTGATGAACGGCGACGTCGACCCGAAATTCACGAATCGCGCGCGGGCTTTTGGCCGCCTCCTCTACGGCCCGAACGCCTGGGCCAGCCTCGTCGGCGACCAGAAGTGGGTGAGCCGGGGGGGCGACGAGGTCGTCTACGATCTTTCCAAGGATCCGGGCGAGAAGTCCCCGACCGTGGACCCCGACCGGCAGCCGGGTCGCAAGGCCCTCGCGGACGCGCTCGGCGTCCCGACCCGGCTCGTCCTGCGCGTCACCCCCGGCGGCAACCGGGGCAGTGGCACCGTCACCCTCACCGTCCCCGGCGGCGTCGCCAGCGTCTGGCTCGGCGACGAGCCGACCAACCACGCAAAGTGCAAGACCAGCATCATCGCCAACGCGCCGGATGCCAACGGTGTCGCGTCGGACACGGTGAGCATGGACTTCTCGACGACCGGCGCTGCCGAACGCGAGGTGTACGTCCTTCCGAAGCTCGACCCGACGATCGCGGTGCAAGGCGCGGTCCTGGCCGTTCCCGGGGGCGAGTCGGAGACGCTCGTGGCGCGCTCACCGGACGCGGGCTCCGGGCCCCTGGCCAAGGTGACGAAGTCGACGCACAGCTTCGTCGCGACCTGGGCCGAGCTGCCCCAGCCCTTCGGCGACGAGTTGTCGGGCTTTGATGCCGAGAGCGCCGCGGCCCTGCGCGCGCTCGGCTACCTCGACGCCGACCACGACGCGGGCTCCGCCGCCGACGACGGGCACGCGAACTGATGCCCACCAAGCCGGGCGCGCCGACGGACGACCTGGTGGTGGACTGGGGCCCGGATGCGGGAACAGGCCTCTTCGATCCGCCCGAAGTGACCGCAGGCGGTAATGGCGCGGGGCGGGACGTCACCGATGGCCGGGTCGGCCGCGAGGTGACCGCCAACCCGACGCGCGAGCGCCCGATGGCCGTGCTCGCATGGATCGGCGCCACCCTGACCACCGCTCCCGGGACCGCGCGCGGCGACGTCCCAGGACTCGCGGCGTTGCTCGCCGAGGAGCCCCTTGAGCTGCTCCCCGGCGGGTTTTTTCCGATCCGCGAGGCGGCGCCGGGCGGCGGTGAGGGCACCGACGATCCCAAAGAGGTCGGCCCAATCGGGGCCCCGAGCGCCGAGCCGCCGCCAGAGCCGCGCGCACTCCCCCATCTCGCGGTCACGGAGGTCCCGCCGCCCCCGCCAACGTGGCCGCTGCAGGTCGCCGCGCTCCTGATCTGCGTCGCGCTCGTGGCCTTCGCCCTCTGGCGCTCTGCCGCCGGCTGATGCCCTCCGCGGTGACGCCCCGCCGGTTGACGAGCCGCTGGTTGACGACAGGGGGGCCGTCGCTTATGCCCGCGGCCCGGCTCTTTGATGTACCCAAAAGACTCTACGAATGATGGCGACCGTGAGGTCCGCCACATGCGGCGGGCGCTCGAATTGGCGGCCGCCGCCGCCGCCCTTGGAGAAGTCCCGGTCGGCGCGCTGGTCGTCGATGACGCCGGCACGATCCTCGCCGAAGCCGGCAACGCGCGTGAGCGCACGGGCGACCCCTGCGGACACGCGGAATTGCTGGCGATCCGCGCCGCTGCGGTCACCCGCGGCGGCTGGCGCCTGGATCGGACGACGCTCTACGTCACGCTGGAACCCTGCGCGATGTGCGCGGGCGCCATCCTCCTCGCCCGCATCCCGCGCGTGGTGTACGGCGCTTCCGACCCCAAGGGCGGCTACTGCGGGACCGTCGGCGATCTGTCGGCGAACCCCCGGTTGAACCACCGCTTCGGGGTGGTCGCGGGGGTGTTGGCGGAGGAATCGAGCACGCTTCTGGCTGCCTTCTTCGCCGCCATGCGAGCGCGCAAAAAACACACGTAGAGTCGACATTTTCGCGGAGAGGTGGCCGAGTGGCCGATGGCGGCAGTTTCGAAAACTGCTTCAGGCGTCCCCTGACGTGGGTTCGAATCCCACCCTCTCCGCCACCCTTTTACTGCGGCTTTGCCGTAGACAATTTCAGGAGAGGTGGCCGAGTGGTCGAAGGCGCACGACTGGAAATCGTGTGTACAGCAATGTACCGCGGGTTCGAATCCCGCTCTCTCCGCCATCCCAAACCCGCCGATCGCAAGATCGGCGGGTTTTCGGCGTTTTTTGGAGGACTCCCCTGCTCGGGTCTGTGCGCTTCCCACGGGCGCTCCCGCTTCCTCCGGCACTCGCGCGGGTCCAGGCAGCGGCGGGGATACACTCCAGACGTGATCTCCGACACCCGCCCCGAAGCGCGCGCCATCCTCACGGCGCTGTACCGGAAAGCCGGTCAGGAGCGGTGTCTGCGCATGGCCTTGCAGATGTCCGCGGACTACCGGGCCGTCGCCGTCTCCGGCATCCGCTTCCGCCGTCCCGACGCGACTGAAACGGAGGTTCGACGCGAGCTTGCCCGGATTCTGCTTGGCGAGGACCTGGCACGGCGGGTCTACGGCGCGGAGCCCACCTGACGCCGGAGCCGGGGATGGAGCCGCTGCTCGGCCGCATCGCCGCGGCGTTCGATGCGGTCGGTGTACACTACGCAGTCGTCGGCTCCGTCGCCAGCAGCTTCCACGGCGAGCCACGCGGAACGCAGGACATCGACATCCTCGCGCGAATCTTGAGCTACGACGTGGCGAGCCTCGCGAGCCAGTTCCCGGAGGACGAATTCTACTTCGACCGGGACATGGTCCTGGACAGCCTGAAGTCGCGGCAGCCGTTCAACATCATCGACCTGCGGACGATGTGGAAGGCCGACGTCATCCTGCCCAAAGAGCCCTACGCCGGCGAACAGCTCGCGCGCCGCCAGCGCGTCGACCTCGCCGGCGTCCCGCTCTACATCGCGACGGCGGAGGACACCGTGATCTCCAAGATGCGCTGGTCGAAGCTGGCGGAGTCCGAACGCCAGATCAACGACGTCGCCGGGATCGTCCGTGTGCGCGGGGAGACGCTCGACCGCGGGCTGATCGAGGGGCTCGTGGCGCGCTTTGGGCTGGAGGCGGAGTGGGCGCGGGTGCTGGCGATCGCCGCAGGGTGAGCGGGCCGGGTGCATAACGCCGTCGGCGACCGCCCGTGGTACCATGCGGCATGCTCCTCCTCGCCCAACTGCTCGCCTGCAACCGGGGCAAAGGGTCCACGCTCGGGGACAGCGCCCCCGCAGACTCAGCCGCTGACACCGCGCCCGGCATCCCCACCTGCGCCCTCGCGCATCCGTGGGCGATGGACTCGGCCGCGCACGTCGGCGAGGCCGCCGCCCTGGCCTCTCCGAACGTCGCCCGCTTCACGCTGCTCGACGGCAACGTGGTGTCCGGCGCGCGGACCGCCGATCAGGAGGGCGACGCCTGCCCGACCTGGACCGAGTCCGCCGACCGCACCGCGGTCACCGTGGCCGGCGACTGCGACACCGGGTGGGGCTCCACCTACGGGGGCACGGCCACCTTCACGGACGTGGACGGGACATACTCCTCCGTCTACGACCACTTCCACTTCCTCGACGGCCTGAACGCCTACGGCTACGACGTCGATGGGGGCTGGGTCGACGACGGCGCCGGGGACTTCAGCTTCGCGCTGACCGCCACGCTCCTCGGCGACTGGGGGGTCACCGGCCTCGCGGACGCCACCGTGACGTGGAGCACGGCGTTCCACGGGTCCGCCGACACCGTCGAAGGGTACGCGGACATCCTCGCCCAGCCCACCGACACGGCCGTCGGTGACCTCTGCGTGCTGTCCGCCGGCTACTCCTACGACCCCGCCTGCCCCACCGAGCTCGACGAGGTGGTCACCCTGCAGGGCGACACGGTGGCCACGCTCACCTGGGACGGGTCCACGGCCTGCGATGGCTGCGCGGAGGTCACGATCGGGCGCGTGGACGCGGGGAGCTATTGTCCGGGGTGAGGGGTCCCCAAAATCAAAACCCCATCCCCAAACTCATGGTCCCGCAACCCCAGCGCCGCGGCCTCCTCCCCCATCTCCGACCACTCCGGCAACCCGTTCCCGGCCAGCATCGCCTCGATCAACCCCAGGTGCGAGGTACCCGGCGCATGAACCCCGCTCACCAGCCCCGACACCACGCGCACAAGGTTCGCGGCTGACAATTTCAGCGTCGTCCACCCCGCCAGCTCGCCCGTCCGCGCCACCGTCTCCAACGCGCGCACCACGCTTGTCCCGACGGCAATCACACGACCGCGGCACGCCTGCACCTTCGCCCAGGTCGCGGCGGGGACCGCGTAGCGTTCGGCGAAGGGGAGTGCTGCGTCCAGCGCAGCGTCACCCGTCGCTGAGAGGCCTGCCGCCTCGGTGATCGTCGCGACGTCCACCCCGCGCGCGCGCAAGCCTGCGAGCACGTCGAGCGTGAGCGCGAGCCCAGCGGACGGCGGCTCGACGGCCCACGGCGGCCCTGAGAACGGTGTCTGCACGTCCCAGACATCGAGCGCGGCCGGCAGGTGACGGTACTGGACGGGCCGGCCGACGGCGTAGAGCAGGCGCCAGAAGTCGTCGTCCGTGGCGACAAATCGCAGGGTCGGGCGACGGGCGTGCGGGACGGCGACGACGGTGGCGACGAGCGGGCCGAACCGGAGCGCGTCGCCGGTTCGCAGGGACGGCGGGTTCGGGCGCAGGTCCGTGTCCGTGCGCCAATCTCCCGCCCCGAACGCCACGGTCTCCCAGTCGCCGTCCGCGCGTCGCCCCGCGAGCCGCACCTCGATCGCCTCGCCCGCTGCGGTCTGCCCGGTGAGCGAAGCCGGGAGCGTCGCGGCGTCGTTGACGACGACGAGATCGCCCGGTTCGAGCAGCGCGGGCAGGTCCGCGTAGGGGTGGACGGTGCTGGTCGGGAACGCGAGGAGCCGGCGGACGTGGCCGGGGAGGGCGGGTTGGAGGCGTCGAACCGTGGAGGGCGCCGTGCCGGAGCCCGCCGACACGCGCAGTTCACCCTGATGAACGCCCGTCTCTGCAACGTCACCCGCGAACGCCCCGCGACTCTGGGACGCGGCGGAGGTGGTCGACGACGCCACCGTCCGGGCGCGTCGCGGGACCCCGGCCCTCGGCCAACCCTCGTCGAACGCCCCGAACCCGGTGGTGAAGCGGCGGTGTCCGAGGAGCGCGCGGCGAGGCGGCAGGCGGTTCACGAAAGCTCCGTGGCGCGGGCGCCGGTCGAGGGATTCGTCGCGAGCCAGCGGAGGATCCGCTCGGCGACGGCGTCTGGGTGGGTGAGGGTGGCGCGGTCGGCGTCGGGGACGGCGTCCGCGTGCATCTTCGTGTCCATCTCGCCGGGGTCGACGGCGTAGAAGCGCGGGACGCGGTCGGGCGGGAAGCCGCTCGCGGCAAAGTCCGCGGCGAAGCTGCGGACAAGGTGGTCCTGGGCGGCCTTGGAGACCCCGTAGGCACCCCAGCCCGGATACGCGCTCGTCGCGGCGTCGGAGCTGATGTGCAGCACCGTCCCGCGCCCGCGCAGCGCCATCGCGCCGGCGACGACCTTCGTCAGCCGGAACGGGCCGATAAGGTTGACCTCCAGCACCGCGGCGAGGTCCTCGCAGGCCAGATCCCAGAGGGGGCGCAGCGGCAGCGGGCCGAGCGTGCTGGCGTTGTGGACGAGCAGGTCGACGGGGCCGCCGAGGGCTTCGGCGGCGGCGGCGATGGCGTGGGTCTGGTGCTTGTCGGCGATGTCACCGGCGAAGCCGTGGACGTGGTCGGCGAGGATGCCCGGATGCGCGGCGAGGATTCGGGCGACGGCAGCCGTGACGTCATCGGACGAGCGGGCGACGAGGAGAACGCGGGTCCCCACACGCGCCAGACCCTCGGCGATGGAGAAGCCGAGGCCGCGGCTGGCTCCGGTGACGATGGCGGCGGTGAATTGGGGGGAGGACGAGGGGTTCATGGAAGCTCCGTGGGTTGTTGCCCCACCTTCATGCCCTCCCCCGCGCTCCCCGTCCGCGGATCGGCCAATCTGTTGGCGGACGGCCCAAACAACCGCTACGTTGCCAGATGCCGTCCCCCAACACCCACCTCGCCCACAACCTGCGCACACTTCGCGAGGCCCGCGGCCTCTCCCAGACCACCCTCGCGCGCAAGGCCGGCCTCCCCCGCGCGACCTGGACGCACCTCGAGAGCGGCGACGCCAACCCCACCCTCGCCGTCCTCTCCGCCGCCGCTGAGGCGCTCGGCGTGCGGATCGAAGAGCTGATCGCCCCGCCGGCCGTCGAGGCGACGCTCCATCGCCGCGACACGCTGGCGACCCGCACCCCGGGGAACGCCCGCGTCCGCAAGCTCCTCCCCGATGCGCTCCCGGACACGGAGATCGAGCGCTTCGAGCTGCCCTTCGGCGGTCGGTTCGCGGGCGTCCCGCATACGCGCGGCACCCGCGAGTACCTGACCTGCGAGGCGGGCCGGCTCGCCCTCACCGTCGCCGGCACCCGGTTTGAGCTCGAGCCCGGCGACGTCGTCGTGTTCCGCGGCGACCAGCGCCACGGCTATGAGAACGCTGGGGAGGGCGTCGCGGTGGGGTATTCGGTGGTGCTGCTCGCGGGGGCGTGAGGCGCTCAGCCCCTCCGCAAGGTTACCGTCCCGCATGCCCGTCCCGGTGCTGGACCCGGCCGACCTCGTTGCGTTCGTACGCCGAGACTGGGGCGCGCTGGACGCTGCGGACCGGGCGACGCGCGCTCGACCGCCGCCGGAGGAGAAGTTCCGGCTGGTCAACGCTCTTTACGCCGCTGCAAAGGCGACGAATCCCGGTTGGCCGACGAACGCGGACCGCGAGGCCGATCTTCGCCATCACCTGCGCCTGCGCGCGATCTGGGACCGGGCGGATCGTGTCGGTCGGTGAAGCGGTCCGGGACCTCCGAGCGGTGCTCGAAGCGCAGCGGGTTCGATGGTACGTCTTCGGGGGCCAATCCGGGCGCTGAGCTGGAGGAGCTGGCCCACCGAATGGCGGAGCTTCGCGCGTTGGACGGCGAGGGCGGCCGGCGGGGAGTGATGGGTGCCAGGGGCGCCCCCGCTGCACGGTCACGCCCGACGTCGCCGACGCAGCGCGCCGAGCGCGAACAGCCCGGCAAACGCACTGCCCGCGCCATCCCCGCCCGCCTCGCCGGTGTTGGCGCACGCGCACCCGCCGCCGCCCTTCATCGTGCCGGTGTCGAGCGGCGCGCCGCTGTCGCCGTCCGGCGTGCCCGAGTCCGCAGGGCCGGAGTCGCCGGTCCCGGTGTCGCCCGTGTCGCAAACACCGATGCTCGGGTCGGTGTCATCGCAGTCGGTACCGGCGCCGTCGGGCCCAAGGCCGAGCGCGTCGAGGCCGTCGCCGTCCTGGTCGTAGTCGTCGGCGCCATCGCAGTTCTCGTCGACGCCGTCGTACCAGATCTCGGCCGCGCCCGGGTTCACGGCCGCGTCGGTGTCGTTGCAGTCATCGCCCAGGCCGCTCGGGGCGGAGGGGTCGTCGTACCCGTCGCCGTCCTGGTCAAAATCGTCAGCGCCATCGCAGTTCTCGTCGATCCCGTCGTACCAGATCTCGGTGGCGCCCGGGTTCACCGCGCTGTTGGTGTCGTCGCAGGCGTCGCCGCCGAAGGCAGCGTCGATGTAGCCGTCCGAGTCGGAGTCCTGGTCGCTCGCGAGGTTGCAGTCGGTGGTGCGGCCGTCGGTCGGGTCATCGGGCGCGCCGGGGTAGGTGTCGGCGGCGTTGTCGTCGCAGTCCGTGCCGCCGTAGGTCGCGGAGTCGTACCCGTCGCCGTCGGCGTCGTAGTCGGACGACCCGTCGCAATTCTCGTCGACGCCGTCGTACCAGACTTCGGATGCGCCGGGATGAATTGAAGAATTTCCATCGTCGCAGTCGGTGCCGAGGCCGTCGGGCGCGCCGATCTCCTCGTAGCCGTCCCCGTCCGCGTCGTAGTCCGAGCCGCCGGAACAGTCGCTGTCGACGCCATCGTAGGGCGTGTCCGTCGCGCCGGGATGCACGGCTGAGTTGGTGTCGTCACAGTCGGTCCCGCCGTAGGCTGCGGCGTCAAAACCGTCGCCGTCCTGGTCAAAATCGTCGGCGCCATCGCAGTTCTCGTCGATGCCGTCGTACCAGACCTCCGCGGCGCCCGGGTGGACGGCGCTATTGGCGTCGTCGCAGTCATCGCCCGACCCCGTCGGCCAGCCGGAGACCGTGTAGCCATCGCCATCCGCGTCGCCCTCGGTCGTCGCGTTGCAGTCGGTCACGCGGCCGTCGTAGGGGTCGTCGGGCGCGCCCGGGTAGACGGTGGCGTCACTGTCGTCGCAGTCCGTGCCGCCGTAGCTGGCGGAGTCGTATCCGTCGCCGTCCGCGTCGTAGTCGGACGAACCGTCACAATTCTCGTCGACGCCGTCGTACCAGATCTCGGTGGCGCCGGGGTTCACGGCGGCGTCCGTGTCGTCGCAGTCGGTACCGCCGTAGCTGGCGGAGTCGTATCCGTCGCCGTCCGCGTCGTAGTCGGACGAACCGTCACAATTCTCGTCGACGCCGTCGTACCAGACTTCTGACGCGCCCGGGTTGACGGAGGGGTCGGTGTCGTCGCAGTCATCGCCGCCGTAGCTGGCAGAATCGTAGCCATCGCCATCTGCGTCGTAGTCGGAAGAACCGTCACAATTCTCGTCGACACCGTCGTACCAGACTTCTGCGGCGCCCGGGTTGACGGCCTGATCGCCGTCGTTGCAGTCGGTGCCACCGGCGTCGAGGGCGTCGTAGCCATCGCCGTCCGCGTCCGTGTCGCAGGCGTCGCCCAGGCCGTCGCCGTCGAGGTCGGACTGGTCACTGTTGGCGATGGACCGGCAGTTGTCGGTGGCGTTGAGGACGCCGTCGCCGTCGTCGTCGTCGCTGTAGGCGATGTCGACGTCGTCAAGGCCGACGGCCTCGGACCCGTCGCCGACGAGGAACGCGCACCAGTAGAGCGGGCCGGCACCGTCGAGCAGGGAGATGCCCGCGTTGATGGCGGAGGAGGACGAGGCCTGCGCGGACGTGTCGTTCGACGGGAGCCAGGCGCTGCCATCAGAGTATTGCCAGGCGACGCCGTCCGTCGAGAGGACGTAGACGACGTTGCCGCCCTGCGGATCCTCGGTGGTGGAGAAGCCCGTCCAGGTGACGAGCGTGCCCGGGTTGACGGGGTCGGCGCCGCAGACCTCCGAGTCGGCAGAGTAGACGTTGGACCAGGCGTTTATGGAGGATGCGTCCGGCGAGGTCCAGAACGCGACCAGCTCGGCAAAGCCCGGGTCGGACGACGCGACGCCGTCCACCGTGTTGGCGTCGACCCGGACCCACCCGTCCGCTCCGCCGCCGCCCGCCGCGATCCCCGCGCCGGCGCCCCCGGCCGAGCCCCCGCCCGCGCTGACGATTCCCGCGCCCAGATCTCCCACCGCCAGAAACACCGTCCCGCCTGCGCCGCTGCCCCCGCCACCCGCGCGGTTCGCGGACGTCGCCGCCGTACCCGCTCCGCCGCCTGCGTAGACGCCCGAAGCCGCCTCAAAATTGGCCGTCGCCGCCCACACCAGCACGATCCCACCGCCGGCGGCACCGTCGCCGCCCGCCACGCCCCACGAGGAGCCCCCGCCGCCCGCGCCGCCGCCCCCGAACGTGATCGTCGCAAGGTCCGCGTCCCCGGAGATCCCGCCGCCGCCCCCGCCACCCCCGCCGTAGTCCCCGCCGCAGGTGTCGCCGCCCCCTCCGCCCGTCGCCCCTGCCCCGACGTTCCCCGCCTGCTTCGCCGAATCATAGCAGCTGCTGGCGCCTCGCCCGCCGTCGCTGCCCGCCGCCCCGCCCGCCCCGCCCGGACACGACGACAACCCGCCGCCACCCGCCGCAATCCCCGCGCTCCCGCCCGCACCGCCACCCCCCGCGAGATCCGTCCCGCACCCCGTTCCGCCGCCGCCACCACCCCCGCCGCCGGCGTGCCCACCGCCGCCACCGCCGCCCGCGCCGTCGTCCGCGTTCATCGTCCCATCCGAGCCACCGCCACCCGCGCCGTAGCCGCCGGCGCCACCGTAGCTACCGATGTTGTACGCCGCACCTTCCCCACCGCCGCCGCTCCCGGAGCCGCTGGACGCGACCGCGCCGCCAGCACCGTCCATCCCCGCCACGCTCTCACCGCCCTGCGATGCCCCGCCGGACGCCGACCCGCCCGATCCACCGCGATACCCCAGCGCCGACGCCGTTATCTGCGACTCGCCATCCACGCTGAGCGCCCCGTCCACGCGGAACGCCACGACGCCGCCGGTCGCGCCGTCCCAGGCCGACGTCGTGAGCGTTGCAGACGTGAGGGTCACGCTCGCGTAGTTGGGCACGCGCTGCACGAGGATGGCGTGGCTGTCGCCGTCGTAGGCGTGCGCGAGCGTCGACGCGAGGGCAACGGACGCGCCCGAGATCGCCGAAATCCGGACCGTCTCCCAGTCGCCGGTCGCCGGCGAGGACGCCGTGCCGCCGAGGTCGGCGATCAGCAGCTCGTCGCCGACAGCCAGGCCTTCTGCGGCGAAGCCGGAGGGGTCGGAGAGGGCGAGGGTGTCATCGCCGGCGGACACGCTGCCGGAGAGCGCGAAGCCGACGCCGTCGGCGACGGTGCGGGCGCCGGAGGCGTCGTTGGACAGGTCAAAGGTGGTGAAGTCGACGACGAGGTCGCCGTCCGCGCCGGTGCCGGCCGTCGATCCGTACAGCCGCGCGACGCCGCCGGAGAGCGAGACGGCAGCCGGATCGTAGGTGTAGCTGGACGCGGGCGAGAGCGGCCAGTCCGTCGTCGCGGCGAGGGCGGGGACGGCGACGGCGACGAGAGCGAGGAGCGTGACGACGCGGCGGGACGAGGGGGAGGTGCGCATCCCGGCAGTGTACCGCCCTTCCGTCCGACCTGGCGGCTACCCCATCCACGCCCCGCCGTTGATGTCGAGGCCCTGCCCCGTCACCCCGGCGGCGTCGTCGCCGAGCAGCCACGCGACGAGCCCGGCGACCTCCTCGGGCTTGCCCATCCGCCCGATGGGCACGGCGCTCATGGCGATGCGGTGGGCATCGTCGCGGGTCACGCCCATCGCTTTGGCCATGCCGTCGATGCCCTCCCAGGCCATGTCCGTGTCGACCCAGCCGGGGCAGATCGCGTTGACGAGGACGTTTTTCGGCGCGAGTTCAAGGGCCAGCGCCTTCGTCAGCCCGAGCAGGCCGGCCTTGGATGCGCAGTAGGCCGTGTACCCGGGGACGCCAAAACGGGCGAGGATCGAGGCGATCACGACCATGTGGCGCGGGTCGGGGCCGGCGGCGAGGTGACGCTGGACGGCACGGAGCGTGAGGTAGGTGCCGCGGAGGTTCGTGGCGACGATGGCGTCGAAGCGGTCTTCGGCGCCGGGCGTGTTGGGACCGCCGATACCGGCAGCCGTAACGACGGCGTCGATGGGGCCGAGGGCGCGTGCAGCCGCGGCGACGGCGTGGTCGACGGACGCGTCGTCTGTGACGTCGCAGCTCACGAGGAACGTGGCGGCGTCGGGGTTTGCGGCGAGGACGAGCGCAGCGGTGTCCTCCAGCATGTCCGCGCGGCGGGCGAGGAGGCTGACGCGAGCGCCGATCCCACCGTCGTTCGGCGAGCGAGCGAGACGGACGGCGATGGCGCGGCCGATGCCACTGGAGGCGCCGGTGACGAGGACGTGGCGGGGGTTTTTCATCGCCCTCGCCTATCCGAAGCGCGGCCGTTGCAGGGCCGTGACGCCTTGCTTTTTGACACGTCGAGAGCCGGATCCGAGC
>CAIMSU010000340.1 GCA_903844155.1 uncultured Pseudomonadota bacterium | reverse complement strand
GCGCGTCGGGCGTGATCACGCGGGATCGGGGGCGCGAGAGGCGCGTTTTCGACGCCCGCGGGCGCTTGCGGACGGGCGCGAGGGGGTGTACGATGGCGGCATGACCGCTGAGGTGTATGGTTCATGCTTCCTTTCCACCGAAGCGGTTGGGTTTGGTGTCCGGGCGATGCGCCGGGGTCATTGCAGCGTATATGTCAGTGTCCATCGGCATCCCCGCTTTTTTTCGCCACTGCCCGAACGTGTTTTCGTCAGCGGCGAAGCCGTGGATTTATGTTCTGGTGAACGCGATGTGTTCGGCTTGGCTGCTGTGGGCAGTACCGCGCGCTGCGCACGCGTCCGTTCGACCGAGGACTGTTTTTTACGCTGCATGCGTGCCCGTGGTCATCGCGTACTATGAATTGCTCTGGGGCCATGTTCGATGGCATAGTCAACCGGGATTAGGCGTTGGGCGGCTGTCGATGGGCGTGTCGGAGGCGGTCGTCGAGGAACTGATCTTTCGTGGTTTCGTCCAGCGCAGCCTTACACCGGTCACCGGACCGGCGGTGGCCGTGGGCGTAACCGCGCTGGCATTTTCGGCCTGTCACGCCCCGCTTCTGGCCGTGGGCGTGACCTCGGCGAGTTTCTTTCTCGGCTGGAGTGTGTTCGTCGGGTGGATGGCGCTTAGGACCGGACGGCTGCTGCCCTCGACCTGCTTCCATGCTGCGTACAACGTGTTCGCCGCTATCTGTGTTAGCTGGCAACCCGCTGCTGATGTGCTCGACTCGGTGTCGCCGGTCGTGTGGTGGCTGGTCTTGGCCACCAGCCTTTGCGCGGCGAGGTCGGGAGTGACCCAGGTAGCGCCTTGGCCGGAGGCTTCCGGCGTTCAACGGTGACGAGCGCGGCTCACCGCCGGTCCTCCGCTTGAAACAGGGTGGCGTGGCCAGTTGCCAGCGACGAGGTCGCAGTGCTCGTCGCCAGGTCGAAGCAAAGCCCGAAATGGATGAACGCCCCGGTCGGTACTCGGCTTCATGGGCTCGCCGGGTGACGAGCACCCGGTCAGCCGTCGCCTGATCGCAACCGTGGAATCCCACAACGACGCTCGAGCAACTCGAGGGAGGGGAGGCAGGCAGGCCGCGCCGCCGCGCCGTCGTCCATCGTCGCCGATCGGGTGGGGTTCGGGGCGCGGGTGCCCTCGCCGCCGCCGAGGGCCGGCAGCGGCGGCCATCCCGCGAGTCACTCGTCGTCGCCGCCGCGGATCTTGGCCTTGAAACCTCGCGGTCTACGTTGAACGGGGATCATTTCGGTTACGCAAAACGAAACTCTCCCATGAGTTTTTCACCCCGAGCTAGGTGGCGAAAGAAGTCGCCCGGCTCGTGGCCCCGCTCGTTCCGAGCCTCCCGCACGACGGCCCGACCGTCCACGCCCTGGAGCCGTCGGCTGGCATCGGCCGCTTCCTCCGGGCCTTCGAGCCCGTGCCCGGCATCACCTGGCACGCCGTCGAGTGGTCGGAACTGTCGGCGCGGATGCTCCACGTTCTACGCCCCGATGTGGACCTCATGCTCGCCCCGTTCGAGCGGTGGGTCCGCGAGAAGGGTGCCGCGGGCTCGCTCTCGGATGTGTCAGCCTACATCGAGGGAGCGACGGTTTCGACCGATGGAGTGCCGGACCAGTCCTACCTGGGCACGTCGCTGAGCCTCGCCCCCGATCTCGACGGCGACGGCGGGGCCGATCTGCTGCTCGGAGCGGACGAAACGTCGATCTACCTTGTTTCTGGGAGCGAGGTCGTGGGTGACGGTGGGACCGTCCTTGGGTCGGACGTCGCGGTCCGCGACTTCGGAGCCACGGATGGTCATAGTCCTCTCGTCTCCGCGGCGGCCGGGTCTGACCTCGATGGCGACGGGATTCCGGATCTGTGGTTCGCGGAGGGAAGCACGCAGAAGGCGAGGGACGCGCGAAAGCTGAAGCGGCGGGACGGCCCGGAGCCGTCGTTCCGGGCGCAGAACGCGCTCTCCTGGGCGGACCTCCTCCAGCGCGTGTTCCGCGTGAACGGTTGGGAATGCCCCCATTGTCACAAG
>CAIMSU010000339.1 GCA_903844155.1 uncultured Pseudomonadota bacterium | reverse complement strand
TCGCTCGTGCTCGCACGACGCAGGCGGGCGTAGAAGCACGCCCAGGAGCGGCGTAGGATCAACGCGGCGTTCCATGAAGGAGCCGGATCGGCGCGGGGCCGGGCGAGCCGCCCAAAGGATCGCTGAAAACCCGCGTCCGATCTACATCCCCGCTTTCTTCGCGTGCTCCATCATCTGCATGCCGTGCACGAGCGAGGCGCCGCCGCGGATGGCGGTCGCCACGTGGATGGCCTCGGTCATTTGATCCAGGTCGGCGCCGTGTTTCATCGATTCGTCGGTGTAGGCGTCGATGCAATACGGGCACTGGACGGCGGAGGCGACGGCCAAGGCGATGAGCGCTTTTTCGCGCTGGGAGAGCGCACCTTCGGCGAAGACGGCACCGTAGTAGTCGAAGAACTTCTTGGCGAGCTCGGGCGCGCCTTCCTTGATGTCGCCGAAGTGGGCGAGGTGGTCGCGGTCGTAGTAGCCGGGCATGCGTTCTCCAGAGTTGGGGCCGGTAACCGGCGCGGCGTGGTCAGGCGTGGCCGCGCCGGCGGTGGAGGAACCACGCGGTAGCCGTGGCGAGGCAGGTGGGCGCGGCCCACACGAACCCAAGGAAGATCGCGGTTGTTTCCCGGTCGACGATCCAGTTGTGGTACTGGAGCGGCCAGCCGAGGGGCGCGCCGAGGATCCGCCAGAACGCCGCGAGGCTGAGCCCCAGGAGCCTGCGGTGGAAGGGGACCGGGTCGATGGACGGGGCGCGGAGGGCGGCGGCGAGAGAGCGCAGGGCCAGCCAAAGAATGGCGCCGTCGACGGCGTGGATGCAAACCGGCACGAGGGGCATCGCCCAATTCGCGTGCCCCGCATGGTGTCGCTGGTACGCGAGCCACGGGCCGTGGACCAGCACGCCAAACGCCGCGGCGAAAGCGATTACCGCCCCTGGGGCGCCAACGCACCCTGCCAGCATCCACTCCGCTCGGCTTGGCGGGCGCACGGGCGCCCCGCTCACGGCACGCTGAAATTCAACCGCAACCACGCCTCCCCCAGATCCCCGCAGCTCGACGTCCACCAGATCCACTGCGCGCCTTGGTCGTAGAAGGGCTGCGGCGAGGTGCCCCAGATCGCGCTTGAGGCACAGACCTGCGGGATGTTCCAGGCGGAGTCGTCGAACCCGACGGTGTTCCAATCGGCGGCAGGGCGGGTGTCGACGATCGTCCAGTCGGTCGGGCCGCTGACGAACCGCACGGCGCCGTCGATCCAGACGACGGCGATGACGCCGGAGACAGCGGCGCTCACGTCGGTCGCGTAGATGCCGAGCGTGTGGTCGCCGCAGGGCAGGTCCCAGTCGAGGGTGTCCGACGCGCTCCAGGTGCTGGAATTGGGGCCGAAGAACTCGGTTCCGTCCATGTAGCCCTGCCAGGCGTCGTCGGCGGTCAGCAGCAGCTCGACGTGCTTGGTCAGGCCGTTGCAGGGGTCGGCGGAGACGGCGTTGCCGTATTGCTCGGCGGCGATGACGGGTTCGTCGGGGTCGTCGGAGGTGACGGTGAAATTGCCGTCGTCGGAGGCGGCGTCTGTCGGGGTGTACTCGATGACGACGCTGGTGGAGGTGCCGGCGTCCAAGGTCGCGGGGAGGACGGTCAGCCCGCCGGCGTCGAGGACGTGGAGATCGGGGTCACCGGCGGTGTAGGCGACGCCGGAGACGGTGATGGGCCCGGCGCCGTCGTTGGCGACGGTGAGGGTCATCGTCTGCTCGGTGCCGGTGTTGACGGTGCCAAAATCGTAGCTGGCGGGCGTGACGGTGAGGTTGCCGACGGGGACGTTGCCGGTGAGCGGGACGGTCACGACGGGCGTGTCCGGATCGTTGGAGCCGACGTCCAGCGTCTGGCTCATCGCGCCGCCGGTGATGGGTGACCAGGTCAGCACGGTGTCGACGCTTTCGCCCGCCGCGAGGATGGAACTGACGGTGGTGAACGCGATGCTGCCGTCGTCGCCGGCGATCTGCAGCGCGTCCAGGGTGAGGGTGTCGTCGCCCGTGTTGGCGATGCTGACGGTGGCCGCTGCGGAGGAGCCTGCCTGGACCGTGCCGAAGTCGACGGCGGGCGGGGTGACGACGATGTTGGGCGTGACGTCCTGAAAGGCGGTGCCGCCGTTGTCGCCGGTCTTGACGAGGTGGTTCTCGGAGCAGGCAGCGAGGGCGAGGAGCGTGAGCAGCGGCACAGTGGCGGAGCGAATGGGCATTCTGGGAGGATACCCCAGATCGCACGGCCACCGACGCACGCCTGCACGATTCTTTGACGTCCACCGCCCCCAAACGGGAGGACAATGGCGGCGATCCCGGAACCGCCATGCTCGTCGCCGCCTCCGTCCTGTTCGCCTCCTTCGTCGCCCGTCCCGCCTTCGCCCTCGGCCCCTCGAACCCCTCGCTTCCCGCCCCGAACGCGCTCTCAGCCACCGACCGCGCCGCCCTGCACGACTCCCTCCTCGCCCGCTTTGACGACCAGAACAACGACGGCGGTTGCCAGACCGGCCTGGTGATGGACCTCACCGCGAACTGGGACGTGTTCACGCCCGCCGAGCGTGCGCGGATCACGGGCGTTCTCGCTCCTTTCAAGCGCGACCTCGTCGACCCGCTCCCGAGCACCACCACGGCCGGTGAACCCCCTCCGCCGCCATCCGGTACCCCGACGAGCACCTGCTTCAGCCAGCAGGGCGACACGGTGCTGACCGGCACCCACTTCCAGGTGCAGTGGGACAGCGGGTCGGTCAGCCAGACCATCGCCCAAGGCTTCCTCGACGACCTTGAATTCGCCTACACGGCAGAGGTCGAGCAGCACGGTTGGAAGGACTTCAATGGCGACGGCCAGTACCTGATGCTGGCCTACATCGAGAACCAGAACACGGGCGGCGCCTACACCACCGTGAGCCAGTGCGGCAACTTCTACATGCCGTACATCGTCGCCGGAAAAGACGCGGTGAACTACGGGACCTGGACGCAGGAGATGGCGGCGCATGAGTTCAACCACTCGTTGCAGTTCGCCTACAGCTACGCGCCCGAATTCTGGTGGTGGGAGGCGACGGCGACCTACGTCCAAAGCGTCGTTCGGAGTACCTACAATTGGGCCGACTACCTCTCCGGATACACGGACTACCCCTACATTGCGATGTCGGCGTCGAGCCAGAGCGACCAGACGACGTTCCTGCACATGTACGGGCTCTCGATCTTTGGGCACTACCTGAGCGACTACCAGGGCGGCGAGGCTGCCGTGCGCGAGACCTGGGAGAACGCGTCCCGCAGCCACTCGGCGCAGTACGGCTTGAGCATGAAGGACATGGTGAGCGGCCTCGGCCTCGACTTCCAGACCATCTTCATCGACTTCATCACGAAGAACGTCTGCATGGACTACACCCAGCACAGCCACTACCCGTCCATCAGCATCGAGGGGCACTACAACAACTTTCCGTCGAGCGGGGCCAGCAGCAGCAAGACGCGGCCGCAGGGGTATGGCGAGAACTACATGCGTTTTGACGGCGGGTCGGCGTCCGGCGATCTCACCGTCAATTTCACGGGTGACACGTCAGTGGATTGGGTGCTCGTGCTCGCTGAGACGGACGGGAAGAACGTGCTGAACAGCGTCTCAGCGGTGGCGCCGGCGGGCGTCGGCTCGGTGACGTTTCCGGGATTTGGGGCCAACGACGTGTACCTGGTCGTGGCGCCGCTGGACACGGCGGAGACCAAGCATGACTACAGTTGGACGGCGGACGTCGCGAGTGACGCGGCAGCGGACAGCGGTGTGCTCGACACGTCGACCAACGGGGACAGCGGCGGGCCGCACGGGGGCAAGCACAACGCCGGGCAGGTTGGCGGGTGCGGGTGCGCGAACGCGGCCGGCGGCGGAGAGGCGGGGTTGATGCTGGCGATGGTGGGGCTGGTGGTCGGGCGACGCCGCCGGCGCTAGAGCGTCCGCTTGCGCTCCACGGGCTCCGGGGCGCTCGGGGATGGCGTCGACGTGGTCCCTCCTGACGGCGTGGCTCCCGCCGACGTCGAGCCCGTCCCCCGCGCCCGCTTCAGCGCGTCGAGCTGCTTCTGGGCCTCGGCCAGGGCGGCGGCCTTCTTTTCCTCGCGCGTGACGACGGGGGCGGGCGCGCGAGCCTCCAGGCCATGCTGTTGACGCAGGCGTTCGATCGGGTCCATCTGGCCCTTCTGGGCGTTGGCGGCCTCTTCGGCAGCACCGAGCCTGCCAAACAGCATCCGCTCGACCGCGTCCAACGCGCCGTTTGCTGCCTTTCCCACCGCGTCCGCAGCGCTGCGTGCCAGGCCCTCGGCGGTCTTCACGGCCGCAGCGGCGGTAGCAGAGGCGGCGGCATCCCGCGCGACCCGCTCAGCGCGTTCGGCGGCGGTCTCGGGCTTCTCGGGCTCGTCGGAGGGCATTTGCTCCTGTAGCATGACGACGGTGTGGTGCCCCACGGAGAGTCGCATGGCCGACGCCGGGAGGTGGACCATCGCCCCCGAACCCGGTAAGCTCGCGTCAACCGCCCGGAGTCGTTCGTGCCCACCTTCCGCCCTCTCGCCAATCATCGGCGTCCTGCCTGCACCCTCGCGCTCGCCTGCCTCGCAGCGCTCGCCCCCGCGCGTGCCTACGCCGTGGACGCGGACACGTTCGACAGCACCGGATCGACGCTCGACGAGCAAGGTGGCCTGCAGCTCGTCGCGCCCACGCTGGGCGACGCGAACGACATCTACGGCGGCCTCGAGCTCGTGTACGCGCACGACCCGCTCGTCCAGGTGTTCGGCGACGGGACGCGGACCGTCGTCATCGCCTCGCAGTTCGGCACGCACATCATGGGCGGCTACACGGTCGCCGGGCTCGCGCGCATCGATCTGGATATTCCCGTCTACCCCTACGTGGGCGGCAGCGGTTTGACGACGAGCGGGCCTGCGATGGGCGACATTCGCGCGCAGGGCGTCATCAAGCTGCTCGACGCGGCAAAAAACGGGCTCGGACTTGCCGTCGTGCCCTCCTTCTCCGTGCCGACGGCGTCTCCCGCAGCCGACACCGGCTCCGGCAGCGTGACCGGCGGTGTGACCATGACCGGTGGCTTCCACCCCAACCCCAAGTTCTCCATCGACGGAAACCTCGGCGTGAACGCCGCCAAACCGTCGACGCTCGGCGCCTTCCGCGTCGGCTCGGCCCTCACCGGAGGCGTCGGCGCGGGCCTCAAGGTCGCTGGCCCTGTCCTCCTCGGCCTGGAGCTGGATGGCCAGATCGGGCTTGTCGACGGCATCGGCCAGTTCAACAAGAACCCGATCGAAGGCCACATCTACGGCACCTACGGCCACGGAAACGGCTGGACGGGCACGCTCGGCATCGGCACGGGCATCGTCGCCGGCGTCGGCGCGCCGGACTTCCGCGCCATCCTCGGCGTCGGCTACCACAAGGCCGGCAAGGTCCCCG
Organism: uncultured Pseudomonadota bacterium; assembly: GCA_903844155.1. GTDB lineage: Bacteria > Myxococcota_A > UBA796 > UBA796 > SXON01 > CAIUMM01. Next base: position 23,473 of record CAIMSU010000339.1, on the reverse strand, counting down.
TCAAGGACACCGATGGCGACGGCATCATGGACGATGTCGACCAGTGCATCGACGTCCCCGAGGACAAGGACGGGTTCCAGGACGAGGACGGATGCCCGGACCCCGACAACGACCAGGACGGCATCCTCGACGCGAAGGACAGCTGCCCGAACGCCGCTGAGGACGTCGACGGCTTCCAGGACGACGACGGCTGCCCGGATCTGGACAACGACAAGGACGGCCTGCCGGACACCAAGGACCAGTGCCCCGACGACGCAGGCCCCGTCGAGCTCAACGGCTGCCCGGACAAGGACGGCGACAAGATCATCGACAGCCAGGACGAGTGCCCGACCGAGCCCGGCCCGCTCGCCACGCACGGCTGCCCGGACCGCGACAACGACCTCGTCCCCGACAAGCGCGACAAGTGCCCGGATGTGCCCAAGGATCCTCGCGAAGATCCCGCGCGCTCGGACGGCTGCCCCAAGCGCGTCATCGTGACCGCCGGCAAGATCGAGATCCTCGACAAGGTGTTCTTCGACACCAACAAGACCACCATCAAGGCCGTCAGCTTCCCGCTGCTCGACGCCGTCGCCAAGACCCTGAACGACAACATGGACCTCACGAAGGTCGAGGTTGCCGGGCACACCGACTCGGATGGCGACGACGCGAAGAACCTCAAGCTCTCGCAAGGGCGCGCACAGGCCGTCGTGACCTACCTCGTGACCAAGGGGAAGGTCGACGCCGCCCGCCTGACCGCGGTTGGCTACGGCGAGACCAAGCCGATCGACACCAACGGCACGCCCGAGGGCAAGGCCAACAATCGCCGGGTCGAGTTCACGATCCTCGCGCAGGGCAACCAGGCCGTGCCGCCGACGCCGACGCAGTTGACCCCGCTCGCGCCACCGCACCCGATCACCCCCGGCGCCGGTCCTGGGCAGCCGCAGGTGAAGCCTGCGGCTCCGGCGACGACGGCACCGGCTGCGCCTGCGACTACGACGCCTCCGAAGCACTGACGCGCCGAGGGCTGGGGTGGTGACACGGTCGCTTGCCCCCGCGCTCGCGCTCGTCACCGGGTGCTGTAGCGTGCCCTGGGGCGAGACGTTCCGACCTGAAATGCTGGTGACGACGGCGGGAGCGGGAGCGGTGGACCGCGTGGTGGTGTGCACGTGGAGCAGTTGGAGGCCGCTCTCGCCGGGCTGCGATGACGTCGCAGTCGGCGTTTCGGTGGGGGAGGGCTGGCGAGTTCCGGCTTGGGCCTCGCACTACGTCACGGTCATCGCCGGGGAGGCGCCGCTGGATGACTCCGTGGTGGTGGCCTGTGCGGGAACGACGCCGCTCGGAGCGACATTCTTGCCCTGGGACGTGCCCAGGCCCGATGTCTGGACCATCACCGTCCCGCTCGACGGCCTCGGCGGCGTCGACTGGTCGCACGACGACAATCGGCGCGACGACGCCCCCGCCCTCGTCACCCTCGCCCCCAAGCTCTGCGCCGGCGACCCGTCGGCCCTCATCGCACGCTGACATTCGCCGCTTCGTGCCGGAGTAGATGCGCTCGATGCTCGTCCTCCTCCTCGCCGCCTCGCTCGCCACGATCCTCCACCTGGGGACCGTCGCGGTGGTCGGCGCGATGCTCGGCGCGACGGTCGAGGAGGTCGCGATCGGGGTGGGTGGGGTGCCGATCTGGCGGCGGCCGTTGGTGCGGCTGGGCGTGCCGCCGAGCGGGTACGTGCGCTTTCTCGGCGCGGTCGAGCCGGATGGCGCCTACAACCAGCTCTCTCGCTGGCGTCGCACGCTCATCCCACTCTCAGGACCGGTTGCCGTGCTGGCGCTCTCGGCCGGGCTGATCGGGTTCGCGCCCGCGTTGAACGCCGCGGGTGGCGCGCCTGCGGAGCTGGGGCTGCCCGCGACGCAACTCCAAGCGGTGCACGCCATCCAGGCCGCGTGGGTTGGCCTCAACGGGCCGCTCGCCAACGCCATCGGGCAGGTCTGCGCGCGTGTCGCGGCGTTCAACCTGCTGCCTGTTCCGGGGCTCGCGGGCGGCGACGCGCTGTTCGTGGCGTTGACACCGCGAAACCGGGCGTCCCCGCTCTGGCGCGTGGTGGACCTGATCCAGCTCACGTGCCGGGTGCTCTCGTTGCTCGTCTTCCTTTTCCTCGTCGTGCTCTGGTTGGTCCCGCTGTGGGCGTGGTGGCGGGGCTGACGCGCCCATTCACGCCATCACAGCCACCCCCGTCAACCCGTCCAAAAACGTCGCCAGATCCGGCGCGATCGTCGTGACCTCGCGCAGCCACTCCCGCGGCGGCATCTGGTATTTTCCTGCGGGGACCCGGTCCTCGGGAACCATCTCCGAACGTCCAGCCAACCAGCGCCACGCGTTGCCGTCTCTCGCGCACGCCACCACGCGACCGTCCGAGAGCGCGCCAAACGCCGTCGCGCTGATCGGGTGGTTCGCGCCCGGCTCTCCCGCGACCAGCACCGAACGCGGGCTCGCCCACAGCATCGCGTCCCCAGCGCGCACGTCGCACACGACGCCACGCCGAACTTCGGCGAGCGTGGCTGACAGTTCGCGAAGGTCGGCGGGTGCGGCGAGAGAGTCGGGCCGACCGGACCCCTTGGCGGACTCCGGGACCGCCACGGCGACCGCCCGAATACGCGCCAGCGCCTGTCTCAGCGGGGGCGCCAAGCGGACGAGCCAGCCCGCCACCGGCTCCAGGTCCAGCCCCGTCTGCCGTACCCCCAGCAGCCCGCCGAGCAGATCGACGTGGCGCTCCCGCCCGTCCGGCCAGCGCTGAACGATGGGCGCGACGCACAGCGCCGAGGGGAAATCGGCCGGAGAGAAGCCCGGAACGCCGCCCCTCGTGAGCCGCCGTGAGTACGACTCGGCGAACGCTGGGTTCCTCACGAACGTTGCGTGGTCAACCCCAGTGGCCCGGTACGGAAAAAGCTCGATGATCCAGCCAACCGCGCTCTGTCCGCCGTAGATGGCCAGCGGGATGTGGATCTGCTGCCAGAACGCCCGCTCCGGCCGCCCGTCGGCTGTCGCCACGAACGCGTCGCACACCGGTCGCAGCCGCTCCGCCCACCACTCGAGGTCGAGCACCGCGAGCACGTCCACGCGCGCCCGGATCCGGCGCCAGTCCGCGACCGTCCCCCGCAGCTCCACCTCCGGGATGCCGCAGACGCACATCATCTCGTACTCAAAATACTGCTTGAACGCCCCCATCATCGTGATCGCCGCCGCGGTGCGACATTCGGGCGTGCTCGTCGAGAAGTTGCACTCGAACAGCTCCACCATCTCCGCCGGGACCGCCTCCCGGATTCCACCGGTCCAACCGCCAATCGCGCCGGCCCAGCCCGTCGCGTCGAGCTGGCCGTCGGGCGGACCCTCCACCGTGATCGTTGCCCGCCCTTCGTGCTTGACGAAAAATGAGCGTAGGGACTCCGCGTTCTGGTCCACATGCCGGGCGACCCCGTTCGCGATGGTGAGCCAGATGACGTCGGGCGTGAGGACCAGCGGGCGGTGCTCGACGAAGGCGCGCTGGACCGCCGACGCCAGCGGGTGTGCGCAGGGTCCCGCCACGAACGGCCCGATCCCCTGCATGGCGATGACGCCACGGTCTTCGGGGCGCGGCTGCGCGCGATGGTCGCTGGTCCGCAGCGCGTAGGTGACGACGGTGTCGAGGTCGATGGTCGGGAGGGGCGCGGGTGCGGGGGTGACATCATCGACGGCGAACCGGATCCGGCCGTCGGAGCGGGCGAGGATCGGGGCCTGGATGCTGGGGTTCGCGGGCGGGGCTGCCGGGCTGCCGGTGGGGCCGGGCGGCAGCGCCGTTGAGGACGGGCGCAGGCGGGCGAGGATGTCGGTCCAGAGGCTCATGCCAGACGCTCGGGCGGCAGGCCGAGCGTAACCGTCATCACATGTCACGCGGCTGTCAAGCGATGTCGCCTGGAGCCGGCTATAGTGGCTCGCGTCGCCGGGGCCACAGCCCCTCAGCCGCCCGCCATCACACGCCCCACGCACCGGAGCCCACAGCATGTCCCTCGTCCTCCTCGCCCTTGTCTGCCCGCTCTCGACTCGCGCCTTCGCCGCGGACCTCACCGTGGACGGCACGACCGTGACCATGGACGGCAGCTACACGTACGACAACGTCTACGTGATCAACGGCGGCGTCCTCGCGGTCACGCCGTACGACGGGACCGGGACGACGGGCACGCTCACGTTGAATGCGTCGAGCATCTACGTCGACGCAACCTCCGCTATCAGCGCAAACGGCGCCGGCTACCAGGGCCAGCACAACGCAGACGGCGCTGGACCCGGTGCAGGCACGGGCGGCGCGGCCCACCCTGACTCGGGCGGCGGCGGAGCGTACGGTGGAAACGGCGGAAATGGCGTTGCCGACAACAATTCGTCGACGGACGGCGTTGGCGGGTCGCCCTACGGCACCTCCTCGGGGGCGGACCTTTCGATGGGCTCGGCGGGCGGCGCGGCCGGGAATGCGGATGGCGACGACGGCGGGTACGGCGGCAACGGCGGCGGATACATCTGGTTGCAAGCGGATAGTGTGACGATCGCCGGCACGGTGCAGGCGATCGGCGGGGCCGGCCTCAACTACAACAACGACGCGGCGGGCGGCGGCTCGGGCGGCGGCGTGATGCTGATGGCGGGAACGCTGGATTGTACCGGCACGATCTACGCGTACGGAGGCGGCGGGGCCGATGTGGACGACAACGGCGGTGGCGGCAGCGGTGGCCGCGCGAAGCAGTTCTGGAATGCGCTGACGAACGCCTGCGCTGTGGACGTCGACGGCGGTTTCGGACCGGACAACGCCACGGATGGCGCAGTCGGCTCGTCCGTCAGCCAGCTCTACGACATTGATGGCGACGGCTACACCGGGACGGACGACTGTGGCCCGTTGGACGCCTCGATCTACGCAGGGGCGGCCGATGCCTGGTACGACGGCGTCGACAGCGACTGCGCCGGAAACTCCGACTACGATCAGGACGCCGACGGCTACGACTCCGACGCGTACGGCGGGACCGACTGCAACGACCTCGACCCCGCGATCAACCCCGGCGCCTACGACACGCCCTACGACGGCGTCGACCAGAACTGCAACGGCTCCGACGCCGTGACGGACGCCGATGGCGACGGCTACGACTCCACGATCGACTGCAACGACGGCGACGCGAGCATCAACCCCGGCGCCGCCGAGATCTGGTACGACGGCATCGACCAGAACTGCGACGGCAACGACGGCGATCAAGACGGCGACGGCTACACCGACGTCTCCGTCGGCGGAACGGACTGCAACGACACCGACTCCGCGATCAACCCCGGCGCCGTCGACATCCCCTACGACGGCATCGACCAGGATTGCAGCGGGGCCGACGGTTTTGTCGACGCGGACGGCGACGGCTACAACAGCACCATCGACTGTGACGACGGCAACGCCGCCGCAAACCCCGGCGCGGCCGAGATCTGGTACGACGGCGTCGACGAAAATTGTGACGGTCTGTCCGACTACGATCAGGACGGGGACGGCTACGACGCGAGCGATTACGGCGGCGCCGATTGCAACGACACCAACGCCGGCGTCAACCCCGGCGCGACCGAGGTCTGGTACAACGGCACGGACGAGAATTGCGACGGCAACGACGGCGATCAGGACGGCGACGGGCAGGACGCCGTCGTGGCCGGCGGCCTCGATTGTGACGACACCAACGCCGCGATCTACACCGGCGCGCCCGAGGTCTGGTACGACGGCGTCGACGAGAATTGCGACGCCGCCAGCGACTACGATCAGGACGGCGACGGCTACGACTCCGCCAGCTACGGCGGCACCGACTGCAACGACAGCGATGCCTCGATCCACCCCGGCGCGGTCGACGCGCCCTTCGACGGCATCGACAGCGACTGCTCCGGCGACGACAGCCAGGACGCCGACAGCGACGGCTACGACGCTATCTCCGACCCCGACGGCACCGGCGACGACTGCGACGACAACGACGGCAGCGTGCACCCCGGCGCGGCCGACACCTGGTACGACGGCATCGACAGCGACTGCCTCGGCAACGACGACTTTGACCAGGACGGCGACGGCTACGACTCGGCGCTCTACGGCGGCACCGACTGCAACGACACGGACGCGAGCATCAACCCCGCGGCGTCCGAGACCTACTACGACGGCGTGGACGCCAACTGCGACGGCCTCTCCGACTACGACGCGGACGGCGACGGTCACGACGCGATCGCCTACGGCGGCGACGATTGCGACGACACCAACGCCACCGTCTACCCAGGCGCGCCCGAGCTCCCCGACGGCCTCGACAACGACTGCAACGGCGTGGCCGAGGACAACGACGCCGATGGCGACGGCCTCACCGACCTGCAGGAGGCCGCGATCGGCTCCGATCCGAACAACGCAGACACTGACGGCGACGGGCTCTACGACGGGTACGAGGTGTACGGCTACGATCTTTCCGGCACCGTGGACTCGCCCGTCGACAGCGACGGCGACGGCAACCCGGACTGGAACGACACGGACGACGACGGCGACGGCATCCTCACGGCGGACGAGATCGGCTACGGCTACAGCGCCGCGGACCCGACCGCGACCCCCGACGATGTCGATGGCGACGGCATCCCCGACCACCTCGACCTCGACAGCGATGGCGACGGGATCTCCGACGCCGAGGAGGGCATCACCGACACGGACGGCGACGGCCTCCAGAACTGCGAGGACCTCGACAGCGATGCCGACGGCATCTCCGACGACATCGAGCAGACGGTGGACGCCAACAACGACGGCGCCGCAGACCCGGACGCGGACGGCGACGGCATCCCCAACCGGCTGGACAGCGACTCGGACAACGACGGCGTCAGCGACGCGGTCGAAGGGACCGCGGACGCCGACGGCGACGGCATTCCCGCGTTCGTCGACCCCGACGAACCCGCCACGGGCGACACCGGGACGGGCGACACCGGGACGGGTGACACGGGCACGGCGGATTCCGGCACCGGCGACACCGGCTCCGCAGACTCTGGCACTGGGGACAGTGGCACCGCGGACTCCGGGACGGGCGACACGGGCACTGCAGACTCTGGCGACACGGGCACCGCGGATTCCGGTACGGGAGACAGCGGGACGGCCGACTCCGGGCCTTCGGACTCGGGAATGGGCGACTCCGGCGCGGGGGAGTCCGGCACGGGCGACACCGGCGCGGGCGTCGGCGACACGGGCACGACCAAGGGCGGCGGCGGCTGCGCGTGCAGCACGGTCGAGGGCCAGGGCGTCGACCCGTTCGCGCTGATGGGCCTGGGGCTCGTCAGCACGGCGTGGCTGGGACGTCGTCGGCGGTCGTAACGGGCGCGCGGCGGGACCAGACATGGCTCAAATGTCGGCGTTTCGATCCTGACCGGGTTCAAATGTCGGAGCCCCGGTCCCAGCGGGTGCGCGCGCGGCCCGAGCCGGGCGGTCCCGGAGGGCTTCGGTCAGGAGCGGTCGCGAAAAGCGGCGTTGGTCCATGGCGCGGCCGCGCCGGTCAGCGCGGGCAATCGCTTCTGCCGCTCGATCTCCGACCTGCCCGGACCCGCGGCGACATTTGACCCCGGTCTGGTCGTCGAACGCGACTTTTGAGCGCGGTCTGGCGGCCTCCGCGTGGGGGCGATGCGGCGTTCCGCAGGCGCTCTGGATCGGCGAAGGGGGGAGCGAGCCGCCCAAACGATTTCGAACGCCCCGGGCCGGGTCCGCCCGAAGACGCTGCCGACCCGCGAGCCTCCCGGTTATTCGCTGGCGATGTACACCCTCGGCGACCGCCAGTTCACCTCCCGCCTCATCCTCGGCACCGGCAAGTACCCGGACTTCCAGACGATGCAGGCCTGCCACCTCGCGGGAGCGACCGAGATGGTCACGCTCGCGATCCGGCGCGTGGACCTCCGCGCGCCGAAAGGGCAGAACATCCTCGACTTCATCGACCGGTCGAAGGTCCACGTGCTGCCGAACACGGCGGGGTGCTACACGGCCGAGGACGCAGTGCTGACGTCGCGGCTGGCGCGGGAATTGCTTGGGACGAACTGGATCAAGCTGGAGGTGATCGGGGATCCGGACACACTGTTCCCGGATGCGGAGGGTACGCTGGAGGCGGCGCGGGAGCTGGTGAAGGATGGTTTTGTCGTCCTGCCCTACGTCAGCGACGATCCGGTGCTTTGCAGGCGACTCGCGGACATCGGCTGCGCGGCCGTGATGCCACTGGCGGCGCCGATCGGGTCTGGCCTGGGAATCCGCAACCCGACGAACCTGACGATCATCATCGAGCAAGCCCGGGTTCCCGTGATCGTCGATGCGGGCGTGGGGACTGCGAGCGACGTCGCGTTCGCGATGGAGCTTGGGGCGTCGGCCGTCCTGCTGAACACCGCGGTCGCGGGTGCCAGGGACCCGGTGGCGATGGCGACGGCGATGAAGCTCGGCGTGGAAGCCGGCTTTCTGGCGCGCGGGGCGGGGCGGATCCCGCGGAAGCTCTACGCGTCGGCGTCCAGCCCGATCGACGGCCTCATCCGGTCGTGACCGAGGGGCCGGTGATGGCTGGATCGCCGGCGTTGATCTGGGCAATCAGCGCGGAGCAGCCGGATCTGCTGGCGCGCGCGAGGGTGGCGCTGGAGGCCGGATTGGACCGCCTCTTGATCCGGGAGGCGGTTCTGCCCGATCTTACGGCGTTGGAAGCGCTTATTGGTGACTTTCCGGGGAGGGTGGTGCTCCATGCGCGCGGGTGGGACCCGCAACGGGCGCGCGATCTGGGGGCGGGCCTGCATCTGCCGTCGGACGCGGGGCCGGCGGGCGTTGCCGGGCCCTGGGGCCGGAGTTGCCACTCTCCGGCCGAGGTTCGCGCGGCGTTCGCAGCGGGGGCGAACTGGGCCTTTTTGTCCCCGATCTTTCGGCCGATCTCCAAGCCGGGGGATGAGCGGCAGCCGCTGGGCCTGGAGGCGCTGGAGGGGATGGGTGCGGTGGCGCTCGGCGGGATCACCGCAGAGAACGCGGGGAGTTGCCTGGCACACGGTGCAGTCGGCGTCGCCACGATGAGCCACATCCTCTCCGACCCCGACCCCGCAGCCGGTGTGACCCGCTGGCGCGCCCGTCTCGCCACCTATCAAAAGTGACGACGTCGCTTTTCATATGTATGAAAAGCGACGTCGTCGGTTTTGATACGTCGGGGGTCACACGCGGAAGAGTTCGCGGACGGCGGAGCGGACGACGGTGGGGAGATCCTGGTAGGTCAACGCCCGGAATACGCGTCCGCGGCCTGCTCGCGCCATGCCCTCGCAGGTGCGGGCGCCCTGCGGGTTGTGGTGGCCGAGGTGGACGACGTGCAGGCGTGGGAAGCGGGCGGCGACGGCGACGGGATCGGCGCCAACGTTGGCGCAGCCGTCCGTGAACAGGATGCCCACGCGCTCGCGTCGACGGGAGCGGGCCAGCGCGGAAACGCCGGCCAGCAGCCCTTCTTCGATGTTCGTATACCCCTGCGCGGGCACCTCCAGCACCCGCCGCACGACCTCGCGCAGCGTGACCCGCTCGCCCACGCGCACAAGGGGGTGGGCGTGGGTGTCGAACGCGACGACCGCCACATGCTCCAGCTTCATCCGAAGGATTGCGGTGGCGAGGGCGACGAGGGCGATCTTCTCGCCGGTCATCGAGAGCGACATGTCGAGGATCGCGACGATCTCGGCCTCGCGGGGCTCGGGCGTGCAGACGGAGAGCGCGTGATCGATGGTCGACCGCGTCCCGGCCCGAACCTGCAGGCCGTCCAACGTGCGATCCAGGTCGAGGTCGCCGGGCGACGGCCATTCGGCGTACACCGGGTGGGTGCGACGCTGGGCGTGTCGGACGAGCTGGCGGGCGCGGTCGAGGATCGCGGTTATGGCATGTTGGAGCACGATCTGGCGGTAGACCGCGGGGGTGAGGTCGCGGCGCAGACGCTGTAGCTCCGTAGCGAGGTCCCAGCCCGAACCTTGAGGGGCAGCCTCGCGCGGGGGCGCTGGCAGGCTCGGGTCGGTCGGTCCGGGGAGGCTCGGTCCGGCGGGCGCGTGCTCGCCAGACCTCAGCGTTTTTTTGAGGCGTCCGAGACCGCCCCCGTGGCGCCGGAGAGCGTCGCGAGGACGCCGGAGATCGCGGTGCCGTGCGGGTCAGCGAGCTCGACACGGGTCGGGAGGGCGAGGAGCGCGGCGCGGTGGACGGCGGCGGAGATATCGGCTTCGTCCCCGGGAAGTTCGGCGAGGAAGGCCGTGGCGAGGTCGGCGATGGCGATGGCGGCGCGGACGCTGGCGCCGCGGCGGATGCGCGGGTCGAGTCGGGTGACGCGGACGAGGCGGACGGCTGCGGCGATGACCTCGGGACCAGGCTTGCGACGGGCGTTCTGTGCGACGATCGCGCGCTCGTCGGCCTCCGAGGCGTGGTCGAGGCGGACCAGTTCAAACCGGTCGAGGAGGGCTTCGGAGAGGGCGCCGGTGGCGACGAACTCGGCGGGGTTCTGGGTGGCGACGACGGCGAAGCCAGGTGCGGCGTGGACGTCACCGAGCATCGGCAGCGCCAACATCCCCTCGTCGAGCACGGGCAGCAGCACGTTCTGGACGCCCTCGGGCATGCGGTTCAGCTCGTTGATGAACAGCACAGCGCCCGTCCGCATCGCGCGGAGCAGCGGCCCGGCGACGAAGTTCTCGGCTTTGTACCCGGATGTCAGCACGAGCGGCGGGTCAAACTGCCCGACGAGCTTGGCTTCGGTGTACCGCCCGTCGCCGTCCACGCGCACGAACCCGCGGGAGAGGTCCCCGCATACCTCCCGGGCCAACGCCGTTTTTCCAACGCCGACGGGGCCTTCGAGCAGCACGTGCCGCTCGGCCACGAGGCACGCCTCCAGCGCGGCGCGCTCGGCTTCTCGACCGATCAGCGGCACTATTTCGCCGGGGGGGTGGAGGGCGCCGGCGAGGCGGGCGGGTTGGGCGCGACCGGGACGGCGACGGGTGAAGGCACCGTTGCGGGCGGGCCGCCGACGGCGACACCCAACTCTTCCATCACAAAGCCCCACGTGTCCGCCTGGGCCTGGATCGCGGCCGCGACGCCGTCCGCGCCGCCGTGCCCGGCGTTCGCCTCGATGCGCAGGTAGACGGGCGTGGCGCCATCGGGCTGCGCGGCTTGGACCGCCGCGGCAAACTTGCGTGCGTGCATCGGGTCCACGCGGTCGTCGTGGTCGGAGGATGCCAGGAGCAACGCCGGGTAACGCGTTCCGGGGGTCACGTGCTGGTAGGGCGAATACGCGAGGAGCGTCTTGAACTGCTCGGGGTCCTCAGACGTCCCATACTCGGGGATCCACGTCCGGCCGCTTCCAAAGAGCTGGTAGCGGATCATGTCGAGCAGCGGCACCTGGCAGACGACGGCCTTGTACAATTCCGGGTGCTGCGTCATCGCGGCGCCCATCAGCAAACCGCCGTTGGAACCTCCCATGATCGCGAGCCGGCTCGTCGATGACCAGCTCGTTGGGCCCTCCAGGTACCGCGCCGCGCTGGCAAAATCGTCGAAGACGTTCTGCTTCTTGGCGCCAAAGCCAGCCTGGTGCCAGGCCTCCCCATACTCGCCACCTCCGCGCAGGTTCGCGACGGCGTAGACCCCGCCCGCCTCCAGGAAAGGGTAGATGCTGGCTCGGAAGTTCGGGACCATCGGCACCGCGAACCCGCCGTAGCCGTAGAGCAAGGTTGGGTTGTTCCCGTTCTTCACCGCGTCCTTGCGATGGACGAGGAACATGGGAATCTGCGTGCCGTCCGTGGACGTGTACCAGACCTGCTCCGTCACGAAAGGGGAAGGATCAATCGGCAGGTTCACCTTCGCCCACACGTCGGACTTCCCGGTCTTGACAGAGTAGTGGTAGACCTGCTTGGGGGTGAGAAAATCGCTGTATTGGATGTAGACGTCGTCCTGGTCGTCGTCGCCGGTGAACGCGCTCACGGCGCCGAGGCCGGGGAGCGCGATGTCGTGGGCGCCGGTGCCGTCGAGCTTCGCCATCTTCAACTCGCTCGTGGCGTCCTTCAGGTAGGTGAGCGCGAGCTGCCCGCCGTACACCGCGACGCCCTCGAGCGTGGCCTTCGGATCCTCGGGCACGATCTCCTTCCAATCCTCGCGCTTCCAATCCTTCGTCGTCCCGCCCATGACCTTGTAGTGGTCTGCGCCATCGTTGGTATAGACGTAGAACCGGTCCTTCTCGACGGTCACGCCGTACAGGTGCGGCTGGCCGACGACGAGGGGGACGAACTTGCCGCCTGCTTTGATGTCCTGAACGTACACGTCGACGGCGCTCCAGCCGTGTTGGACGTACAGGATCTGCCAGCGCCCGTCCTTGGACAGCGACGAGGCGAGAAAGCTCGTCGGGTCCCCGGTCTTCTCGCGGACGAGGCGGTCTTTCGCGGGGTCGGTCCCGAGCTTGTGGTAGCGGATCTCGGTGTAGCCGGGGCGCGCGTCGACGGGGATGGTGGGGTCGACGGGCAGCCACTCGTAGTAGAACCCGGAGCCGTCTGGAACCCAGTCCGGCTCGGCATACTTGGCGCCGTGGATGAGGTCGGGGAGGTCCTTGCCGGTCTCCACGTCGAGGACGTGCAGGTCGGCTTCGTCGGCGTGGTTGGGGTTGGTCATGTAGGCGAGCTTCCTGCCGTCTTGCGTGGGGACGAAAGCGCCGAGCGAAGGGGCGGAAGTCTCGCCGGGGCCGGGCTTCCAGGTGTTGGGGTCGAGCAGGATGCGCTCGGGCGCGTCGGGCTTGGACGTGTCCTTCGTGTAGAGGACGGCGCGGTCCTGCTTCGCGCTGGTCTTCAGGTAGAACAGGCGCTTTCCAGCGACGTCCGGCGCCGAGACCGAGTCGACGTAGAACAGATCGCCGAAGCGCTTGACGAGCGCGTCGCGGCCGGGCGCTTTTGCCAACTCGCCGCGCGCGTATGCGTCCTGCGACTTCATCCACGCCTGCACGTCAGGCGACTTCTCGTCTTCCAACCAGCGGTAGTTGTCGTGGAGGACGGTGCCCTGCACCGTGTCGGCAACGTCGACAGCCTTCGTGGCCGGCCACAGCTTCGCGGGCGGCGGCGGGAGCGCGGGTGCTGGCGCGACGACGGGCGCGGGCGGCGGGACCTCCTTCGGGCAGCCGACGAGGGCGATCGCAGCGACCAGAGGGACAACGAGGGGGACGAAGGCGCGGTGATTGAGCATCGCCGGCCGCTAACCGGCGAGACGGCTGGCTACGAGGCCGGCGGCGCCTTCGAGCGGGCGGCACGCGCCTGCTTGCCCGCCCACAAAAGTTGCATCCCGGCCCAGATCCAGTCCAGACGCTCCTCAGGGGTGAGCGAGAGCAGGGGGCGTTCGAGGTGACCGTCGAAGTCGGCGGCGGTCAAGTCGCGCTTCGGAGGCTCATTCTGCACGGATCAGCTCCTCAAGGTCCTCGATGTCCCGGAGGTCCTTGGTGCGTGGGGGCTGGACGGCGCGCTTGGCCGTCACCAGATCCGCGCGGGAGGAGACGTGAATCGGCCGTCCATCGACCATCAACACGTCCGATCGCGCCGCGAGCTCGGAGTAGGGGATCGGGTAGGCGAGGAAGATGTCGACGGCGAACGCGCCGGAGTCCGAAAGCAACGTGTACACGAGCGCGCGCTTCTCCTCGACCCAAACACGGCGACGTTCCGGGTCGGCGAGTCGTTCGATGGGCTCCGGGATGCGTGGACGCAAGCCCAATTGCTTGGCCACGGCGATGAGGCGCGTGAGGTTTTCGTCGTCAAGGGCGACACGAACGTCGAGGTCGTGCGTCACGCGCTCGACGCCCTGAAGCACACACGCGACGCCGCCGCAGACCACAAACCGCACACCGGCGTCCGTGAGCGCGTGGAGGGTGGTGGTGACGGGGTTGTCTGGCACCGTGCCATTCTATCCGCCGCCACCGCCCACCGCCCACCGCCCACCGCCCAGCAAACCCACGCTGCCCCCACCGCCCACGCGGACGCCGCGATGCGGAGCAGTCGCCCAAAGACACCGGCGCGAATCCCGGATAGCCCCGCGCCAGCCATGTCCAGGTCCCGCTACATCCTCCCCATCGCCCTCGTCGTTGTTCTTGCCGGTCTGGCCGGCGGAATCCGGCTGTATCTGTCCAACGGCCCGAAGCTCGTCGAGTGGCGGCCGGACACGCGGGCGTATGACCGCGACAGGAAGTTGGAGGCGGGGGCGCTCGGTCGCGCGCCGCGCATCTGGGCGCCTGCGAAGACGCCGGACATCGTGGTGATCGTGCTGGACACGACCCGGCTCGACCGGCTCGGCATGTACGGGTATACCCGGGACACCACGCCGCACCTGGACGCGTGGTCGCAGAAAGCACGTATCTACGACCAGTTTCGGGCGGACGGGCCGTGGAGTCTGCCGTCGCACGCATCCTTGTTCACGGGCAAGTGGCCGATCGCTCATGGGGCGCACGGGGTGCCGCTGTCGGTCGCGGAGCAGGCCTCGCCGTTGGCTGCGGGCACGCCGACGGTGGCGCGGGCGCTGCGGGCGGCGGGGTACCGGACGGTGGGGATCGCGGCCAACAAGGCGTTCCTCGACAGCTCGTGGGGGTTGAACCAGGGTTTTGACGTGTGGCTGTGCGACGACATCACCAAGGGGTCGGACGGCAGCGTGGCGCCCTCGGCCGATCGGGTGGAGCGGATGGCGCAGCAGGCGCTCGCAAAGCCCCGCGACGGCGGGCTTTTCCTGTTCCTGAACTTCATGGACCCGCACACGCCCTGGACCCCTCGCCGCGGCTACGTGCGCGAGCCCGACAAGATCCGGAAAAACACGCTTCCCGGCGGCGATGCCTGGCAGCGGGCGACCGAGCGGCTCATGCAGGACCACGAGGCCACGCCGGAGACGCTCGCCAGCTGGAGCGAGGCCTACGACGGCGAGCTGCGGTTCATGGACGAGCAGCTTGGCGCCTTGCTCGACGCGCTGCCCTCGCTCGGGATCGACGACAACGACTACGTCTTCATCCTCTCGGACCACGGCGAGTACCTTGGCGAGCACCACCTCGTGGAGCACTCCAAGGACGTTTACGAGACCGTCACGCACGTGCCGTTGCTGATCCGCGGGCCTGGGTACGCGGCCGGACGCGACGCAACGCCGCTGCAGCACCACGACATCGCCAGCTTGATCCTGGCTGCTGCGGGCCTACCGCCGCTGGCGAATTCCGCGTCGACGGCCACGGCGGGGGTGCAGGTGACGGAGAGCTACTACGCGCGGAAGAAGGAGCTGGCGAACCCCAAGCTCGCGGCCCAGTTCAATCGGATCCGGCGGGCTTTTGTCCAGTACCCGCACGCGCTGATCCTGGGTGGCGATGGGTCGCAGGAAGCCTATGATCTGACGGATGACGCCGGCGAGCTGAGCCCGCTGACGGACGGGCCGTGGATCGACGGGATGAAAGCGACTGCGGCGGCCTGGGGAGCCTCACAAACGGTCGCGCCAATCGTCGTCAACGACCAGCCCGAGAACACCGACGCGCTCAAGGCGCTGGGGTACGTTCAGTGATGCCGTCCTCCTCCATCCGTCCGAGCCGTCTGCCTGTCCTCGCGCTGGTCGCCACCGGCCTCGCTTTGCCGGGCTGCGGCCTGAAAAACATCCTCCCCGGACCGCCCGTGGTCGTCGGCGATGCACGCGCCGCGTACGACACGTTTGAGCCCTCCGGCGCCGCGTACACCGCCCCCGCGCCCGACCGCCCGCTGGTCCTGCCGCTGCAGGTCTGGGGGCTGCGCTACTCCCTGGACGTCGTGCTCGAAACCACGCATCCCGACTGGATCATGCACGAGTACGCGCGCATCGACACCGTCGTGGACGGCCAGCCGAAGTCGCTGTGGATCGCCAAGGACGCCGACACCAGCTTCGTCCAGACGATCACCTCCGACGTGCCCGACATCAAGTCCTGGCTGCCCGAGATCCCCGTCCCCCGCCATCCGGGCGCCCTCTCCGTCACGGACCTCTCCGCCGGCGACACCGAGGATCTGCGCTTCTCCTATACGAACCCGCACAATCAGGCCGTCGAGGTGCACTACCGCGGCGCCATCCCCATCAAGCCGGCGAACCCGCGCAACGGGAACACGATGGGCCACAGCCGGCCGTCGCTCATGGCCCTGCTCGACATCCACCTCTACAACCCGGGCGGGGAGGCCGAGGTGACGATCGGCGGGAAGAACCAGCATATTCGGAAGCTGTACGGCCTCTACCCGATGAAGTTCCTGCTCGCGCAGACGCAGGGGGGCATCGCGATCACCGACTTCGTAGAGGACGCCGCGCCGGCGACGGCGTCGTCGGAATTCCAGGTTGTACGCCCCGGTCCGGGCGTGGACTGGCCGACGGAGGGGATCGAGCGCTGGACGATCGCGGCGGACGGTTGGGTCGAGCGCGAGGGCCTGACGAAGCTGCGGTACCACTTTGTGAACGGCGAGCTGGATCGGGCCGAGGTCTGGCAGCCGGGACTTGACTTTCCGGTGCTTCGCGCTGTGTTTCAGCCGGCGTTGCCAGACATGCGCCGGCACTTTGATGGCGATGTCAAGAGCCGCTTTGTCGTGGACGTGGCCGGGCAGGAGGGCCATGGCATGGGCGAGATCGACGCGCACTGGGACGGCGACGTCGGCGTTCTGGACCTCGACCCGACGGCCCCGCACTGGTTTGCGGACCGGCCGATGCAGTCGCGGATCACGGTCGGGGCGGACGGCAGGGAGCGGGTGCAGACGGCGCGCGTTGGGGACCTGAGCGAGAAGTAGGCTGTAGACGCCGGCGAAGGGTCAACGCGGCCCGCGCGCCACGCGTCCCGGTGCTGACATCGAAGCGCTGCACCCACGTCGGCGCTCGACCGGTTGGACTCGGATCCGCATCCGGCGCGGATCGGCGGCCGGGGCTGTCCGGTCGCCGCCCCTCGGTCTCTCCACGGATTCTTGACAAATCCTGCGCGGAGACGGAAGCTCTGGAAGTGCAACTCCGACGCACCCTTCTCGTCGTCCCGCTCTCGGTCGGGCTGCTGTCGGTGGGCTTCGGGCTGCACGGGCTCATCAGCGACCAGCCGCTGGCGTCCGGCCCGGACGTGCTCCTCGTGACCATCTGCTCGTTGCGCGCTGACCATGTCCACGCGTACGGGTACCCCCTCGACAATACGCCTGCCATCGATGCCCTCGCGGCCGCCGGCACCCGGTACGACAACGCCTACGCCGCTGGCACGTGGACCGGCTCCTCCCACGGCCCGATGCTCACCGGCGTTCTCCCGGGCATTCACGGCGTCATCGATTTTGGCGAGCACGTGTCGACCATCCTGCCAACGTTGCCCGGGGTGCTCGGGCTCTACGGGTATTCGACCGCGGCGTTTCAGGTAGGTGGCGGTCCGGCGACGTTCGGGTCGGGCGACGGGCTCGATCGCGGGTTTGGGACGTTCGCGACGGCGTTCCAGGACGACGCGGCGATGGCGGTTGCGGCCGGGAAGTGGTGGAAAGCCGCCAGGCACCCCGTGTTCGCGCTCGTTCATGTGCGTGACGCGCACGAGCCGTACTCGCGCACCGCCAACGGGTTGGACCCGCGCATCGAGGCCTGGCGCCGGGCGTCCTTTCAGCCGGGGCCGGGCGGCGCCGAAGCGCGCGATGCGCTCGCGGCGGCGTTGCCGGAGGATGCGGCGTTGAGCGCGCAATTCTCGGCGTTGTATGACGAGGGGGTGCACAGCGCGGACTCGGGGCTCGCTGCCGTGCTCGCCGCCATCGCCCCTGACCCGGCGCACACCGTCGTCATCCTCGCGGGCGACCATGGTGAGGACCTTGGCGAGGGCGGGCACATCGGGCACATGCGCTACGCGGACGAGGCCGTGGTGCACGTGCCGTTGATCGTGGACTATCCGCCGGGGTTGCGCGAGCCGTCGTCGGTGTCGACCGAGGTGAGCCTGGTGGACCTGTTGCCGACGGTGTTGGCGTTGGCGTCCGCGCCGCTCCCGGCGTTGCTTGACGGCCGAAGCCTGCTTGGGCTTGGTGACGCCTTGCCGTGGGCCCCGGACACCGCCGACAGTCGCGTCCGGCCCGCCTTCGCGCAGATGACGGCGTCCGCGCCGGGCCGGGTCGCGCCGCTGCAGACGGTGGTGCTGACGCGGGACTGGCGGCTGGAGGATCCCCTCACGGTGCCCCACCTCTATCGGCGCTCGGGGACGGGCTGGGAGATCGTGGATGAACCGGCGGTTCAGGCTGCGCTGATGCGGCGGGCCGTCGATGTGAGCGACGTCAACGCCCCGGCCACGGCGCCCTCGCTCTCGGAGGAGACGATCCGCGCGCTGCAGCGCGACGGGTACTGGGTGACGCCGTGACGCGCATGGCTCCCGGCGCGGGCGCTAGAGGCAGCCGCCGACGAGCACGTCCGCGCGCTTATCACCGTCAAAATCTCCGAATAGCACGTCACTCAAGCCGGCCACCTGGTAGCGCAGCGTCTGCCAGCTTGACGTGCCGGACCAGGAGACCCGCAGCGCGTCGCGCGAGACGTCGATGACGTCCGTGCGGCCGTCGCCGTTGAGGTCCGCGAAGCCGAGGTCGGCGACGGTGTCGGAGTTCGCGGCGAGGTTTGCCCAGGACGCGGTGCCCGAGCGCGACCAGCGCCATTGGCTGCCGGTGGCGTCGAACACGTCGGTGATGCCGTCGCCGTCGAAGTCGCCGAAGCGCAGGCTTGTGATCGCCTCGCCGGACGCGGCGAGGGAGACGGGCGCGCCGGAGCCGCCGGGGTAGTAGCTCCAGCGCGAGCCGTCCGTCGTGAAGACGTCCGCCTTCCCGTCGCCGTCAAAGTCCCCGAACGCGAGGTTCGCGAGGGTGGTCGTCGACGAGCGCAGCGTGGCCCAGGAGCCGGTCCCGCTCTTCGACCACTGCCAGGCGGTCCCGGTGGCGTGGAACACGTCGGAGATGCCGTCACCGTCGAGGTCGGCGATGGCGAGGTCGGACGGCGGCGTGGTCGACGTCGCCAGCGTCGTCCAGGTCCCGCCGTTCGGGTTGGCCCAGCGCCAGGCGGTCCCCGACGAGCCGAAGACATCGGCCTTGCCGTCGCCGTCAAAGTCCCCGACGAGCAGGTCGGCGACGCCGGTGCCGCTCGCCGATCCGTAGTGCAGCGGGCCGACCGCGGCGTCCGCGAGGCACCAACGCACGGTCCCGCAGTCGCCCGCAGACTGGTCGTAGGCGTCTGGAAACGACGCGCCAGCCTGGTCGGTCCCGACGTGAAAGTTACCGTAGTAATACCACTGTTGCGCGGCTTCGCTGTCGCTCGGCGCCACGCAGTTGGCGTAAAACCACGCGCCGTCGTCCGGCTCGCCCCGCACGACGAAGCTGTGCTGGTCCGGCACGAGGACGATGTTGTCGTGCACGAGGATGGTCCCGCCCGCGTAGGAGGTGCCGTCGCCGGCCGCCTCGTTCTCGCCGTGCATGTCGAAGACGTGGCTGATGGCGTCGGCCTCGACGAGGTTGTCGCGCGCTTCGTAGTCCTCGGACGGGTAGCCTTGTCCCGCGACGGCGTGACGCATGCCGTCGTAGCGGTTCCACCGGATGACGGCGCTGGTGGGGTCGGAGCCGTAGAGCACGGTGCCGTAGCCGAGCCCCTCGCGCCAATTGTTGTGGATCCAGTTGTGGTGCACATCGGCGTCGAGCGCGTCCTTCACGCCGACGGCGGCGTAGGTCCAGCCGGAGAGCTCGTTGTTGTCGACCTCCAACCGGTCGAAGGTGGTCGAGATGCCGTACGCGGTGTCGGTGCAGTAGGCGCAATTGCTGTCGGCGCTGACGTCGTTGGGGCAGTTGTCGGGCCACTCAGCCGGGCACGTCTCGGGGTCTGGCCCGCGGATCCGCAGCCCGGTGACGCGCACGTCGTCGCCGCAGGCGGTGAGGATGGCCGAGGCCGCGCCTGTCGACGACGTGATGAGCCCTCCAGGCGAGCTGTCGACGCCCCGATCCCCGGCGAGCCAGACGCCCGCGGGGATGCAGAGCGACTGCCCGGTCAGGTCAATCTCGGCGTCGGAAGGGATGAAGACGATGTCGCCCGCACCTGCTGCGGCGAGGGCTACGGCGAGCGTTGTGGCGTCCGTCGCCTCGACGACGACGGGCCAGGTCGGGTCGACGACGTCGGGGTAGCCGACGCCACCGCCCCAGCGCCAGGAGTCCGACGCGGCGGGGGAGTCGGTGTCGGGCCGGGGCGGGAGCGTCCAGGGGGCGGTGTCGTGCGATGAGTCCGTCGCGCTCTCGCCGGCAGAGTCCGCGTTGTTCGAGGAGGAATCGCCCGTGAGCGCCGTGCTGTCGGTGCCGGGCGACGCGTGCTTTGGGGGCGCTGGCGCCGTGCAGGCGAGGAGAGCGAGGAGGGACGAGAGCGCCATGTTGCCAGTGTATCGGGTCGTCCGAAGGTGATACCTCCAACGGGAGGCCCCGCCATGCGCCCGATCCGTCGCCCGCTGCTCTGTCTGGTCATCGCCTCGGGCCCTACACTCGCGTTCGCCTCGCCCGCCCTCACCGCCCGCTACGATGCCGACGGTACGCGGCTCTCCAGCGGACCGGACGTGTACGCGCTGCGCACGGTCGGGGTCGGCCGGGGCGGTGAGCTGGGGCGCTCGGCGCTGACCGAGTGGTGGACGAGCACGGGCGCCGGCATGGAGCAGGGCTGGACCGTGTCGCAACGGCCGGACGGCGACGGCGGGCTGCGGCTCGTCGTCGATGTGACGGGCGGCGACGTGGTCGGCGATGGCGACGGCGCCTGGCTGGTCGGCACGGCGGGTTCGTCGGTTGCGATCGGCGAGGTCACCGCTTACGATCGCGATGGCAGGCTGCTCAGCGCTGACCTCGTCGGCAGCGCCACTGGCTTTGAGATCGCCGTCGACGACGCCGGGGCGCGCTACCCCATCACCATCGACCCGGTCTACTCGGCACCGGCGGTGACCCTCACCGGCGAGGCGGGCGGCGGGGGGTTCGGCCAGGTGCTCGCCGGCGCTGGCGACGTGAACGGCGATGGCTACGGCGACCTGATCGTGGCCGCGCCGCAGTACGCCACGCAGACTGGCCGCGCCTACGTGTACCTTGGATCTGCTGGCGGTCTCGCGACCACGGCCCAGGCGACGCTCACTCCCGGTTCGGCCGGCGCCGGGTTCGGGACGGCCGTCACCGGGCTCGGCGACGTGAACGGCGATGGGTTCGACGACGTTGCCGTCGGCGGCCCCCTGTACAATGCCTCTGCGGGGCTCGTGAACGTGTATCTGGGTTCTGCAACCGGGGTTTCATCGACCGCGAGCACCGTCATCACCGGCCCCGCGTCCTACTTCGACCTCGGGGGCGGGGTGGCGGGTGTGGATCTGAACCGGGATGGCTACGCCGACGTCGTCGCGGGTGCGTGGGGAGCGGACTCTGAACAGGGGCGCGTCTACATCTACCCGGGCAGCGGCGCCGGTGTCTCCGCCACGCCTGTAGCCGTGATCTACGGCCACAGCGGCGATTTCGGGCTCGGATACGCGGTCGCCAACGCCGGGGATGTGAACGGCGACGGGTACGACGACGTAGTGGTCGGCAGCCTGGGTGGGCGCGCCTATGTGTACGATGGCACTGCCGGCGGGGTGGCGGCGACCGCAGCGACGGTCCTGTCGTCGGGCGGTGGCGATGACTTCTTTGGCTCGGCTGTGGCGGGGCTGGGGGACGTGAACGGCGATGGGTACGCGGACATCATGGTCGGGGACTGGTCCCTCGGATTCGTCTGCCTGTACCAGGGGTCCAGCGCGGGGGTGGCGCTGGCGGCCACGCTCACCGGCGATGCCGGGCCTGGGTTCGGGATCGCGGTCGCAGGGGCCGGCGATGTGGACGGCGACGGCTTCGACGACGTCCTGGTGGGTGGGCGCCCGGAGGCGGCGCCGGGGGACGCGCTCTTGTTCGCCGGCGCGGCGTCCGGGGTCTCGGCGTTCGCGAGCGTGACGTTGGTGGGGGACAGCGTGGACGATGAATTTGGAGATGGGCTGGCTGGCGCGGGCGACGTGAACGGCGACGGGTACGCCGACATCGCGGTAGGAGCGGGGTCTGAGGGCAGCACCGGTCGCGTCTACGTCTACGCGGGTTTTGCGGACGTCGACCTCGACGGCGACGGCCTGAACGCCAGCGTGGACTGCGACGACACCGACGCGACCATCGGCCTCCCGACCACCCGCTATGCGGACGCGGACGGCGATGGCTACGGGAACCCCGCGGTTGCCGCGGTCGTCTGCCCCTCCGTCGCCGGGTACTCCGCGGACAACACCGACTGCGACGACACGAACGCTGGCGTCAACCCCGGGACTCCTGAGGTCTGCGACGCGCTGAACGTGGATGAGGACTGCAACGGCCTCGCCGACGACGCCGACCCCGGCGCGACCGCCAAGACGCGCTTCTACACCGACGCGGACGGCGACACGTATGCCGGTACACCCTGGGAATACTGCGACGCCCCGGACGCCAGCTACGTCGTCGACCTCGCCGACTGCAACGACGCCGACACGTCGATCCACCCTGGCGCGACGGACGTCCCGGGCGATGGCATCGACCAGAATTGCGATGGCGTCGATGCGAGCGCGGGGGACACCGGACCGAAGACGGGCGAGGGTGGGTGCGGGTGTACGAGCGGCGGGCGCGGCGACGTCGGCGCGGCGCTGATCATCGGGGCGGCGCTGGTGGTCGGGAGGCGGCGGCGGAGGTGAAGGGGATTCGGGTGCGCCGGCGCGGTCATGGGTGTCGTTTTGGCGCCGCGTCAGAGTCAAGCGTGGTCGTTTGGCGCGAAGCCCGCCGCCACGGCGACCCTGGCGTCGGTTTGGGCGGTTCAGGCCGGGCGACGGGCGCGCTGCGTACGAACAAAGGCGGGTTTTTCGGTCGTCCAGGCCTGGCGAGCGCGCGGGAGCAGCGACTTACGCCTCGTCCGGCGGCTGGCTGCGCCAAAATCGGCACCTTGAGTCCGCGATCGCGCCAAAACTCCGACCTTGAGTCTCGCCTCACGTCGCCTTCGGCCCGCGCATGCCCGTGATGCTCCTCGTTCTGCTCGCCTCCTGCGCCGGCCACGCCCCGGATTCGCGCGATTCCGCGGTGGACACCGGCTTTGTCTGGACCGCGGAAGTGTCGGCCAGGGACGCGCAGATCGCCGGGTGCGTGGTGACGGAGGGCTGGTCCGCGTCGACGTCGTTTGTCGCTCAGGGCAACTTCGCGACTCGGTACGATGCGCTCGGACGCATGGCGTCGGAGAGCGCCCTGACAACAGAGTTGACCACCTCCGCCGGGTCAGACAACACGGGCGTGTACTCGTTCGACTATACGGCCGACTACGACGACATCGGCTGGCCAACCCCGAAGGCGCCGAACTTGCGAACGCAAGTTCCGTGCCTTCGATCAGGGTTGGCCACGGGAGGGCCTGCCTCGTGGATGCCGAATGGTTGACGGGTCAAGGACGTCACGAACAGATCAGAAACC
>CAIMSU010000338.1 GCA_903844155.1 uncultured Pseudomonadota bacterium | reverse complement strand
GCACCTTGAAGGGGCCGGGGTAGCCCTTCGGCGGGTTTCGGGGGTCGACGCTGAGGGAGATGTTGTTCCTGGCCATTTGGCATCCGTGTCTGTTCTGTGTCCTCGCCGCGAGGACTCGATTTTCGCGCTGTCGGATTTATACGTATCCATCTATATTTTCGACGGACACGATAACGTAACCACGAGAAGACGTCCGTCGGTCACCTGTCGGACGTCCGTCACCCCGCCCCGTTGCACGACGACCAACGCCGGGTTGTTCGCGGCACAGCGCTTGCTCTGCCTCGCAGCATGCCCCGTCGCCGCCCACGCAAGCAACCGAAGCCCGACCAGAAGCCGTTCGACGATGCCTTCAAGGAAGCGATCGCGCGCGACCCCGTCGCGTTCCTCGCCTTGGCGGGGGTCCAGGTCCGCGGCGCCGTGGAGCCACTGCCGACCGGCGTGAACGCCTCGATGGACGTGGACTACAAGGCCTGGGTCGAGCTCTCCGAGGGCCGCGCCCTGCTCCATGCCGAATTCGTCCGCAGCCCCGACGCTGCTTTCGTGCGCAAGGTCATGCTCTACCACGCGATCCTCGCGCACCAGCATGCCTGCACGGTCATCACCGTGGTGGTCCTCGCGGCAGACGGGCCGCGGAGTCGTTTCCCGTCTCGGCTGAAAGTGGGCGCACTCTCGCTCGATGTCGTCGTCGTCCGCATGCGGGAACACCCCGAGATCCTGCACGATCCACGCCTCGCCGAGCTGGGGTTGCTGACCGTCCCCGCGAGCGAGCGGGAGCAGGCGCTCGTCACCGCGGGCGAAACTCTTGCTACGACCGGACGTGGCGACCAGATCGCCACGTTGCTTCGACTCGGGCGCGCGCTGCGGGTCAGGTCGGCTACACTTCACGCCATGGAGGTTCGAATGAGCTCGTTGATGCAGCAGGCCAAGGAACAGGGGCGCGTTGAGGGGCGCGTTGAGGGGCGCGTTGAGGGGCGCGTTGAGGGGCGCGTTGAGGGGCGCGTTGAGGCGCGAGTCGAGGTGCTGGCCGAGTACGGGGTAACGGTGGCCGCGGAGGATGCGCCGGCGCTGGCTGCCATGACAGCAGCGCAGTTCGCGGCGCTTCTACGTGCGGCGGCCGGGGGCCAGGGGACGACCCTTCGCGCGTTGATCGCGTTCGTCGCGCCGAACTGACGCTTTCGGCGTTCTCCCTCGGTGCCGGGGGCAGGGGCCCCCGCAACACCCCGTTCAGCCGGGCGTAGGCGGCCCCGACAACGTCAGCGCCAGCACGTTCCGAAACCTCTGCTCGGCGCCCTCCCCAACGTCTGCGGAGAACGCATATTCGCCCGGGGAGAAGTAGCAGACCGTCCCCGACACCTCGCCCTCGCGCGCGACACCGAGCAGGTCGCGACGGAGCCGGTCCGGAATCGGGCCGGAGAAGGAGGTCAAGTGGCCATCCTCGAAGGCGATCTCAAAAATCGGCTTGCGACGCCGGAAGGCGTAACGACGGACGACGCGCACGATGAGGGCCACGAGGACCGCGGTGGCGACGAGCGAGAGCACGCGGAGAGCGTACCCCGCTGCGGGCGACCGCCCGTCCCCCGCCATACAATGCTGTGATGTTCCTCCTGCTCCTCGCCTGCCGGGCGCCGACCTCGGCCGCGGACTCCAGAAACTCCATCGCGGATCCCAGGGGCGCGTTCTTCGATCTCGACACCTGGATCGACTCTGAGCGCGCTGCCGTCGGCATCCCCGGGCTCGCCGTCGCCGTCGTCCACGGCGGTGCCGTCGTTCACACCGCCGGCTTCGGCCTCGCCGACATCGACCTCAGCGAGCCAGTCACGACGGACACCCCCTTCATGCTGGCATCTGTCTCCAAGACTGTCATCGGTGTGAGTGTCGCCGAAGCGGCCGACGCCGGCACCCTCGACCTCGACGCCGACATCAACACCTTCCTCCCCTTCGCCATCGATAATCCGCTCGTGGACGAGACGGCCATCACCACCCGTCAGCTCGCGACCCACACCGGCTCGATCCGCGACAACAGCATGGTCGAAAACAGCAACTATTCCGACGGCGACTCGCCGATCGCGATGGAGGACTACGTCGAGGGCTACCTCGTCCCCGGCGGCCAGTGGTACAACGCGCTCGGCAACTTCGACAAGTGGCTGCCCGGCACCACCTATGAGTACAGCAACATGGGCGCCACGCTTCTCGCCCGCTCGGTTGAGGCGGTTGACGGCCGTGATTTCGCCGACGTGTGCGAGACAGACATCTTCGCGCCCATCGGCATGACAAACACACACTGGCACCTCTCCCAGTTCCTGGACCCAACCCTCGTCGCCATGCCGTACGACACGTCCACCGGCACGCCTGTCGCAGACGGGCGCTACGGCTACCCCGACTACCCGGACGGCGGACTACGGGCGTCTGCGGCGGATATGGGGCGCTACCTCGCGGCTGTCAGCACCGGCGGGATGCTCGACGGCGTGCAGGTCATCCCTGCGGCCGCCGTGAGCACGATGCTCACCCAACAGATCTCGCCCGACGTGGCGGCTGGGCAGGGCCTGATCTGGTACAGCTACGATGTTGGCGGGCGGACGGTCTGGGGGCACAACGGCTCGGATTATGGTGTTGCGACGGAGATCGGCTTCGATCCGACCACCGGCGACGGCTTCATCGTCCTGCTCAACACGGACTGGAGCAGCGCGGTGAACCCCACGGTGGCCACGATCGAAGAACGGCTGATGGAGGAGGTCGCTGGTTGAGGCCTGCGGGGACCCATGGTGGTTTTTTTGGCGCGACTGGGGAGTCATGGTGGTGATTTTGGCGCCTGTGGAGCCGGGGACGCCCAAAAGTGGGTCAGCCGAGCTGGATTCGCGGGCCGGGGGCAAACACGGCACGGTAGGTTCGCACGAGAATCGAGGTTTGTTCGTTGCCCTTCGACGCAGCGCCCGAAGCCGGCTCCGACCAGGCGGCGAGCGGCGCCAAACGCATCACCATGGGTCCGGAACGGCGCCAACCGCGGCACCATGAGTCCCCGGCGGACGCCGGAGACGCGTCACGGGCAGTACGCGCCGAGGGATGCGCCGTCGATGGTGAGGCAGTGGCAACGGCTCCTGCGGCCGATCCGGGCACGCATCCCAGCCAAGGTTGTCCACGCGTTCCCGGGCGTTTATCCTTCGTGATTTCTCGCCGTCGGCGCCCTCCTCGCCGGCGCACAGCAGCGCGACCAGTGCAACCCCGATCGCACACAACGAGAGCGGCCGCGTCGGCGGCCTACGGGGCCGGAGGCACAGACCAACGGCCAGGCCCGCCACCAGGATCAACTGTACGAGCGTCTGCGTGAACCACTCGGGATCCGCGTCCAACCAGTTCGGACCGCCAAACCCGGCGCAGCAGAGAAGGGTGGACGCGCCGAGCAGCACCGCGATGCCACCCTTCGAAACCCGCGAATCGGACAGAAGCCACCCTGCCCCCGCCCCGCCGGTGAGCCACGCGCCTGCAACCAGCCAATCCGTCATCATCGCGTCGCCCTATCCGCGTGGGTGGCGACTTCTGCGCCAACTCCCGAAAGCAAACGTCGGTTATCCTCATCCGATGTCCCTGATCGCCTTCGCCCTCACCCTCCTTGCCTGCTGCCCCAGCCGCGAAGGGAAACCCTGCGACCAGCAACCCCCCTGCGACCACTGCAACGTGGTCTGGGAGTGCCAGACGGACCTTGCCGGGCAACGGGCCTGGCACCGCCAGAGCCGACTCGCCCGCGACAGCTTCGGTCGGTCGGTGTGCGATTGCATGGACCAGGACACCGGCTGCATCATGTAGCGCTCGGTGGACGACGCTCAATTCACCGGAATCGCCAACGGCTGTTCGTCCGTGGTGGTAGCGGGTGCTGTGCTCGGCGTCGACGGCGTCGCGTCCCACCCGTCATCCCCACCCGGTGGCGGGTTGTAGGTGTCCGTCTTCGTGGCGTTGTACTCGGTGTTTGGCACCCAGTAGCCGTCAACCCAGGTCGTTCCGTCAAACCAGCCCGGGATCCAGGTGTTGTCGGCCTTCGTCTCGGTCGGCTCCCAGTACCCGCCCTCGAACACGCCGTCGTCATTGAACGCGGAGCTGACCCACCGATAGCCAGAACGCTGCTCGGGACGCCAGAATCCGTCCACCCAGTCAGCACCGTCCCAATACCCGGGCTCCCACATGTAGCCTGCGGGCGCCGTGTTGATCGGCTCCCAGTGGCCCCAACGGTACTCGCCGTCGCCAATCCATGCGCCCTCGACCCAGCGCCACGTCGGTCCACGGTCGGCCGCGCGGTAGTAGCCCTCCATGTAGCGGTCCCCGACCCACCAGCCGGGAACGTAGACCCAGCGGCCACCGTAGGACGTTGGCACCGCTCGCGTGGGCTCCCAATGGCCGGGCTCCCACCAGCCATTCTCGTAGTGCCCCGGCTCCCAGCGCCAGCCCTCGCGCTCGGGCGGCGCCCACGAGTCGGCCCACGCATCGACCTCCCAATCAAAAAGGACGATGGCGACGGTCGCGTGCTCCCAGCGGTAGTACGGGTGCACCCACCACTGGGTGTAATAGGGCCTGTACCAACGCGAAGGTGGCGGGCCGTGATGCGCTTCGGGGTACTCGCGGACGTAGGCCGGGCGCGGGCGCGCGTAGCGGTGGTCCTGCGAATGGTAGGGCGGGGGCGGGCGACGATCGTGCCGACGCTCGTCCTCGCTGCGCTCGCCAGAAGGGTGGGCCTGCCGCGGGGCGTCGTCGGGGCGGCGCGTGTCGTGCCGAGGGGGAGGACGGCTTCCCCCGCTCGAACCGCCCGAAGTGCGGTCGCTCGCGCCGGCAGGAGCACCAGCGGCAGCCTTCGGGGCGCCGCCGGTTTCGGGCGTTTGCGGCCGGGACTGGGCGGGCGGCTGTACCGCTGGCTGCGGTGACGGCTGCGGCGAGGGCTGCGGCGAAGGCTGCGAAGGCTGGGGCGACGGCTGCGAGGGCTGGGGCGACGGCTGCGCGGGCCGAGGCTGAGCCGGCTGCGGCGCGGGCTGCGGTGCGGGCTTGGGGGCGGGCTGGGCAGGCTGCGGCTTCGCCAGCGGCTTCTTGGCCGGGGGGGCGGGCTTCTTCTTCTTCTTGTCGTCCGAGGATGACCCGCCGACGGCGCCGGCCGACGCCGCGACCCCGGGGTGGACCGGCGCGGCAAAAGCGGGCGCCACAAGACCGCCGCTCAGGATGGCGACGAGGAAACCAGATTGGAAGATGCGAGTGACCATCGGCGTGACCTCAGGGAGAAGGTAGCCCGCGTGACGCGGGTGAGGAAACGCGGAGGCGGGGTCCGTTATTCACGGCCCGCCGATCCCGACGGCCGGCCCCCCTACTTGGCGCGGTAGATCAGCACCTGCGTCAACTTCACCGGCGTGAGCGGCTTGTTGGACTGGTTCTGGGGGACGCGCGTGATCTTGGGGACGAGGTCAAAACCGTTGATGACCTTGCCAAACACCGCATGCTTGCCGTCCAGCCAGGGGGTCGCGATCTCGGTCAGGAAGAACTGGCTGCCGTTCGTGTTCGGACCGGCGTTCGCCATCGACAAAAGCCCAGGGCGATCGTGCCGGATCTTAAGCGCGACCGCCTCGTCCTTCCACTTGTAGCCGGGGCCACCGGTGCCCTCGCCCTTGGGATCGCCGCCCTGGATCATGAAGTCCTTTATGACGCGATGAAAGATCGTCCCGTCATACAGCGGACGACGCGACTTCTGTCCGGTCGGGTCGGTCCATTCGACCGCGCCCGTCGCGAGGCCAACGAAGTTGGCGACCGTGCGCGGCGCCTCCTTCTCATAGAACTCGACCTCGATGTCGCCCATCGTGGTCTTGAACATCGCGCGGAGCGTCCCTTCGCCGGGGACGGAGACGCTGGCGGGAGGAGCGGGGGAATCAGGAGCGGAGCCGAACATGGGGACCTCGGTGGACAGTGGGTGCAAGGAAGCACGCCGCGGGCGCGCACCCCCCTTGGAAGAAAGGGTTCAGTTCGCGGAAGGGGCAGCGGGTGCCGGCGCGGCCTCCGCGCGCTTCAGGTTGCGCACGGCCTCAAACTCGCGCTCCCAGACCCGGAGCTGGTCGAGGACAACCGTGAGGTTCTTCCGGTTCATCTCGTCGGGACGCTCACGCTGCAGGTCCGCCATCGCCCGCGCGACCTCCTGCATCCGCTCACACAGCTCCGCGAGCCGCTGGATGTCCCGCGTCTGGCGGGACTGGCCGGCAAACTCAGTCCGGAACGCGCCAAAGAGCTGGTTCGCGTCGTCGCCGATCGCCCCCACGACCTCTCGCGTGGTCCGCGCCATCCGCGCACGCTCGATGGCCGCACGCTCGTCCGCGTGATGGCGGATCCGCTCGGCCACCTTGGTGATGTTCTGGAGGTGCGAGTCCGTGCGCACGCCCTGATCGCGCGTCGCGATCATCTCGGTGTGCAACGCCTGAAGCTGTCCGATGATCCGGCTGAGCAGGGCCGGGCGCCGGGAGTGGCGCGGCTTCTCCGCAAAGTGGAGGCGGAACAACGCAAACTGGTGGTTGGCCAGCGTGGCCTGCAGCTTCGCCCGCTCCGCAGGCTCCAGCGCCGCGCGGGTCTCCGGGATCAGCCCGAGCTCCTTCTTGTACATCGAAAGGTGCTCCTGCATCCGGGCGACCTGCTCCTCGAGCCCCGCCTTCCCGCGCGCCGTGGCGACCCAGGCCTCCTGCTCAGCGATGGTCTGCTGCAACAGCCCCAGGTCCCGGCTCGCCCGGTTCTGGCCGGCGAAGTCGCGATTATAGCGGTAGAAGGACAACAGTGCCCACTCCGCTGCCGTCCAGGCGGCGAGGGTGTCCGGGCCGCCGCCGAGGATCGCCGCGATGTTCGCGCGCTCAGCCGTGTAGAGTGCGATCCACTCGCCGAGCGTCTGCCGGAGCGCCTCAGCGTCCGTGGGGATCCGCGCCAGCAACGCCTGCGCCTCGGCGATGAGCTTGTCGAGCGCGGCGAGGTCTCGGGTAACGCGGGAGCGGCCGGCGAATTGCGCGCGGTACCGGTTGTGGATGGCGTCGGCTTCGGCGGTCTGGGCTTCGAGGGACATGGGGCTCCGGAGGGGGCATGGAGAGGGCGTGAAGACGGCTGCGGGGAGTATCAAGAAACGGGCCAATCGGAACGGCTCGTGCGACGGATCCTGCCGGCGGACGAGCGGAGGAAGCGGCGGCGGCCCTTGCACTGCCCGCCGGTCCCGGTTCCGCGCTGCCGCGACTTGCTGTCGCCAGTTGTCGCCGCCTCAAGCGGTCGCCAGCGCCCGTCCCAATGGTAGCGCGATTCGCCAGGCGCGCTCTGGCGAAATCCGCATCTCGACGAACGGGTCAAACGGGTCGGCGACGAGGTCGCGGCGGATCTCGACGCACACCGTACGACCGGGGTGGCGAAGCGCGTGGTGGTAGGCCTGCGTGGACGGGTGGAGTGGGTAGGTCTGCCCGTCGGCGACGGCGATGCCGATGGCACCGAACTCCGAGACCAGCGACCCGAGCAAGGTGGCGGGGATCTGCAGGGTGCCGTCCAGGGCGCGGCCGATGACGTCGACCTCCGCGCGGAGCGGAAAGCGGTCCTGCGCGCCCGGGAGATAGGCGCGGTGCAGGTTTGCGACGATGGCGTCGTCGACCTCCACGTCCACGGATCTGGGCGCGTAGGTGTGGAGGAAAAGCGCCAGCCCGCCCCCGCCGCAGACCGCGTCGATCTGCGCGGTGGCGAGCCGCACGTAGTCCGCATGCAACGCCGTGAGGAGGGCGAGATCGCCGGGGTCGCGGATCCAGGGAGGCACGCCCGGGGTGACCTTGCCCTCGCGGTAGAATTCGGGGGACACGTCGATGACGCGGTTGCAGTCGACGAACGTGCGCGGGATGCAGGACCGGATGACGACCGAGCTGCGGCCCCGGGCGGCCCACTCCTCCGCGAGCGCGGTGCCGATCTCCGGCGCACCAGCGTCCGTGTTGACATGGAAAAAGTCGACGAGGTCCGCTGCGATGTCGCCGGCGAGGCGCGCCCGGAGCGCGTCGTACTCGGCCGTCCGCGTCGCGCCATGGGGGATCTCGATCACGAGATCCGGGGCGGCCTCGCCGTACCGCGCGATCTCACAAACACCGGGAACGGAGCCCTCGTCGCTCACCGCCATCGAAACACCCGCTGCAACCGGCCACGATCCGCGGCCAACGCCGATAGCTCCGCGTTCTTCTTCTCCACGTCCGCCCGAAGTCCCTCGACCTCGCGGAGGAGCTGTTCGCGCCCCGCCTCGGCGCCCGAGAGCCGCGCCCCAAGCACCGTGACGGTCTCCCGTCGGAACGCCGCGACGTCGGCTATCGCCGCTGAGCTCGCCTCCACCGCGCTCACGAGCGCCCGCACCTGCGCGTGAAGATCCGCGACCTCGGCTCGCTTTGCATCGACCTCGGCCTCCGCCGCCGTCCTGAGCACCGTCTCTGCGTCCGCCCGGACCCGCGCGGCCGAGAGCCCGGCGGCGGCGTCCACGACGCTCTCGCCCCGTTCCCGGCGCGCGGGGACCCACGCCAGCAGCCCTGCCGACGTCGACGCAAGCGAGAGTTCCTCCTTGACCGTACCAGACGCCAGCGGCCCATGCTTGATCATGCGCTCGACGTCCAAGCGCAGGGATTCCTGCCTCAAGTAACAGTAGGGGGCGGGAAAGTCGGCGACGGCCGTGAACTCGTCCGTGAGGATCATGGTCTCAGCGTCGATCGCGTCCGTCTGACGGAACGAGAGCGCCACTTCCCGTTCCGTGTTCCGGGCGTAGCGGTCGATGAGCCCGAGCGCCCCGGCCAGCGCCGTCATCCACTCGCGCCGCGAGACCGTCCCCATCTCGCGCGCGCCGGGGACGCCCGAAGCCGGCCCATAGACGCGGACCTCGGCCCGTTTGCCGCACGCCTCAACCGCCTCCGCGATGCCCGCCCGCGGGTCCTGCCAGGGCCAGCGCGGCCCGACCGCGACGAAGTACGGGCGTTCGCCCTTCGCGGCCTTCACCGTCGCCCGTGAGACCTGCGGCCAGCCCATGCAGGCCAGCGGCACGATCCGCCCGCACTTCCCGGTCAGATCCCACCCCGCCAACCCCAGGATCCCGAGCCAGAACCACCGTTGCCGCTCGTTCGTGAACAACACCTCGTCAGCCGCGTGGACCGCGTTCAACGCGACGCCCGCCGCCTCGGACTGCAGGCCTTCGAACGCCGCTTCAAGCAGCCGAGGTGCGTACAGATCGACGCAGAGCGGCGCCAGATCCCGCAGCGCCCCGGCTTCCTCTGGGGCAACGCAGAGGATCGCGTCAGGACGCACCGCGACCGCCCGTCGCCGCAGGTCCCCCGGCGACGCAAAACCGTCCGGAGCATCCTGCGCGCGTCGAAGCACGACGACCTCATGTCCCGCCCCTCGCAGCGCCCGCTCGTGCGCCATCGCGCGCAGCGCCCCGCCGCTCACGGGGTGGTCAAGGTCCGGGGTCGGGCCGTGGGCGACGAGGAGATACTTCATCGCAAGCTACGGAATCGGCCCGAACGTCACGGTGCCGCCGGTGCCCGTGTTCGGCCCGTTGTTGCCGCCGCCCACCGCCACCGCCGTGACCGCTGCCGCGCCGCCCGCCACTCCTGCGCCGATGCCCGCCCACACGTACCACTTGGGCCCGTGCCGCTCGACGACCACCGACGTGCTCGCCTTGGGCGGATCGTACAAAAGGCCCGCCAGCACGTCGTTCTCGGACACGTCCAGCGCTGCGACCTGCGCGCTGACCCGGTCCGAGCGGATGTCGCCCGCGTCCGTCACGTACCCGGCGAGCGCCGGCGCAAGGTCGACGATGGCGCCGACGGGATCGTCGCCCGCATCCCCCGTCAGGATCTTCGAAAAGTTGCCGCTCGCAGGCGAATAGAGCTGCAACGCCACTTGTCCGCTTGGGAGCAGACCGCCGAACACCACGAGCCCGCCCGTCGCGTACTGGCCGACCGCCGTGTACAACTCGCGCGTTTGCCGCGATCGCGCCGTCGCATCGGCCTCGGCAACGCCGACGCTGCGCTCCGCGAGCAGGGCGTCGACCTTCGCGGACCCACCCGGCGCGAGCGTGACCGTCTCAAAGTGGGAGGCGCCGTTGGCCGCGCGCACGAGCACGTAGTGGATGCCCGGCACCATCGCGATCGCGCCGTCCGCGACCGCACCGTGGCTCTTGCCGTCGATGAACACCTCGGCGTCCATCGAGGCGCTCACGTACAGCTTCGCGGGCGTGGCCTTGGCGACGCTGGCGCGCACGTCGTTGAACAAAGACACCACCGAAGGCGGGTAGTTGACAGCGTCCAGCTCGCGCGAGGGGTCGAGGATCGCCGAGCGACGGAACGCATCGCGCGCCGAGGCTTCGTCCCCGAGGCCGACGTAGGAGACGCCGATGAGCATGAGCGTCTCCTGCAGGGCGCGAACGTCCGTCGAGACGGCGAGGCCGTCGGCAAGCTGCTTTGCGGCGTCCTGAAGGACGGGAATCGCCTGGTCGGGCTCCGCGCGGTCGTAGAGCACGCGCCCCTCGGCCAGCCGCTTTTCGCCGGGTCCAAGCGCGTACCCGTCGAGGATCAGCGCTTCGCGGCCGGCGATGACCTTGCCCGTCTCGAGCGGATCCAGCGCGTCGACCTTGCCGGTGGCGTCCAGCGCCTTCGTCAGCGCGTCCGCCGCTTTCTCCGGCGCATCTCCAAGCAGGCCGGGGACGTGCAGGCCGACGACGTAGGCCCTGGGCGTGCTCCCCGCCCACGCGGGCGAGGCGAGCCGCAACGAGAGGTTCAACGTGAGCAGGAGAGCGGAGCCGATCATCCGGACAGGATATCTCAAGAGAGCCCGGTCAGCGTCGCGCTCACGTCCCAGAGCTTCGCTGCGAGCGCATCATCCAGCGCCAACGCCGAGGGTTTGCTGACCGTCTTCTTCTCGAAGTACACCGCGGTGACGCCTTCCAGCGACGGGTCCGTCGCGGCGTGCACCAGCGTCTCCCCGCCCTCGGCCTGCGAGATGAAGAAAAGCTTCTTCGGGAGCCAGAGGATCGGCTGCGCCCAGCCCGGCGCGTGGTCCCAGATGCCCGTGGCGACGCCGCCAGGGTGCAGGCAGGTGACCGTGACCTTGCACGCCGGATCGCTCGCGCGCAGCCGACGCGAGAGCTCGCGTGTGAACAGCACATTCCCGAGCTTGCTCCGACAGTAGGCCCGCATGATCTGGTAGCCCCTTTCAAAGTGCAGGTCCGCAAAATCCATCGTCCCCTGCCGATGCCCGCGGCTGGAGACGTTCACGATCCGCGCCCCGCCGTCTTTTCCGGCGCGTTCGACGAGGTCGAGGAGCAGGTTCGTCAGCAGGAAGTAGCCGAGGTGGTTGACGGCGAAGGTGGCTTCGTAGCCGTCGACGGTCAGCTTGCGCTTGTCGTAGACGGTGCCGGCGTTGTTGAGCAGGATGTCGATGCGGTCGTAGCGTTCGCGGAACGCAGCCGCCAACGCCCGGATCGATGCCTGCGACTCAAAATCGCAGAGCAGCGACTCGACCCGCGCGCCCTCGCCGCCCGCCGCGCGGATCTCGTCCAGGCACCGGGCCGTCTTCTCGACCGACCGCCCGACGACCACGACGCGAGGCCCGACCGTGCCGCCTGGATCCCGCATCGCTGCGATGGATTTGGCCGCTTCGTAGCCGATTCCGCTCGTCGCGCCGGTGATGAGGACGATTTTTTCGGACAGGGGCGTGGACACAATCAGCTCCGGAGTTGGGGAGGCGCCGGGTAGCACAGAAACCGGCCGGTCGCCTACAGCCCCTCGGCCCGCACCCGCTGGTTCGCATCCTGCTTGAAGAGCTGCTCGTAGTCGGTCTCGTCCTGGGCACGCGCGGGGGCGGACGGCGACGGCTCTTCGGGCGGGTACGCCGTGTTGTCGGCGACCGTGACCTGCAGTGCGTAGCGATCGCCCAGCCGCGCGAGGACAGTGGCAGCGGAGTGGGCGACGAAAGCGGCGCCGGTGCCATCCGTGTGCGTCGGGTAGGCGGTCCCCGCGCTGTCGAACACCCAGCTCTGCGCGCCGGCGATGGGCTTGCCGTGCGCATCCGAGACGTGCAGCAGCGTCCCACCGGACGACGTCACCGCGAGCCGAAGGTCGCTGCGGACGAGCACCCCAGTTTGCGTGTCCCCGCCGATGGTCACCGAGACGAGGTAGGCGCCATCGGGCAGATCGGGCAGGGGGACGTTGCCGTCGGCGGCGACAGCGAGCGTTCGACTGGCGGTGGGGCGCAGACCGGTGACCTCGATGCCGCTGGCGTCGAGCGAGCCGCCGGTGTTCAACAGCGCCGCGTCAAGCTGGATGGCGACGGCGGTGACGGTCACCTCCGTGCCCGGTCGCAGGTTGGCGGGGAGCGACGTCGGCGAGCCGGGGACCTGCGTGAACAGGGGCGGAAGGGTGAACTCCGAGCGTTGTAGCCACTGAAGTCGAGCGGCGGCCTCCCCGTCTCCGGCGCCTCCGGCCTCCTCGAGCGCTGCCAGGGCCTCCTTGCCACGCCCGAGCGCCTCCAACGCACGGCCACGCTCCAACGCCCCGCGGGCGATGGCGTCGCCATCCGGAAAATGCAGCCCGGCGAGGATCTTCAGCGCCCCGGCCGGGTCCCCTGCAACCACGGACGCGTGCGCCTGCGCGAGCCCCAGCGTCCACGCCGCGGACGAAGCCGCGAACGCATGCGCCAACGGCCCGACGAGCGCGCGCTGCCGTGCGTCATCGCCGAGCGCACCGAGCGCGTCCGACAGCGTCGATGCCGCAGCCGCCGTGTCCTCCGCAGGTCCGCCGTGCCAGGCCGAGCGATGCAGCAGCAGGTACTCGGCCAGCCCCGCGACCGCGGTGTGGCGCAGCGACGAGCGCGTGTACCCGAGCCTGTCGCCGTCGCCATCGGCGCGGGCAAGGAGCACGGCTGCGGAGAGGAACCGCGCGTGGCTGACGGTGGGGGTCTCGGGGTAGCGCAGCACCAGCTCTTTGAGGAGCTTCAATGCGGTGAGATCGAGCCCGGCGTCCCGAAGCTGGGAGACGGCCGAGAGCTCCTCCCGGAACCGCGCGTCCATCACCACGCGAACAGCGGCAAACGCCCGCTTCGGGTCTCGTCCCGGCCAATCGCCGGCATACGCGTGCGCGAGCGCTGCGGCGACGGGCAGGTCGAGGACGCCGTCTGGCACGTGCTCGCGGAAGGACTGGAACGCCCGGATGAGCCCGACCGGGTCGTTGGCCCGCGCGCGCCCGTTGAGCAACGTGGTGCTCGCCGCGCTCAGGACGTCCGCAGACAATTCGGCATGCCGCTGCAGGGCTTCCAGAAGATCAAGGCCGGAAACCCGCTCGGTGGGGTTCGTCGATCCCGCGAGTGCCGTGCCGAGGCCCAGGCGCTCCTCGTCGCTCATGACGTCGTTGGCGGCGGAGTCGGCGGCCGGGAGCACGTTGACCTCGGTCGTCGCCCTGGCGAGGAGCGTACCCTCGGCGTCGAACCAGCGGATGTCGAGGGCGACGGGCCCGGGCGCCGTCGGGGCGACAACGCGACAGTAGGCCCAACGGGAGTCCGAGAGCGAGGGCGCCAGGTCAATCCAGGGCGTGACCGCACCGACCGGGCACTGCACCCGCGTGGGCAGCGGATTCGCGGGGATGACGGCCCACACCGGGAGGATCCGGCCGCCGGGGGACGTGACCGCCGCCTGCTGCACGAGCGCCGCGCTCCAGCCCCGCGTGAAGTCCGAGCCGCGCCACCGGACGATGGGCGCCTCTACCGACATCGGCAGGGTCGCCGCCGGTTTCGTCGCCGGAGCAGCCGCTGCCCCAAGCGGCTGGATCACCCCTTTGTCGCCAGTGGCCAGCGCCGCGATCGCCAGCGCCCGGTCGGACGGATTCGCCGCCTCGGACCGCGTTACCCGCCACCAGTCGGCCCGAAACCGCGCGTCGCCGCTCCCGGAGACAAGCGCCCGCGCCGCCGCGATCATCGCGTCACCCGACCCGTTCGGCAGCGCAGCCACGGCCTCGTCCCCCGCGCCAGCGACCCAAAGCGCGAGCGCCGCCCGCACCCGCACGAACGCAGGCAGGTCCGGCTCCGCGATCAGCCGCTCGGCACCCGCCCGCGCCCGTTCGACGTCCCCCGGCTTGTCCGATGACGCCAGCGTCAGCGCGTCCGTCGCCCGTTCGACCAGGTGGGTGTCGGCCACGGGGGCCGGCGCCGTGACCGACTGCGTCGTGCCGAGGACGTGGTCGGCGAGGGCCAGATCGGCACCGCCCGGTGGCGACGAAGCCTGCGCCGCGAGCAGCGGGAGGTGCGCGCCAACGACGCCCGCGTGATCCATCGCTGCCAGCGCGAAGACCCGCGCCCCGAGCGGGAGGGACTCCGCGACAGCGACGAGCTCGCCGGTTGGGTCGGTAGCTGGCGAAATTACGGGCGTTGGACGCGCCGAGAGCGCCCCAGACAGCGTCACCGGAACCGTCTTCGACGTCCACCGGCCATCGGCCGCCTCGACGACGACGTCGACGCTCACCTGACCAACCCAGCCCGGCACCGTGAACGCGTAGTCGCCCGGCGGCTTGCCCTCGATCACGCCGATGGCATCGGGGTCGCCGACATACGGGCCGCGCTCGCCGCCCTGCCGCCCCACCGCCTCGTCGCGGCTCGCTCCGTACCCGCCCCCGCCCCGCCCGCCAAGCCCGCCCATCCCAAACCCTTCGCCTGTCCCTTCCTTGGCTTTCTCCGCATCCGCGTCGAACCCGAAGTCCACGCGCTTCACGTCCGTCGCCTCCTTCTGCCGCTCCTCCTCCGCGAGCAGGCCGGTGGAGATCGCCACGCCCTCGACCGCCGCCGGTGACCACGCGTCGCCCCCAAACCCGCCCGAGCCGTCCCACAGCTCCGCAACCGTCGCCTCGCTCGACCCGCCCGGCGTCGCATCGCGCACGAACGCCCAGATCCGGCTGCCCGGCTCGGCCGTCAGCGTCAGGTTCGCCGAGGCGCCGCGCGTCAGGGTCCCCGCGACGGTCACCGCTGGCGCATCCGCCCCGGTGAGCGGCACCGTCACCCCCGACGACGCCGTCAGCCACGCGGTCCTCGCGCCCGCGACGGGCGCCAGGGGCAGCGCTTGCCCGGGCTGAAGGATGGCTGCGCTGCGAATACCCTCCGCGACGGTGGCGACGAGCCCGGCAGGCCCGTGCCAGCGCAGGTCCGCTCCGGGACCGGCTGCCGCGTCGTCCACCGCGAGCACCGTGTGGTCGGAGGACTCCCCGCCATCCAGTAGCTCCAACGACCACAACCCGGCAGACGGAAGCCGAAAGGCTCGGCTCGGCCCGTCGATCGTCGCCCAAAGGTCGCCCTGCCCCTCGAACGCGCGCAGGTGCACGCTGTCGCCGGGGCGACTGTCCGGGAAGGAGGCGGGGAACGCACTCGTCTTACCGATTGCGTCCGCGACAACACGGCGCGCCGGGGTCGGCACTTCCTCGACCGTCACGCTGGCATCCGCGGGGGTACCCCCTGCCGTGACAACGCTGACCGACACGACCTCGTCGGGCAAAAGCGTGGCGAGCGAGACGGGAACGTCGACGGGATCGGCGCCGAGCACCGTCTCCGTCACGGTCGGGCCGATGGGCGTGGTGACGGTGACGGTGACCGCGAGCGGGTCCGTGCGTCCGTCGAGGCGCGTGACGCGCGCGGTGAGCTTGTCCTGCGGATGCGGACGATCCGTCGAAAATGTCACGCCGACGAGCGCTTTGGACCGGCCCGCGACCGGCAGGTCGACACTCGCACCCCGCCCCGCGTCGGTCCCATCGACCAGCTCGAGCCGCCCACCGCCCTGTGCGTACAGCCGCGCATGAGCCGCGCCACGGTCAAATGTCAGGCCGACATCGCCGAGGATCGCGCCATCCCTGCTCACGCTCTGGAGTCGCAGTCCGGCCGTCAGCGGCGAGCCGACCGGGGCCGTTCCGTAGACCTCGACGTCCTCCATCGCGCCCTCGACCGGCACGGCGCGCGCCCACGGAACGATGCTCCACGCCGTCTCCGGGGTCTCCGGTTCGCCCGCCGTGAACGTCGCAAAACCCAGCGCCTCGCCGAAACGCGCCATCACACGCCCCTGCTCCCTGACCTTCGCATGCGCAATGCCTTCTGCGCCAGTCCTGGCCTTGGTGATGCTGCCCGTCGCGTCGATCAGCAGCTCAGCCCCGGCGACCGGCTTCCCCGCGCGGAGCACGGCGATCGCCACGTCGTCGCCTTGCGAGACGACCTGGACGTCCAGGGGATCGGTGACGACGAGCGCGGTGGCGCGCTGGTCCCCGGCGCGGACGGTCAACGCCGCGAGCGCGCCGTGCCCGCGCGGGGCCAGTCGTTGCACGCGGACGCCGTCCACGGGCACGTTCCAGGAGAGGTCCGGGGTGAGCAGAAACGCGTCGAGGTGCGTGTCGAGCGGGTTTCCGGACGTGCCGCGAAACAGGGCCTCGGGGTCCACGCGGTGTTCGGCCACGGCGAGGGTGGTCACGGCGCTCGCGGTGACCTGGACGGCGCCAGCAACCGGGAGAAGTCGAAGCTGGGTGACGCCCTGGGCGTGGGCTTTCACCAGCGCGGCGTCGGCCTCGGGATCGGTGCCGGGCGGCGGGGTGATGCCCTCAGTGCTCGCCTCGCTGCAGGCGGCGTCGTAGCGCTCGGCGGTGGCGGTGTCGGCGCCGGTTTGGAGCAGGCGCCCGGCGAGCTCCCCGCACCACGCGCCGGCGGGAAAGGCCGCGGCGAGATCCCATAGGGAATTCGTCCGTAATTCCGGGTGGGCGGCGTCAGCAGGCGCGAGGGCCGAGTAGCGCAAGGACGCGTTCCCGGCGCCGTCGGGCGTGTCGAGCGCGGCGTGCGCGAGCGCGGGGGTGGTCGCGGAGGCGAGGAGCGCGGCGAGGGCCTGGGCGCGCGCCTCGTCGCCAGCGGCGCTTCGGCCCTCCCGCTCGGCGATACCCAGCCAGAGCGAACGGCGAGCCGAGGCGTCGGGCTCGGACGTCGCGCGTTGGACCCGAAGCTGGCGTTCAAGCTCCGCCGTGAACTTCGGATCGAGCATTTTTCCGTCGGTGGGTTTGGCCGCCTCGACCGCCTTCGCGAGCGTGTCCAGGCACGCGAGGCCAGAGGCGGGGTCGCGCGGCAGGACGGTCGTGCACCAGTCATGCCGGAGCTGAAATCCCGCCTCGGTCGTGGGGAGTTGGGGGAGCAGCCCTGAGATCACGATCTCGGGCAGCTGGCCCCGGAGCCCGGTGAGCGCGGTCCCGGCCGCCACAGCGTCATCCGGATCGAACCGCAGCACGTCGCTGAGGAGGCTGGCGGCGACGAACGGCGACGACGCGGCTAGCGCCGTTCCCCAGCTCAGCTCGGCGCCGAGGCGCGACGGGCCCGAGCCCTGACCCGCGGAGATGGGTCCGGCCCCCGCGAGCCGGGCTCGGGCCGAGGTCGGGTCGTCATAAGGGGATGGCAGCCGGAAAAGCGCGTCCTGGGCCTTGATTCGGGCCGGCTCTGTCGCCGCCATCGCGATCGCGGCCTGCAGGAACGTCGCCGCGTGGGCGTAGTCCGGTGCCCCACCCTTCGCAGGCGCCGCCCGCTCGGCCGCCCAGGCCGTCAGCATCGTCGCCAGCACGTCCCGGTGGGCGCCTGCCATGGCCGCGTCCATCGCCGGCAATGCCAGCTTCAATGCGGCTGCGTCGTCGCCGCGCGCGTCCGCGACGTCAACCCGCCCCCAGAGATCCCGGTCGGCGGGGCCCGCGAGCAGCGGGAACGCAGTCGGCAGATCCCCCGATTCGAGGGCGTACCGGCCGGCGAGCCAGGTCAGGTCGGGGTCGTTGGCGCGGGTGAGGAGCGCGACAGCGTCGGGGTCGTGACCCGTGAGAGCGTCAGCGAGCGCTTGCTCCTCCGGGGTTCCGGGCGCGGCGCGGGCCGGGGCGACGAGCGGGAGGGTGGCGAGGAGGAGGAGGGCGAGGAGGAGGAGGGCGAGGACGGGGACGGTCGACGGACGGACAGCGCGCATGGCGCATCAGACCACAACGCGACGCGAAAGTTCAGCCCGGACGCGCCTGCCGACGACGCCGCGCTGCCGCCGGCTCGTTCGCGGCGAGGATCAGGAGCTGATCGCCAAGCTCGTTGCGCGCGGCGTCTGACGTCGCCAGCTTGGAGCGCACCGCGGGCGACATCTCGATGTGCCAGAACCGAAGCCCGCGCTCGGCCAGGAGCCTGCCTTGCGCGTTCTTCGTCGCTGCCAGACCCGGAACATCCTCGCCCGTGCGGACGTCGCCCTCGCCGATGCCGATGGTGACGCGCCGAACGACCTGTGCGTACGCCTCGTGACCCGGCTGGGCGATGCCGGCGGATACGACGGCGTCGGCGTCTGTCGTCGAGCCTTCAAAGCCGTGGAGCTGCACGAACATCGGGTCCTCGAGCCCGCGCGCGAGCCCGTCCGTCGCGCTGGCGAGCCAGGAGTTGGGGTTGGCGGCCGGGTCTGCGTCGCTTCCCGCGTTGCGGTGGACGGTGGCGATCACGGCGGCGCGAATGTCGCCGCGGTCGAACAACGCGCCAGTGATAGCGCCGGTGCGCACGTCCGCGAGCGGGTGCGGCGACTCCAGCACCACCTCCTCTGTCAGCGGACCGAGGTGCAACGCGACGACGCCGGCCCCGCGCATGTGCTCGACGGGCTCATACAAGTAGAGCGTAGCCCCGTTCTGCGTGAGCGAAAGATCGAGCGCAGCCGCGCGCGCGACGGCATCCGTCGGGACAGTCCCGCCCGGGGCCGCCTCAGCCAGATCGGCGACCAACGCCGAATAAGCTGCCCGGACCGCGACTGGCGGGATGACGTAGTCGGCGTCCTGCTGCCGGACGTAGGCCAGCTCCCACGTCGCCGCCCGCGCGCGCGCCACCGTCAGGGCCAGGATGGCCGCGAGCATCGGGCCGTCAGGGATTTCCCACGGTGACCTGCAGCGGCGCGCCGAAATTCCCGGCCCCGTCCGCGACAGTGATCGCGGCAGAGTGCCCGCCGCTCGCCACATTCTGCAGCCAGAACGCGAGGGTCTGACCGTCTAAGTAGGCGTTGGCCCAGTCGGGGTCCGCCGAGGATCCCGAGTCGCTACCCGTGGCGGCAACGATGGGGTCGTCCGTGTTCGTCACCGAGTCGAGGAGCACATGGACGTTGCCGCCGACGATGTCGTTCTGCGGGTCCGTGCACGTCAGGTACACGGCGATGAAGCCGGCGCCCGTGCTGTCGGTCTCCACCCGGGACGTGTCGAACGCGCAGGAGGGGGCATCGTTTCCGGACCCGCCGTTGCCGCCGTTTCCCCCGCCGCTGTCGTCCGTCGTGAGCCCGTCGGTGGTGCCGTGCGGCGTGCCAAACTGGTTCCGGAGGCAGATGCCGGAGCTCGTCTGCGAAAAGCCAGCCGGACACGCCGGCTTGCACGCGGGGAGCGCCAGGCCGAGCAGCGGGAGGGTCAGGAACATGGCACAGGCGGAGGGCGTGAGGGAGCGGATCATGGAACTCTCGGATGGCGCATCGTACTCCATCGGCTAGTGGGCCGTCCACCGGGGGTCCGGCTGCGCGAATCGCACGTCGACGCCATCGGGGCAGGAAACGACGTGGAACCGGCCGGAGTCGAACACCTGCGCCAGCTCGGCGCCGAACGCCTTGTGGATCTGCCCCTCGAGCAACGGGCAGGACTCCAGCCGCACACGCGCGGCGGGCGGAGTCGGAATTGTCGCCAGGAATCGCGCGAACTCGCCGTAGCGGTGCTTCGCCTGCTGCGGGGTTGCGTCGCGCAGCACGAGCGTGAGCGGGACGTCGACCGCCTCGTCCAGCTTGACGCGACCCTGGGGGCCGAGCGGCAGGCGCAGCGCCTGCGCATCCACCGCTGCACGCCACCCGGGTCCCGGCTCCGCCTGGGGCGCGAGCGCCGCCCGACGCTGGGACTCCAGGGTCGGCCGGGTCTGGCGCGGGGACGGGCCCGGCGAAGACGTTGCCGCCGGCGTTCGACGGCGGGCAACCTCCACAAGCGCCAGCGCCGCGCCGACCGCGGCCAAGGGGATCCAGATCGGAAACCCGAGGGAGGTCTCCCACTCCACGACCGTGAGCGCGAGC
The DNA here is from genome assembly GCA_903844155.1 of uncultured Pseudomonadota bacterium. GTDB lineage: Bacteria > Myxococcota_A > UBA796 > UBA796 > SXON01 > CAIUMM01. The sequence continues at coordinate 2,923 of CAIMSU010000338.1, read as the reverse complement.
GGCGACACCCGATCGCCCACCGACAGCCACGCAGCGCCAGCAGCGGCCGCGAGAAACACAAGAGGAATCACCATGACTCTGTCCTACCCCGCCGAGCCGGTCTGTCGCATTCAGGCCCCCGCCAGGAAGCGATCCAGGGTCGCGGCGTTCAGCCGAAAGCTGACCTCCACCCGCCCGGCGCGCAGGACCTCGCCCGTCACCTCGTCGACGCACGCCAGGAGCGCATGCGGATCGTCCTCCTCGCCCGTCCCGTGAATGTCGAAGGAAGCCGCGATCCGCTGGCCATCAGGCCGCACGTAGGAGAAGGCACGGTGCAACCGGGCGAGCGCAGCGTGCTCGTGGCGCCGGATCACCTCGCTCGCGGTCTTCACCAGCGTGTGGAAGGCGGCGGGATCGAGCGGCTTCGGGTTCTTCTTGTCCCGCCCCATAGTCCACGGTCCCACGAGCGCCGGCTCCGGATCCCCGCTGCGGGTCATCTCGACGGCCCAGCCGTCGTCGTCTTCATTCTTGATCACGCGCGCGGTCCAACCGTCGCGCCGCCAGAGCCGGGGTTCGTTCAGGTCGGGGACATCAGAGGGGTCGGGAGTCATGTTCATCCGATTAGCATATTACCGCCGCCCGTCAAGTGCAGGCGTTCAGTATTTTCGAACCACTCGGTCACCCCCAGACCAGCCGGTCCTCGATGATCCGCGCCGGACCGAACCGAAATGCCCGGTTCGCCCGGCCGTGCCCGAACGGCAATTCCCCCAGGATCGGCACCCCGAAGCCGGACAAGCGCTCGAGGAGCACTTCGCGCGTGGCATCCCGCTCGGCGTCCGTCCGCGCGCCAACCTCGCCGCCGGGGCCGTTGTCGAACGTCCCCAGCGCAAAGCCGCGAACCCCGAGAAAGGCGCCGCTCTGGATGAGCTGGGTCAGGAGCCGGTCTACCTTGTACGGCGCCTCGCCCGTGTCCTCGAGCGCCACGATGCACCCGGATCCGCGGAACGCACCTGGCGTGCCCGCGAGCGACGCCAGGACGCAAAGGTTCCCGCCAGCCAGGCGCCCCTCAGCCTCCCCGCCGACCCAAAGCGTGCCTTGAAGCGGCGGAACCTCGCCCCCGAGCACCCGCCGCAGGTGGACGAGCGACTCGCGGTCCGCGTGCCCGATCAGACTGTTGACCACGGGCGCATGCAGCGCCACGCCGCGGTGGTGGTTGAGCAGCACGGTCCCGTCAGAAAATCCGATGAACGGGACCGAAGGCAGCGGGCGATGAAGCAGCTCGGGCAACAGGCGGGAAAGCCCGTACCCGCCGCGTGCCATCCAGACCGCACCCGCAGTCAACAACGCACGATCCGCTGCTGCACGCAATGATCGCAGCCTGACGGCATCAGCGCCGGCGAGGTACCGCTCGCGGGCCCGGATCTCCGGGGCCACCTCGACCGCGTAGCCCCAGCTCCGCAGCACCGCGGCGCCGGCCTCCACACGCTCCACGTCAACCGCGCCGGACGGCGCGACGATGTGGATGCAGGTCCCGGGTGTCAGCATCTGGTCCCCCTCAAAGCTGCTCGATCTCCTTCTTGTACCGGGCGATCTGGCGCGCCATCCCGTTCGGCTCGCCGGTCAGCACAATCGCGTCGTTCGGGCAGACCCACCAGCAATACAAGCACTGAGCACAGTCTGGAAGTGTCGTCTTCCGACCGATGTCCTCGAGCGCGAGCCCGGTCGGACAGAACCCGACACAGCGGGTGCAGGTCCCACACTTCTCGACCGCCCTTCCGGTCACCCGCAGCGTGTCGTCCTCCAAGAAGTAGACGTCCTGGACGATCTTGAGCTTGTACGCGACCTCCGTGACCTCCGGCTTCTGCACGATGGGTCGGACGGTGCGCTTGAGCCACTCGAGCGAGCGGTTCTCGGCGAGCTTCGCGAGGCGTGTGCGCGCGGGCGGGCGCTTGATGGGGCGCAACATCGGGATTTCCAGCTCGAGCCGGGCCGCGATCTCCCCTGTCAACGCGCCGGCATCCATCGCGTGCCCGAGGTACGGCACATCCCGCCACGAGAGGCCGACGAGGCGCGCCACCACAGCATCGTTGACAAACGCGTCGTCGCTCATCACGAGATGGCCGAAGCGGAACGGCTCGCCGTCGCCCGGGCCGTTGCCCTCCATGCCCACCAGCCCGTCGACCAGGATGAGATCGGGCTGTACAACCTCGTTGATCGCGAAGATGTTCCGCGAGAGGTCATAGTGCATGTGCCGCTTGTCCTGGCCGCAGCAGATCCCGACCCAGTTCTTCATCGCGCAGGAGAGCTGGGCCTCTGCGTGGGTCTTCACCTTCGGGACGCTGATGAGAAAGCCAGCGTTCAATATGGTGTTTGCGACGGTCGGGTGGGCGTCGTTGTGAAGGACGACGGGGGTGCCCGGGTCCTTGTTCAAATCCACGATGCGGACGCCGTACCGGGTGACGAGGCTGTCCACGCGCAGCCGCCGGAAGGTCGAGATCTCGCGACGGGCGATGCCGACGTTGGAGCCGTCCGCGATGGTGATGTCTGTGTAGCTTCGCGCTCGGAGCTCGGCGCAGAGCGCGTCCAGCACGCGCAGATCGGTGCAGTTGCCGGAGAGGGCGACGAGATCGTTGTTGAGGTTCGGCTTGATGACGATCGCGGTCGTGCGATCGGCAGGCAGGCGATGCTCCCAGCGCAGGAGGAGCTCGGCGATGCCAGCTTTGACCTCCTCATTCGTCCAGGCGTCCACGACGTCCACCTGGCCGCGGGCGGGCTGCGCGGCGTCGGGACGGGCGACGAAGGAGAGCATAGGTAGACTCTTAGCGCAATACCGGCGTTTTGCCGGCTTGTTTCAAAAAGCCCCCATTCAAACCGTGCTTGCGGTTTTCCCGCACACGGCTTTCCAACGGTCTTCGTGGGGCAGCTTCGGACAGGTAGACGACGG
>CAIMSU010000337.1 GCA_903844155.1 uncultured Pseudomonadota bacterium | reverse complement strand
GCTCGTCGCTGGCTTGGGTTCAGAGTCCCCTGACGGAGGTCGCGGCGGACCACGGTGGCAGCCGCGAGCTGTACCATCGCAAAGCGTGAGCGACAGAACATCGGAGAGGGGGATCTGGCTCAGGAAGCGCTCGAGGCGTTGATGGCGGGGTTCAGCGCGACCGACCTCGCATTCCTGGAGCGTGTCCGCGCGGTCGAGGCCTCCGGTCTGGGGCGATGGTCGCTCGAAGAGGTGATCTCTCCGGTCGCCAGGGCCACCGAGTTTCGGGCCGTGGAGCCGGGCCAGGATCCACGCCGCGTCCTGCGGTTCGGCGACCCGGACGACGCCGCCGTCCTCATCGGCTTGTCGGACGCGGGCGACTTTGAGCCGCTTGAGTCCGACTCGCCGCTCGTCACCTACTTTCCGATGCGGAAGGAGCGCTCGGGCACGGGGATCCGCGTGCATGCTCCCTTCTCGCTGGGGGATGACCGCGACGCCCTCCACGGCAGCGCAGACGCGCAGGCGGCGAACGCCCGCCTCCTCACGCGTGCCCCCTGCGTGTCAATAAGCGTGAGACAGTCCACCACTCCGAGTTTACGGAACAGGGCCGTCAAGGATTACACCGATGGAAGCTCTCTCTACGCCCACAACGCCGCCGCCCACCGAAGTGCCTGAACGGCCGGTTCGACGCACCTTCACCGCCGAGTACAAGCGGCGCATCCTTCGGGAGGCGGAGGCCTGCAAGGATCCCAGTGCTCGCGGCGCCCTGCTCCGGCGCGAAGGGCTCTATGCGTCTCGCCTCTCCGAGTGGCGAAAGGCTCGTGATTCTGGGGAGTTGGGTGGCCCGACGAAGGCGCGCGGTCCTGCGCCGAAGCCCCCACCTGACGCCCGCGATCGGCGGATCAGCGAGTTGGAGCGCGACAAGTCCCAGCTCGAGCGGCGCCTCCGTCGCACCGAGGCCCTGCTGGAGCTCCAAAAAAAAGTGGCGTTGTTGCTGGAGACGATGAGCGACGGCCCCAGCGGGAGCTCCTGATGAACGCCGTCGCCCAGGCGGTGCCGACGCTCGGCGTGATGCCGGCGTGTGCGGCGCTCGGCGTGGCCCGGGCCGGGTTCTACCGATGGCGCTCGCCGAGGCATGGGCCGCGACCTCGTCCGCGCTCGGCCCGTGCGCTGACCGAGGTGGAACGCGCAAAAGTCCTCGAATTGCTCCACGCCGACCGCTTCGTCGACCAGGCCCCTCGGGAGGTGGCGGCGACGCTGCTCTACGAGGGCGCGAGCCCGTGCTCCGTCTCGACGATGTACCGGATCCTTTGGGCGAACCAGGAGATTCGGGAGCGACGAGCCCAACTTCGACACCCGTCCTACGCGGCACCCGAGCTGCTGGCGACAGGCCCGAACCAGGTCTGGAGCTGGGACATCACCAAGCTCAAGGGGCCCGAAAAGTGGAGCTACTTCCACCTCTACGTCATCATCGACATCTTCAGCCGCTACATCGTCGGCTGGATGGTTGCGACCCGCGAAAGCGCCGAACTCGCTCGGCGGCTGATCCGCGTGACGTGCGAACGACACGCCATCCCCTCAGGCCAGCTCAAGCTGCACGCCGACCGCGGCACGTCGATGCGCTCCCGCACCGTCGCCGAGCTGCTCGTCGACCTCGGCGTCACCAAAACCCACTCGCGACCGTACGTATCCGACGACAACCCCTTCTCCGAAGCCCAGTTCAAGACGCTGAAGTACCGCCCGGATTTCCCCGCCCGCTTCGGCTGCCTGCAGGACGCGAGGGCACATTTCACCAGGTTTGACCAATGGTACAACAACGACCACCACCACAGCGGCATCGCGTATCTCACCCCCACCGACGTCCACTTCGGACGCGCCGCCGCCCGCCTGCAGGACCACCAGGGCGTCCTCGACGCCGCCTTCGCCGCCCATCCCGAGCGCTACGTCCACGGGCGACCGCGCGCGCCCGAGCTGCCGGCGGCCGTCTGGATCAATCGGCCGAAGGCCGGATCATCGTCCGAAAAATCCGAAACAACCTGATGTTGTTGTTCGGGCGACCTGGGCTATGGGCAACCGGTACTCCGGTTGTCCAAGGGACTGTGGGCAACCGGTACTCCGGTTGTCCAGCGCGTTGGGGGCAGGTTGTGGGCAAGCCGTACTCGGTTTGTCCGCAGCCTGTCCCCATCGTGCGGCAGTCCCGGTAGCCCAGGTCGCGCTCTTGCCCCCCAACAGCGCACCGTAACGTTACGGTACGCCCTCCGACGGAGAACCTGCATGTCTCACCAACTCTACGCCAGCAACGCCGAACGCCAGCGGGCGTTCCGCCAGCGGCAGCACGCGGCCCGGACCAGCGCGCCGCTACCCGCGCGCACCAAAGTCCCGGCCGACCCATCCCGACCGGTCAGGCTCGCGCTCCTGACCGCCGAGGCTCGAAAGCTCGCTGCCGAATACCAGAACTGGTTGGACCGGCTGCCCACGAACCTCCAGGCTGGACAGGTCGCGGCTCACCTCGAGGACGTCGTCGCCCAGCTCGACGAGGCATGCGCGATCCTCGAGGCCATCGAGCCCCCCACGGTCGGCAGGCCCGCGGGAGTTCCCTAAACTTTTCTGCAAAGTGTCTCATTTTTGTTGACACATTCCGGCCGCCGACCTCGTCGCGGAGGGTGCGGAGCAGATCCTGGCGGCCTACCAAACGGCGCAGAACATGCTCCCCACCCTCCTAGGCAATGGGACGACGCTCGGCCCCGTGCTGCACTCGCGCCTCCCAGGGGCGGCCGGTCAGACCCGACACGCGAGCCCATCCGCCTCGGACCAGCTGCGCGCCAGGATCGCGCACGCGCTCGAGCCGCGCTCCGTTTGGCGCTCGCGCGATGGGCGTCCCCTGCCGGCCGCCAATTTGGGCTGGGCGGGTGCCCTGCACGAGCGCTGGCTGGCCGCGTTCCCCGCTGACGATTCGCTCGCCGCCCCCGACCCGTGGTTGCTCGACGCTCCTGTCAGTATGCTGGGGATGCAGATCCTCGCGGCGGATCAGGCCTGGGCCGCACTTGGTGGTGTGCCCGCCGGTCCTGCGGTCGACGGCGTGCGCCCCCAGCTGGCGGACGACGGACTGACGGCGTCGCGCGTGCAGCTTGCGGTCGCCGTCCATCGCGCGTTCCCCGAGACCGGTGTTCCGGCCCTACCGATCCCGGTACTCGGGGCTCGCTCGCCAAGCGAGGTCTTCCTGTCGGAGAGCGACATTGGGCTCGCAGACGCCTTTGAAACCGCAGGGGTCGCTGTGATCGACCCTCGTCCGCTGGCTACCCTGCCCGAGGCCGACCGCGGGATCCTGACCGCCATCCTCCACCGCGCAGGCGTTCGCCAACTGACGGCCTACGCTGCGCTGGACGCTTGTGATCTGCATCGCCCTGTCGAGCCCGACCCGACATGGGACAGCGCCGCGCTCCGGGTCGCTGCCTGGGCCACGCCTGCGGCTGGGGCGGCCCTGGCGCAGGCATGGGGGGGAATGTTCTGGTCAATAGACCGGTGGATCCCCGAGACATCCGCGCCGACCACCCTCGCGATCTGGCGCGCGCGGACGCGGGTGCCATCACGAGCCGGCCCGTGGCTGCCAGTCGCTGACCTCTCCCTCGCAGAAGATCTTCCCGACGCCTTGCGCGTGGACGTGTCGCGCATAGCCGACCTGCTCGGGCTGTCTGGCGGAGACGCTGCGAGCCTGTTGGAGAGGCTCGGGTGCTGGAAGGGCGTCCCGATCTGCCTCCGATTTGCAATCCCTTGGGCCGACCGCGCGCGGAGACAAAGGGAGATCGCGGATCTTCAAGCCCGCTTTCCTCGTGACGCCTGGGACTCCACGGCCCCGGCCACTCCGGCACGCACAGCGTTGTTCGGCTTTTGCAGGGAGGAGCTGCGCTGTCACCACCCGGACCGCGCGGACGCCCCTACCGTGAACACCTACAGCAGGCCAGCGGAGTGTACTGGCGGCTTCCTCCCGTACCTTCCGGTGCGCCCGCTCGCGCAGGCGGACCTTCCGAACGGGGCCGACGAGACGCTGTCAGAGCGGATCATCGCCGAGGGCGACTGGCTGGATTTCACGGACGTACCGCTGCACCAGGCACGCGACACCTACTTTCGAACCTGTCCGCGGGGCTGGTTCCCGTCGTGCGTGACGCTGCGCCTGCGGTCCACACTGGTGCGCCCGACCTACGCGAAGCCCCCCTCCATCGGGCCGAGCGAGCCGTGCAGCGGGTTGTTCCGGCTCCGCTCGGCGCCGCGTGACCCAGGAGGCTGGGCAAACTCGGCCGCCCGGGCGCTCCCTCTCGTCTTCGATGCGTCCCCGACCCGGGACCGTGAGAACGATGCCCTCCACATCCTGGCGGTCGACCGCCTGCCCGACCTCCGGCATATCGTCAAGGCCCTCCACGCATTGCGGGCACGCTGGCCAGACGCCAGCGAGCCAGGGCTGGACGCAGCGGTCAAGGACGTCATGGAGCAGGCGAAGACCATGCTGGATCACGTCGAGGCCGACGGCAGGACGGCATTGGCGGACGCCGCGCACGACGCTGCCGCCCTCGGCTGGGTCGGCGCTGATGACGGCACTGTCGAGCGGATCCCGGTGCTTTGCAGGGTCGGGCATGATCGCAGGTGGGTGCGTGCCGGGCAGTGCCGCGCCGAGCGCGTGTTCTTCGACAACGATCGGGATCACGCGAGCCGGCGCGCGTTCAGGGAGGAGGTGGGCTTCGCCGAGCTGTTCGACTCGAGGGCCTGTGCGGAGGCGCTCGACGTGCCCATTTTCGAGCTGGTACCCTGCGCCTACGATGTCGTGGCGGAGGACCCAGAGCAGCTCTGCCAGTACCTGTGCGAGGTCGTCGCCGAGCTGCTGCCCTGGGTCCGGGACGCGGTCACCGCGCGAGCTGCTGCCGGGGGCAACCCGATGAAGACCGAGGTGTTCGACCGGAGAGCAGACCGGGCGCTCGTCCAGCCGAGGTTTGAGCGTGTCTCCGCTTGGCCCACGAGCCAAGCCCTCGTCGATCCCCCGGGCTCTCGCGTCCCTCTTGGCCGCGCCGACCTCATGTTCCGGTACGACGACGGCCCGGATGGCCCACGGTTCCTCGTCGACGCCCGCGTCCGCTCGATCGCCGACGCGCGCCGGTCGCTCTGGCGCCTCGATGTCCCGATCGCGCTGGCGGTTGGGTCTGCCGGGCACGCCCCACACATCCAGAACCTGCTCCGCGCCTGGAGCCCTGAGTGGACAGGGGCGCCGGAGGACAACCCGGGCCTCGTCGATCTGGTCGGCGGGCCGATGTTGCCAACTGCAGATGAGGACGACCCGAAAGCACCTCCCGAAGCCACCCGCGCGGCGCCGAGTGTGCGGCTCGCGTTCACCAGCCACATACGGCGAGCCTCGGCCCTGGTGCTGCACTGCGCTAGCGCTGCAGACGCCGCGAATGAGGCGCGCACCTGTGCGACCGAGCCGGGGCGCTTCTGGTCCACAGCGGTTGGCAAGGAACTGCTGGAACGCGACGGGCAGCCGCTCACACAGGTTCTCCTCGAGGTCTTCGGCCTACAGACCGTCGAAGGAGAGGACGCCGGGCTCCGCCTTGAAGAGGCTGCCAGCGGCCTGCCAGGCTTCGACGAGGTCCTCCGCCTCCTTGAGGGCGAGCAGGAGAAATGGGGAGGAAGGACGTTCGCGAGCGCCGAGGAGGCCATTGTCGCCTGGTCTGAGTGGGTCGACGGCCTGGCTGTGCCGGACGCCGAGGAAGCTGTCGCTGTCGATCCGGTCCCGCCGACGGGGCGTCGCGGCGGAGGTGGCTCACAATTCGCCGGCCGCGGCACGGTCACCGGGCAACTGGCCGAGCGCTTCGCCGCGCGCGCCCTCGCTCGCCGCTTCCCGGGCGCCCGGGTGGCTGCGGTCGCCACCGAGGCGGAGCGGACCGCCGCGACGCTGCCGGAGGGCTACGGCCCCCGCCCGGCGAATGTGTCCCCAGGGGTGGACTTCCTCGTTTTCCTTGACGGTCAGGCGTTGCCGTTGGGCGTCGAGGTCAAGGGGCGCGTCGGGGACGGCCCCGTGAACTTCCCCTGGACGCGCAACGAGGCCTGGAGGTGCCGCGAGGTCGGGAAGACCCTGGACTGGCCGCTCGCTGACTACGCGGCGCTCGTCGTGTCCGACCTTGAGCCGCGGCTGGACCGTGCGCCGCACCTGCGATGGGTCCCACGCGACACGCTGCTGGTCGCGGCGGAGCCGGATGGGTGGGTTGTACGGGTAGGGTGAGGGCGAGCGCCCCCTGTTGTTGGCGAATGCGCCGGAGAGGTGAGGGGTCGGGGTTCTGTTGCCACACGCTGACCATCCCGCTGTCCGAAGGCATGTTCCGGTGCGTCTACTGAGGGATCGGTTCACAAGACCCCAGGTGCCCCATGCCGACCCCCGCCAAGCCTATCCAGCTCAACGCCAAATTCACGCCCGACCCATGGCAAGCCGAGGCGATCACCGCGTACATGCGCCGAGTGGTGGACGGGAACGGCTACCGACGTGGGATCGTCAATGTCTTCACCGGCGGAGGCAAAACCTACGCGGCGGTCGCATGCCTGATCCACGCGTCGGCCGAGGGTCCACGGATGAAACTGGCGGTCGTGGCGCCCGGCGTCGAGCTGGCCGGGCAGTGGGTCACCGCTCTCGGCTGGATCACGGACGTCCCCGCGGAGCGGGTCGGGCGAGTCGGTGGCGGTGTCAACTTCAACGACTCCTTCCTCACTCACGACATCCTGGTGTTCACGCTGGAGACCGCGCGGACCGGTGCGCTCGAACGGGCCTGCCGCGGGCAGAAGGTGATGCTCCTCTGCGACGAGTGCCACGCGATGGGGGCGGAGGTCTCGCAGGCCATCTTTCGCGCGAAGGTGACCCACCGCATCGGGATCAGCGCGACGCCTGATCGCAGCGGTCCCGACGTGCAGGACGATGATGGCCGTGTGCGCCCGTTGAGCGAGCAGATCCAGTGCGTGGAGCTTGGCGCGGAGTTCTTCCGACTCAGCCTCGCCGATGGCCGACGGCGCGGGCTCCTGCCAGCCTACACCGTCAACCATCAGGCGGTCGCCCTCTCCCCCGACGAGTCGGACCAGTACGAGCACCTCTGCGAGTTCTGCGACGGGATCCGGAAGCAGCTGGCGAGACGAGGGGTAAACCCCAACGCATACGGCGTCATCGCCCGCAGCAAGGAAGGGAGGTGGCCCGCGGCGGTCGTCGACCTCGCGCAGAAGCTCCAGGCCCTGTACCTCCAGCGCAAGCAGTGCCTGTACACGTCCTCCGAGCGGCACCGGGTGGCGGTCCAGCTCGTGGTCCAGGACCTGCACAAGTCCCGCTGCGTGCTCATCATGCAGGAGCGGACGGGGCGCGACGGGCAGACCGCCGCCGCCGACTTCGGCGCAGAAGCCATCCACCGGGGTCTGCTACGGGCGATTGAGCGCGGTGAGCTGCCGCTCGGTACCGAGAAGGTCGGCATCGTTCACTCCAAGCTGTCCCGAGCTGCCAACGCTGCGACGATGCGCGCTTTCCGCGCGGGTCAGCTTCGTATCCTGGTGAGCGCCAAGTCGCTGCAGCAGGGGATCGACCTGCCGGAGCTGGACACGCTGATCACGGTCTCGTCGAACTCGCAGCGGCGTACACGAATTCAATCTGTTGGCCGGGTGCTGCGCCCTGGTCGCGATCAGGACGGCTCGCTCCTCCCACCCCACCTCCGGCGCGCCAAGACGGTTCACCACCTCTTCGTGCGCGGCACCAGTGACGACCGGGTCTACAAGGAGCACGACTGGGTCGAGGAGCTGGGCGAGGAGCAGACGCGCTGGTGGGACTGGCGCGTCGGCGCGACTCGGCCGGTGGTTGGGGCTGCGATTCGTCCCGGTACGGGCCAGAGCGCGGCGGACGACGGCGCCGGCGCGCCGGACGGGCATCCCCCTGCTCCGGCCATCACAGCGGGCCGGCACGAGCCTCCCCGCTTGCGTCTGGTCATCGGTGGGCAGCCTCCTCTGGCTCGGAACCAGGCCGGTCCGCCGGACTGGGGTCGGGCGGAGGGCTGCCTCCGCCGGGGCGGGCGTGAGCACGCGGAAGAATGGGTCCAGATCCTTCGCGGCCGACAACCTGCAAGACGCGCCCCGACTGTCGCTGCACGGAGGATGTTCTACACGGAGGCGGTGGAGGAAGCTCTCGGGGCGTTCCTTGCCGGCGATCGCGAGCGGGTCCGAGAGGTCCGGGACTACCTTCTGGCTCGGATCGACCGCGCGCGCGACCGCGGCGCTGTCGGCAAGGAGGGGCGACTCGAGGCACTGCTCGAGGCGCTCGAGGCGCTGCTCATCGGTGCAGATCCGCGGGCCGGGATCGCGGTGCGGTAGACAGGGCGACTGGGGCGGGCGGCGACCACTGCTCACGCGCTCGCTTGAGGAAGCGGGGGATTCGTCCAGCGCGGCCCCTGCCACCGAGGTCGATCGGGACGAACACGAACGTCGCGCGCCGAACCTCCAAGCAGCCTTTGCGTGACGCCGGCGGGGGCCAGAGACATCCGCCACCTACTGCCGCTCGGGTTCACGGTTCTGGGAGTTCTAACATGCCTGGGAAGGTGAAGCCGCCGCCAGACAGGACCAGAGCCTCACACTCTCGCAGAGCCTCGCGAGCGCCAGTCCGATCCCCGCAGGCGAGGCGGTATCGGGCTGACTGCTCAAGCGCCTGCGCCATCGCCTGATGCGCCCAGGGCAGTGCGCGCGCGACGGCCCGTTGCTGGTCGGTGGTCGCAGACGCCTCGAGGCCGGTCCAGGAGCGCATCACCTGTACCAGAAGCGCCATTGCATCAACAGCGATCGCCCGACGGCCGATCGGGCGAAAGATCTCTGTAACTTGGAGCAGCCCGACCACGAGCGTCTTCATCGCATCAGGTCCGCGACGGATCGCCGACCCGATCTGTTCAGCGTCGGGTGACCAGGGCAGCTCGGCGAGGGCGAGCAGGACGTGGACGGCCCATCGCACGGTTCGTTCGCAAGCGTCTATCGAGGCGTCATCGCGGTATGCGCGAGCTAGTCCGAGGTGGCGCTCGTTGAAACCGAGCAACACGCTCGCCAAGTCCCGGGCCTCTGTCGCGTCGACCGGGATCGAGTCGGTCTCCGGGAGGAGCGTCTTGTAGAGAGCGACCGCGTCTCCGATACGCCCAAATCGGTGAAGCCCGTTCGCCGCACTCTCGAGGGCGCGGATGATGGTGCGGAAGCTGGCGTACCTTGCCACGCGGCGGTCCCCCGATGGCGGCGGCAGGCTCGCGAGGCAGATGCGAAGGTCATGTGCGAGGTCGTCAAGGGAACTGTCCTCATACGCGCACGCCACCTCGATCCCGAGACCGAGCACGCGCATCAGTCCCAGGACTGTCTGGGGGTCTCGCGCGGCTGCATCCCGCATCCCTTCTTCAGAGAGGGGTTGCCCAACGCCGAGATACGCCCCGTAGATGCCCGCAGCTCGCCCCACCTGGCCGAGCTGCGGAGGCTGACCACCGCCGGCGATGATCAGCCGCCCCACTCCCTGCGTTCGAGTGCGCGCGAACGCCGCAAGCGCGAGAGCGTCCGCGTAAGCAAGGGCCGCGTCCCGGTCGTCTGGCGCGTTCTCGTGAAGTACCCGGCGCAAGACCAGGGCCTGGTCTGCCTCTTGCGCGCCCTCCCGCCGGTTCCGTTCCGCGAAGTGCTGACCGATGGCCTCAAGGGCGGTGGCGAGCGTCGCGGCCACAGCTGGCGCCCCCGAGACAAACTCGCCAACTGGGCGCTCGTCTACCTTCGACCCCATGCCCATCTCTGCGCGCGCTCCCGCGACCGCAGTCCGGAACGCGTCGAGGGCCTCGGATGGCCGGTGATCCGCGCTCAACGCCCTGCCGAGGGCTACGTTCAGATCGGGGACGGTAGATCTGGGAAGGCCCAATTCGAGCACCCTCCGAATCGACGTGACCCAGAACCCCGGGCACCCGGTCCCGATGAAGCTGACCGGAACATGGCGCAGCCAAGCGTTGAGCCGCTCAGCATCGACGACGGCCTGGGAGCCGAGCGCTCCCCCGTCGGTGTGGCCCGACGCGGCCATGGCGCGCGGGGCTTCGATACCGTAGAAGTAGCGCGCCTCGGACGTCGTCGGGAGGGAGGGCTCGGCAAGCACTTCCATCAACACGTCATGCCGAGTGGTGCGGAGGTCGTCGCGGACCGATCCCCAGGCGTCCGGAAGCTCCTCCGAGCTCAGGTAAGCGCGGAGCTCTGCGTGGGCGGGCTCCAATACGCTGGCATCGACTGGGCGTACCCGAGCGTCGAACCAGGTGACTTGCGACGCCCAGATATCGGACGGCGCCGAGGGGTTGGTCGGCGGACGCCTGCGCGAGATGAAGTCTTCGAGATCCCGGAGCACCCATGGCAACCAGTCGATGAACCCGGGCCCACCGTCCGCCGACCCTCGCGGGGGTGCGCCGAGCAGTCGGCGCAAGGTGCGCTCGTTCACGGGCACGAGGACCTCCGCGAGCGTGAGCAGCACGGATCGCAGGCACCTTACGTAGCCGGCGTGGCCGTGGACGCGGCCTTCGAGCCACCCGAGGTAGTCCCCGTAAGACCAGCCTGCGACCCCATCGACGCGGGCCGGCTGGAATCCGACCTCGAATCCACGCGCCAGGTGAAAGGTGTGGAGGAAGTTGATGGCAGTTCCGCGACGGGCGCCGTTGAGGATGTCGTGGTGGCGGGCGGCGACCTGCTTGTGGTGCTCGCGTAGATACGCGGCCACCTCCGCCGCACCCTCGTTTCCCGCATAGTGGACATCGAGATCAACCTCGAAGCACCCTTGGGACGCCGCCTTGTCGAGCGCCGCGACAAAGGGAGCAGCCAACTCGGCGCGGGGTCGGGTAGCGAGCACGATCCGGTGCCGGGACAGCCCCCAAGGGAGCACGTCCAAGGCCGTATTCTCCTTTGCGACCATCTCCTCGAGCGTATCGACGAGCAGAATGAACCGTGTGCTCGGATTGCCCTCGGCGAGCGCGCGCCACCAGATCCCCGCGGTCGCGACCTCGGGAATCATGAGCGCATCAGAGGGTTCGCGGGGGGCCCGCACCCCGGCTTGCCCCTTGAGCGCCGCGTAGATCGATGACAGCAGGATGGCCGACGACGTCGCGATGCCCGCATGACCGCGAAATGCCACGACGATGGTGTTCTGCTGCGTTCCGCCCTGGTCGGTTAAGCGACGCTCGACCTCGCGCAGGAGAAAGGACTTGCCCGTGCCACCGCCGCCCACGACATGGACGAAGCGGTGGGTGTCGGTCGCTTCCGCGATTCGATCCCGGAGCGGTGTAGACCATCGCCGCGACTCCCAGGTCGCGCGCGCGGCGGCATCCCGTCGGTCCCGGCCTTGCATGTCCTCGTCCAGGGGCAGCGAGTCTTCGGCGGCCCGAGCGAGCATGTCCGCGAGCTCGTTTGTGCCTTTCCAACGCTGACGGCGACTTCGTCCTCCAGACAGCACGTCCAGTACGCGGAGGGAGTCGCGTTCCATTCCGTCCAGCACCCACAGCGGCGCACCGCCGCCGACCCAGGCTATGGGCTCTGGTGCCCCGGTGCTGGCATGTTCAGGTCGCGGGTCCAACTCCTGCGGCCACCCCAACCCGCGCGCCCAGCCACCCACCCCCTCCAGCCACGGCGCGAGTCCGATCAACACGTGCGCCAGGTCCTGCACGGGATCCGGCTCGCCCGGGTCGTCGTGTCGCAACAGCCGGTGCAAGCGGCGCTCGCCGCCGATGATTCCGTGACCTACGTCCTTGTTTCGCCAGTCCGCCAGGTTGAGGAGGCCCTTTCTGACACCGGGTTGGGCGACTTCGCTTTCGAGCTCGCAGCTGAAGTGCAATGTTTCGCTCCACGGTCCTGCGCACAGCCGCGAGATCACGGAATCGCCCCCGTCGGCGCGGGTGCCCACGAGCAGCCGCACGGCGTCCCCCAGGCTGAAGGATCGGCCTGCGACGCGCGCCATGAGGTCACGCAGCGCCTGTCGCGCGCCGGGGTCGAGCGACCGGAGATCCTCCTCCGCCAACGCGGCCTGCATCGTCTCGCGGATCAGGAGGAGCCACATCAGACGCACGACGCCCTCTGCGGAGTCCTTCAGGTTGAGGTAGGCCGCGTGCGCATTCCGAGCTTCCAGCCCTGCGATCATTTGAGTGAGCGGGTGGGACACCAGGATGGGCGCACCTCGAACGGCCTCGTGCGCTTCGCGCGACCGTTCAAGCGGAACCGCATAAGCATGCCCGATGGTGACCGGGCGGCCTTCCCGCCCGAGTGCATGGGTCCACACCCGCAGCGCAGCAGCGACATCCTCTGTTGACAACGACGGATCGAGATAACGGGCCTCCACGGACACGTCGGGAAGAACGGCCACCGCGCTGCGACCGTCGCGCCCGTCGGTCACGGCCCGTGAGAACCCATCCACATCGAGCACGACCGCCATCGCCATCGACACGGCCGACGGGGCAACTTCGCATATAGCGAGAGCCTGGCGGAGCGAGGCGCCGGTAACTCGACGATTCTCCAACGCTCGGCGCACTGCGTCTGACAGAAGTTCGAAATTGTCTTCGGCCATCTTCGCACCACGTAAGACGGCCGAGGTAATTTCGTCGTACCGGCCGCCGGCGACCGGCCGCAACGACCCGTGGCGGTCGCACTTCGAAGCAGGGGTCGCCTACGCCCCCCTCATCCCCATCACCAACCTCTCCAACAACGCCGGTGTCACCACCCTCACCGCGGTCTGCGCCCCCGCGACCTCCACGGTTCCCGCAGCCTCCCCCAGCAGGAACACCTCGGCGGTCAGGCTGCGGGCGCCCAACAACGCCTCCTCCACCCCGCCTGCCTGTTCACCGCGCCGCCACCCCGCGCCAACCGCCCGCGCCAGGACTTCGCGGGCCGCCGACCCGACCTCCCCTCCCTTGTTCGCGAGCCGCACCACCTCCAGCCCGCGCTCAAGCGCCGCGATCTCCCCGGCCCCAGGCTCACGCGTAATGAGGCCCACCCCGAACGCGAGTCGAACCCCGGTCGAGGTCAAGGTCGCGCCGAGGCAGAACGCCCCGGTGGGAACCCCGAGCAACACCCGTAGTGGCACGCCCATCAGGCCAGCCACGACCGCATCCTCGCCGAGCGCGTCGGCAACGACCAGCTCGATCAGCAGCGACGCGATCCTGCCGTCCGGGGACGGGCCGAGGGATACCAGCCCGGCCGCGCCCGTGGCGAGGTCACGAGTGAGGTTCTCGATGGTCTTGGGGGTGAGGCGCTCGACCCCAAGGGCCTTGTACGTCGGTGTGAGCGCCCGCGCGGCACCGCGAGGATCCCCGCTGATGACGGCGAAGACGGAGCCCGACGACGCTCCGCGCGAGAGCACGAAGGCGGGGCGAGGAGGCGCCCCGCGCAAGCTGGACCCGCTCACGAGCGTCCACGTTGCGGCGTCCCGTGGAGGCTGCGCCGCCGCGAGGTCGATGCCACCCTGCTCGGCATTGCGCCACTGCAGGCCGAGGGCGTGCCCCGTTGATGCGACGAATGCAGGCTCGCCCTCGCCCGAACTGCGGACCCAAAGGTGCGGACGAACCCCCGCGTCCAGCGGCTCAAGCCGCAACCGGCCCGACTGGACCAGGGCCTCACCGGCGTCGTTGAGGATCACGTTCTCCGCGCAGTACACGGTCGCCCGCGCCATGTCCTCATCGAGTGACAGCGCTTGCGCGACCCCCTGGGCGACGCTGCTCCCCCCTTCAGCTGCGGCGACGGTCAGACCCAGTCGGGCATGCGGCTGGAGCCGGCACAGCCCCGCGCAAACCTCGGACACCGCGCCGCAGAGCGCCGGGTCGTCGACTGACAGCTCGCCGTAGATGGGGGTCACCATCGGCGATGGAGTCCACGGCAGGTCACCACCGGGGTAAGGGAGCCGGGCCGGCAGCACGAGCGGGCGGTCGATTTGCTCGGCGAGCATGCTGCGCGCCGGCCCCTTCAAGGCCGCCGCCCGCGCCATTCCCGGCAGACGGGCGGCCAGCGATCCGAGCACCAGCGGGTGTGTTGGGGCCAGTAGTACGAGGCGCTCCCCGGTCGTCGAGGTCAATGTGGCAGTATCTAGCGACAAGGCCTGCTGTAGCCCTACTGCTCCGCCCCCAGCAGCTGCCTCGAGCAGGTACTGGGAGGCCTCGACGAGGGAGGCGACGGGCCCTGCGAGCTTGTCGTCGCCGAGCATGCTGTACGGGGCTTGGGACAGGGCGGGCAGCGCTGCGGCGCCGCCGAGCGCAGCTATGAGCTCGGCCCGGACGGCTCGCCACTCCGCGAGCAGCGACGCGTCAAGCGCCGCCTCCGCCTGACGGTCAGGGTCGCGGAGGATCTTCGGCAGCCCCCTGAGAGCCGAGCCGGGCGCGCCAGCTACGCACCAGATCAGCCCTGCACCGTCCCCGTCAAGCACCGCGCCTACGAGTCGCACGACACCGTCTGGCAGGGGAGCCGGCGTGCCGCGCTCCTCCTGGTGCATCAGGGTCGTCCACGGGCCCGCCAACCCCCGGCTCCGCGGTCGCTGACCAGATTGCCGTACGCGCGGCGACGGGGTGTCCCCCTCGGCCGACCCGGGCGAAGATGGTGCCGTAGGCTCCTCGCCCAGCCTGACGGACTCACCCGCATCGGGCTCGACGGGCTCACCCGCGTCGGGCTCGACGGACTCACCCGCGTCCGGCTCGACGGACTCACCCGCGTCCGGCTCGACGGGCTCACCCCCGCCCGGCTCGCCGTCCTGAGCGTCGTCACCAGGCTCCTGCTCAACGGGCGCGACCGGGCGGACCGGGCGCGCGACCGGAGCACGCGATCGAGTCTTCCCTGGCGCGACGAGGCGCTTCCCGGGGGTGGGCTCCGGCTCCCGCTTCTGTCGGGGCGACCGCGTGGTCTTGGGGGTGTCGGACGCCAGCTCCTCGTTCGAGAGGACGCCCAAGTCGACAGCGTGCAGCCGATCGGCAGAGGCTGCAGCATCGCCGCTGATCGCCGCGGCGAGCTCCTGACGGACCCACACGGTCTTTGCGTCCATCCGAGCAATCCCGCGGTTGTCCCCCGTCGCCGCGCTCTTGACCCAGCGGGCGTTCGCGCGCAGGCGCTCGGCCAGCCCGGCGTCAAGGCGGGAGTCGGCTGCCAGGTCGAGCATCGGCAGGAGCGCGCCAATAGCGCTCACCGGCTGTCCCGATGCGGCTGCGACGAACCGGCATAGGGAGCGAGCATCCGCGCGCTCCAACACGCCCGCCGTCCGAAGCCCCTCCGTCAGCACCTTGGGAAGGATGCCCTCGGACTCGCACCATGAGAGGAGGCCGACTCGCAGCACTGCGTCAGTCAGCTCGACGAGCGTGTCCTGGAGGCCGCCGGCCCGCCCAAGGCGGCGGGCGCTGACGTACAGGATCCGCTCGTTGCCGACCAATGTGTTCCGCCAGTGTGTCGCCAGCTCGGCGGCGCGGTCCCCCGTCGATATGCACGTGCGCTCGTCCTCGCGCGCGCGCGCGCCCGGCGCAGCGACGGCGATGTAGGTCCCCGGCGGAAGGATGGCGCGACCCGCGACCACAAGCGCCTCGGCCTCCTCGCCGTCGATGTTGACCGGCGATAGCCGGACGCCCAGGCGCGCGGAGTCCCGGAACTTGGCGGCCGCCACCCTACAGATCAGCTCAGCGAAGGTCATTGCAGGGCCCCGCCAGCTTCAGCGCCGCTGTCCGGAAGGCGGCGTGCGACACCCCGGCGGATCGCCATCGCGAGCACGTTGTCGCTGTTCTTCGCGAGATCCTCGGCGCTCACATGGAGCACCCCCGTCGAGCGCAACACCTGCGGGTCTCCGAAGTCGTCCGCTCCGATCACCAGGCCCAGCTCCGTTCGAACCCGGTCCCACAGGTTCGGCCATGGCTCCGCCGGACAGCCCGGGGGCACAAACATTAGGATCAACGCCTCGACTACGTCTCCCGTGAGCACGAGGTGCTTGCCCCAGCCGGCCTGGTCCCGCTTGGGCATCACGCACCCCGCCTTGCGCCCCAGGGCGATCGCGAAGGTGTCCGGCCAGTAGATGCTGTCCGCCGAGCGCCGGGCGGCCGCGATTACCTCTTCGGGCGGCGAGCCTGCGTCAAAGCCCGGGGCGCCTCGACGCGGCTTGGTGAGAAGCACCTGCTTCCACGCGGGGTGCGCGGAAGCGCGACGGGCGATCTCGGCATCGAGCCTCTCGATCCCGCGCCGGAAGGACTGTACGGCCTCCTGTCGCAACAGCCGACCGGGCCCGACATCCTCGGCGGAAGTGGCCAGCGCGGTGGGTCTTCCGCCCGGGGCGCCAACGCCGAGGAGCTTGAGGCAGATGCCCAGGCTGGACGCGAGCAGGAACAGGCGGAGCAGCGTGGGCTTCGTGAGCGGCTGCGAGATCAGCGTGGTCAGCGCCGCTCCCAAGCAGATGTCGAACTCCGACAAGCTGGACGCCTGCGTCGAAGGCGGCTGTGTCTCCCTGAGCGCCTCCTCCACCATCAGGGGTGCGAGCGCTCGAGTCAGCGGGTCTGTCGGCGACTCGAACAAGTCGCCCAGCCGTGCGCGTCCAGCATCGCCGATGACCCGCGCCAGATACCGGCCGACGCCGAACCGGCGGAACCCCTCGAAGCCGAGCAGCGCGCGGTGCGTCGCCAGCCCGCTCGCCATCCGGTCCCCGGCCCGGTACATCCCCCCGTCAAAGGAGAGGAGCGCGCCGATCCCAGCACGGAGCTGGGTGATCTCTCGGGCACCGAGGGTCTCCGGAAACGCCCGGCTGTAGGCGGGGCCAAGCGCTGCGTCGGCCCGGAGCCGCGCGTCGGAATTGTCCTCCCCACCCTCAATCTTGTCCTCTCGGATGACGCGGCAGAGCAGATCGCCCTCGCCAGCCGGAGCGCCGCCCAGCACACACTGGGCGAGATCGTTCATGACGTGAACACCCTTGATGACGGTCGTGCCAGTGCCGAAGCCCACCACGCCCCGGAAGACACCTCCCTCCGCCATGAGCAGGTCCCGAAGGATGGCCTCGTCAGCCCACATCTGCGGCCCCGTAAGCCAGCCCGTTAGCCCCGGCGCGAATCGTCGCCGCGGTGAGCAAAGCCCCGCGGGGCCGCTCCAGCACCGCCATCGCCCCGCCTAAGGACCCCCGACCCTCCTCCCACCCGGACAGGCGAGCGAGAAACCGCGGAATCGCCTCCGGGATCATGAGAGGGCCCGGGGTGTGCGCTGCCTTACGCAGCGTTGCGAGCAGGGCATCGGTCACGGGGAGCGCGATGCCCGACGGCCGATGGTGCAGCCACGCCAGCTCCGGCAGCGGCCCCAAGGCACCGGCGAGCCAGGGCGCGCGGACGGGCCTCCGGATCTCGAGATCGGTGGCGGGGACGCTCGTCACCGCCACGTGAGGGCGCGCATTGACGGGTGTGTCCTGGTAGGTGTGGTTGGTCCAAAGGGGGAGCCCCTGGAGGACCCAGCCCGGTGCACCGGCCTCGTCCGCGCCGGCCAGGTACAGACGGCGCACTCCGTGCAGGATGAGGTCGAGCAACGCTGGGTCCGCGTGGCGACCCGGCCTGTCCTGATTCGCCTCCATGCGGTCCAGCACCGAGTCTCCCGCAGAATGAAACAGGGTCACCAGCCGTTTGAGCGAGCGGAAGCGGTCGAGCGCCAGGCCGTGGAGGCCTTGAGCCCAGGCGCCTGCCGGCGACGCGAAAGGCGCGAAGTCGGCCTCCCATTCGCCGCTCGCGGGCGCGCCGCGGGCCCACAGATCCTCGTCAAGCTGCGGCATCGGGACCTCGGCGGGGTCAGCGTATTGGCGTGCAGCCCGCAGCAATGCGCCCTGAGCGTTCCCGCGCATCAAGTTGTCCAACGGCGCGGCGCCGAGCTCGTCCTCTTGCAGCCCGATCTCCTGCCGCAGGGTTGACTGCATCTTCCCTGCGCAGATCGCGAAGCTCACGCCAGCCCAGAGCTGCCGGAACGAGATGTGCTCGCCGGCGCGCTGGCCCGCGAGCGCGATCACGCGAGCGAGTCGCTCCGGGGCAGATGTGGCTTGACCGAGGAGATCGATGTTCCTCCCAGCGCTCGTCTCTCGACCGCTAACGCCCTCCGGCAGGAACTCGGCCGTCGTCACTCCGCGGATCGCGTCGGCCACCAGCCGCGGGTCCAGCAGCGTCCGATCCGCCAGATCGATCAGGACGGCGGCGCCAGGCTCCGAAGGGAGATCCCCCGGGTGAGCCGCGACCAGATGGCCGAGCTGGCCCTGCAGCTCCCGCCCCGCCGCGGCCAGGCGCGGCTCGCCCTCCAGATGGGGGAGCAGCGCCTTGAGCGGTCCCTCGTTGGCGCAGAGGACAAGCGGTCGGCCCGCTTCATGCGCCCGACGCCAGCGTTCGATCACTCGTGCCTCGGGCGCGGCCGACAGATCCAGCTCGACCTCGCATTGGGGGAGGCGCTGTCGGTCCTGGAGGTAGCGCACGATGTGGGACTTCCCGTCCCCCGGGTTCCCGGTGAGGACGACGTCACGGCCCGACCCGACGATCTCCAGCAGCACCCGGTCGAGGGGGGTGCGCACGTGAAACTTGATGCGGTGCGCGAAGGTCGTGAGGTCCGCGTTCGTCGCTGCGCCCAGATAGAGATCGCGGAGCAGGTCGTAGCTCATGAGCGCCCCAGATCGTCGGCGAGCGGCGGAGAGTCGAGGGCGGGGAGCGGTGGACTGGTTCTCCCTCGCGACAGCTCCTCGGGGAAGCGCTGGGACAGGAGCAGCCCGGCTTGGTCGAATTCCCTCGCAGAGGCGATGGCCTGTTCCAGGCGTGGCCCGAGCCAACGCGCCCGCCAGGCCTCGGCGACCTGGTCGCCGGACGGCCCGGTGATGTGGTGCTGTGCCACGCCGGTCTGTGCCCCGGGCATCGTCCCGGGGCCCACCGCAGCGACGTAGACCAGCCGGTTGAAGCCGTGCTGCAGGAGGCGGTCGGCGGGGAGGCCGAGCAGCGTGAGTCCGTCACGGAGCTTGCGGAGCCGCTCCGACGGGCCCTCGCCGAAGGTGGACGTGATCAGCTGCCGGCCTCCAACCTCGACGAGCAGCTCCTGAAGGAGCCGGCAAAGCTCGGCCGAGAGATGCAACGTCCCGTGCCCGCGCGTGGCGCCGACCTCCTCCCATCGCTGCCCTCCCAGCGCGTCCGGTAGGACCACCCGGTTGTACTGCGAGCTCCCGACGCCGTAGAAGCTGGTCGTGGTCAGCGCGACCAGCTCCGCCGGGCGGACAATGTCTCGGCCGGACATCCGAGACTGGATGTCCGAACGCTTCCCATCGTACGCGTCCCGGTAAAGCGCCGCCGCTTCGCCCGAGAGCGCGAGCATCGCGGCCAGCTTTCCGCCAAGCAGCCCGTTGTAAGGCGGGACCGCCCCGCAGAGCGAGACGTCCGTGACCTGGGCAGACGCCAAGCGGACCTTGCGGCAAAGGAGCGCGTCCGTGATGCCTCGATGCACCGCGCTGCCGAGGCTCAGTCGCCCCCGTCCACAGAGTGACAACAGCGTGGAGAGCGGCTCGCCAGCCGGATCTCTCAACGGGGCGAGCTTCGCCCAGCCCGTCAGCAGATCGGCGAGCTGGTGTGCGCGCTTCTTGAGGAACAGTCGCTGGAGGTCCAGCTCGTCGCCCCGCCTGCCGGGCTCGCGGCGGCCATCAGACCAGGCCCCCATGGCTTCTCTGCCGATGACCTTCAGCTCTTCACTCACGCCTTCAGGGTCAGCCATGGCCCGATCAAGCGCGACGCCGAGCCCGTCGAGGCTCACGCCTTTGATGGCCTCTCGGAGCTCATGGACGAGGTCCGCGCTGACCCGCGAAGCGGCCGCGGCCGCGGCAGCCGCCCGGTCCTCCGCGCTCGCTCGGCGGGCCCACCTTTCGAGCGGGGCATCGATCCGGAGAAGGCGCGCCACGTCCTGATGAACCCTGGCTGGGTTGAGCGCCGCCCGGCCCTGCGACTCGAGCGCCGCGTCCACCGCGCGGAGCGCGGTTCGCGGATCCGACCCAACGACCGCCCCCAAAGTGGCTACCACCGCCTCGATCCACGCCGGGGTCAGCCCGAGCGCGTCGTCGCGGTCGGTTAGCCTGAGGAGGGGGCTCGACAGGCAGAGCAGCCCGCAGACGGGATGATCGGGCTGGCCGGCGTCGCGGATCAGGATGGGGAGGCTGCGCCCGGGCGTGTCGTTGTACGGAAAGGCCCACCAGTACCGGAGGTAGCGGTAGACGGCGTGAAGGTCGAGGCCGGTGTGCGGGTCGGCACCATCAACCCGCCGGGCCAGCTGCATGTACGGCTTCACGGCCTCGGCCCCTCGTTGCTCAAGGGCACCAGCCAGCGACGGGCCGTCTGCGATGAGGCGCATGATGGCGGGCTCGACCTCGTCCACGAGCCGCGCCTCCGTCGCGACCTGCTCTCGGACCCGAGCGAGCATCGTGTCGCGCATCACCTGCTTCGCATCCTGCAGCGCGGCGTCTGATCGCACCCGCGCCACGCTTGGTGCCTCGCAGAACACCTGCGCGTCCTCGACCGAGATCGTCCAGCCCGCCGTCGAAAGGTCAACGTACAAGCGAGAGAGCGCGGCCGCGCTGAGCAGTGACCGTCGAAGGGGCGTTCCGGGCTCGACCCCCTCACCGTCCAGCTGTGCGGCGAGTGAGCGCGCTATGATGTCCGCCCCCGTCAGCTCCCCGGACGCGGCGAGGCTCGCCGTCCGCAGCACCTGGCGCCTGAGCGCGATGTGGGGGCCGATGATCGGGAGCGCAAAAACGCGCCGCTGCAGGTCCAACGTCACCCTGCCCCCTGGGCCGCGACCTGCTGGCGCCACGCGTGTACGTGGGCCTCTAGCGCCCGCAGGGATGCCTCGCCGAGGTCCTCGACGCTCAGGACCTCGGCGAGGACACGACGCACCGTCGGCGATGACGCTGCCGCGCGGAGGATGAACTCGGTGTCGCCTACGGGCTCCTCGGAGAAGTCGTACACGTAGTGGCGCCCGCAGGCCCTCGCCCACTGCCCGAGCAGCTCGACGCTCGGGCGCCGAACGCCCCCCTCGATGTTCGTGATCCGCCGCTGCGTGCAACCCAGCCGGGCCCCCAACTCGGCCTGGGTGAGACCAGCGGCCTTGCGGAGCTGCCGGAGCTGGCTGCCTATCTGGGGGGAAGTGGTCACGCTTGAGCCTAATCCGCGGGGGGGCAACCGTTGATAGAACGAAACGTGTCCTTCATTTGAAATAGGTCACAATTCGTGGTATACGAAGCGCATGGGCTCCTCGATTGTCACCCTCCCCGAGTTCCTGCAATCCGCTCGGCACGCCGGGTATCAGAGCCTCGCACACGCCATCGCGGAGCTGGTTGACAACGCGATCCAGGCGGAGGCTTCGACCATCGCGGTGCGGGTGGGTCACGGGGCCAGTGGCCCGGAGATCGACGTCCAGGATGACGGCGTGGGGATGGACGACAGCACGCTGGCCAGGGCCCTGTGCTTCGGCGGCAGCAGCAGATACGGGGATCGCAGCGGGATGGGACGGTTCGGCATGGGGCTGCCGAGCAGCTCCCTGAGCCAGGCGCGCTGCGTGGAGGTTTACTCCTGGCGAGCCACAAACAGGGTCCGCCTCGTCCGGTTCGATCTGGACGAGCTGCTGGCCGGCAGCCAGGAGCTGGAGCCCCCCCGAAGCGTGGATCTACCTCCAGCAGCCACCGCACCCGGCCCGCGTGGCACGGTCGTTCGATGGACGCGCTGCGATCAGCTCGCCGGGCAGCGGCCGGGATCGCTCGCTCGGGACTTGAGCCGCTCGCTGGGCCGCACCTTTCGTCGGTTCATCTGGGGGGGGCTCGCGCTGACGGTCAATGGAGCAGCTTGTCCGCCACTGGATCCGCTCCTGCTCGACCCTCGCGCGCCAGCCAGTGGCGCGGTGCGCTTCGGCGCGCAGCTGCGACTCCCCGTGAGGACGGCGCTTGGAGAGGGGACCGTCGCTGCCGTGTTCTCTGAGCTCCCCGTTCAGCTGTGGCACGGGCTTTCGCTCGCCGAGAAGCGACGGGTCGGCATCACCAAGGGGGGCGGGGTCTCGGTGATGCGCGCCGAGCGCGAGGTCGACGTCGGCTGGTTCTTCATGGGGGAGAAGCGTCGAGAGAGCTACGACGACTGGTGGCGGTGCGAGATCTCCTTTCCCCCGACCCTGGATGAGGCCTTTGGCCTCACCTACACCAAGCAGCAGATCCGGCCGACGTCGGAGTTGATCGAAGCGCTCACCCCCTACGTGTCTGCCGTCGCGCATGCACTCAACGGCCGTGTTCGTCGAGCACACCAGACCCTGCAGGTCCGCGAGCGCTTCTCTGCCTCCGAGGTCAGGGCCACGAGCGTCGAGTCTAGGCTGCGCCCGCTGCCGGCGCCGACCTCAACGACGAGCGCCCTTGCCGCGAGAGTCGCGGCGCGGTGGCCTGACGTGCTCGTGCCGCCCGCGAGCCCTGATGTCCGCATCATCGAGGACGATCTCGGACCTGCGCCGGTCTTCGAGCTACTCCAGGTCAAGAACCGTCTCCTCGTCATCTGGAATACGGCACACCCGTTCTACCAGCGGGCTTACGCCCCGCTCGCAGCGTCCTCGGAGCCGGGCTCGGCGCAGCGCCGGGCGCACCTGGAACTGCTGGTGGTGGCCTTGGCGCGCGAGGAGGCCGCTCGCGGTGCCGGGCCTCCGGGGGTAGAGGAGTTCCGTCACGCCTGGAGCGAGACGCTCGCGGAGCTAATCAAGGATTGACCACGCCCTCAACTTCAGTGCCTGTTCGCTGTTTGGCCCCGCGGTGGTGGCGGGAGCCTGCCATTCAGGCGCTCTCCGCTGCGTTGGCCAGTCTGCCCGTAGACCCTGCCGAGCGGCAGGAGGCGGGCCGGCGCGCTGGGAGAGGCGTGTCTTTACTAGGGCACCCCAGCGCGGAGACCCTTGCTGCCGCGGCGGTCCTGGTGGACCTCACCCTCCATGGCTGGTCTATCTCGGGTCAAGGCGCCGATTTGACGCTCACGCCCCCGACCCACGCCATCGACCCGATGGAGGAGAAGGCGCGAGTCCAGGCGCAGCTCGCGGCCGAGCGCGAACAACAGGTCCGGGAGTCCTCGGTCCGGGCGTTCATCGCGCGCATGGAGCGCCCCCGTACCCGCCTGGGCGCTACCCACTCGATCTTCTCCCTCTTTCGTGACGGCCGAGATCTGGCGACCGGTCTGGTCGCGGCAAGCGGGGACGTTGGCCGGCTTCGCCAGCTCGTTCGGCCTTACCTCCAGATCATCCTCGGGAACGAGAGAGACCAGCACACCGGCCTGCTCCTCACGGAGATCTGGCGGTACTTCCGTCACACCTGGGCGACCCCGTACAAGTCCACGCCGGGTCGGAGCATGGCGTTGCTGGTGCGAGATGCCGGAGCGCCGAACCATCCGGTAATAGGGATTGCGTTGGTCGGCAGCCCTGCCAGCCAGATCAGCTGCCGGGACGCGTGGATCGGGTGGTCGAGTGACGCTGTGCTGGACGAATGCCGCAAGCGGCCGAGCGCCGAGCGGGCGGCGTGGTTGGAGCAGACGCTCCGCTCCGAGCTCAGCGAGCTGTACTGCGCCGATCTCCTCGCGGACGAGGTCATCTCCGCCCAGGATCTAGCGAACCCAACGACCGAAACCTTCGCTTGCTTGACCGCCGAGGCCTGGCTCCGCCGACAAGAGCACCGGCGCTTCTCTGATCCAGCTGCGCTGAAGCGCGCGTCGGAGGCCGCCCGCGGCGACGACGACGCGTGGGAGGACGTCGCGCGGACTCCGCTCTACCGAGCGAAGCGCGCCGAGGTCCTGTCTGCTTTGCTCCGCGTGCGGGCGGCGGTGGTCGCGTTCGGGCCCGTCAACGGCGCCAACCTCGCCACGTTTGCCGCCTCCGCGGACGGCGCGACGGCGATCCGGACGCTGGCCCGGCGCTCGAAGGCGCGGCGTATGGGAGTGAGCATCGGGGAGATCGCCGTCTGCGGCGCGGTGTCGCCCTACCGGGAGCTCCTCGGCGGCAAGCTGGTGTCCCTCCTGCTGATGAGCCCAGAAGTGCGAGCCGCGTACGCCTCCCGATACGACGAGGCCGAGAGCGTGATCGCCTCGGCGACCGCGGGTAGGGCCATCCGCCGCGACCCGGCCCTGGCGCTCCTCATGACCACCTCGCTCTACGCGTCCAGCGCGAGCCAGTACAACCGCCTCCGTCTCCCGCGCGGCGGGCTGGCCGGTCAGGGTCCGGACCTGCGGTACGAGCCCCTTGGGCAGACCGAGGGGTTCGGCTCGTCCCACTTCAGTGACGGGACCATTGAGGCGCTCGCGCTGCTGCTCGGCCAGGAGGGCGACGGGCGGCGGTACAACAGCGTCTTCGGGGAGGGGGTGAACCCGCGCCTTCGGAAGGTTCGGGAGGGGCTGGAGCTATTGGGCCTGCCAGCGGCAGGCTTGCTCAAGCACGGCAGCGCCCGGCTCGTCTACGCGGTGCCCCTCGCCGACAACGTCCAACGCTACCTCCAGGGCTTGGACCCGGAGCCTGAGTGGTCGGTGCCGTCCGACGACCCCGCCCAGTCCACAGAGGTGATCGCGGAGTGGTGGCGCGCACGGTGGCTCGCAGGGCGCGCGACTCGGCCCGAGGTGCTCGCCGACGTCGCCCGCCACACCCTGATGCTCCCGGTCCGCCACGGGGCCCGGGTGGACTTACCCCCCGACCAGCAGGCCAGGCTCTTCGGGTGAGCGTCATAGGCGAAGCGCAGGTGCGAAAGGCCCGCGCCGTGACTCTTTGGTATCTCGCGCTCTACCATGACACCCCGGACGACATCGGCGTCGTGCGCATGTTCACAGATCCGACGAGGCTGGGGCACTTTGCAGTTCTGATGGACGACGTCCGCGCCGGGCAGCCCGCCGCGTTGTCGCGCCTGTTGATGGCGACCGTCATGTTCCAGCGGAGACAGGATCTACAGATCATGCGCGTGCTGCGGGGAATCTCCGCAGCGGACGCCGACGAGCTGGCCTCGCCCCCGTCCCTGCTGGCGCTGGCTCGGGGCAGCGGCTGTCGCCATCTTGAGACGAACGCGACGCTGTTGGCAGGCTGCGACCTCCACAAGGACCAGGATGGTCGCGGAGCGTGCGGGGCGGAACCAGCGATCGCCTGCGCTCCGAAGCGGCACGCGGTCCTGCTCAAGCGCTACGGCCACTTCGGGCGCGTGCCGACCTCGATCGCGCTCAACTTGTTGGCGTGGGGAGCTGCGGACCTGCCCGCCCTACGCCAGCGCGCCCTGAACGAGGGTGCCAACCCCTCCGACGCGGCCGAGCGGCTCGAGCGAATGCTCTGCGGGTCGTGGCGTGTGAGCGACAAGATCGCGGCGATGTACCTTTCGATGTTGAGCAACCCGGACCTGTGCCCTGGTGTGGCGCCCTGGGAGCCCGGGCTCGACTGGACGCGGTGGGTCGTCATCGACAGCAACGTGGACCTGTTCCTCGGCTGGCTGGGGTACGAGGGCTACGGAACCTACGCGGCGCGCCGCAGCTTCCTGCAGTCGCTCGCCAGCGAGATCGACCTGTCCGAGCTGAAGCCAAGCTTGCGAAGCTACAACCCGCGGATCGTGCAGCAGGCGGCCTACCTGTTCATGAGCGTGACGAACCGCCGGGCGCTGGACTCGGACTGTTCGAAGCGGGAGGGAGCCTGTGACTCCTGCCCTCGCATCCTTCGGGATGGCTGTCCGTCGCGGACGGCGGGGGTCACCCCGAAGCAGCCGAGCGATCCCGCTTGTGCGGGGCTGGGATGAGGACGGGACGAACGGGCGCGGGGTTCGTCGCAGCGAGCAGGTAGAACTCGCTGAGGAGCCCGTGGTCGGCTTCAGCGCCCTCGACCCGGAACGCGAAGCTCTCCGTTCCTGTCTCATCAACGATGCGCAGGTGCCTGCCCCAGCTGTCCTGGGTGCGCCCTACGATCACGACGGTCCGAGGAAACATGCCGCTCACTCCCGCATCCTGAAGGCGTAGGGCCAGGTCAAGGAGCGCTCGGGCATCGACGGCTGAGACGACCGGGTGACCGCCGTGCACCCACGGAGGCCGCTGTCCACGGAGCGCGTCGAGCAGGTCCCTGATCTCGGCCCCTTTGACCCGCTCGGTGTCCACCAGGCGTCCGTACTCCGCGGCAAGCGCCGCCCCAGGCCGGGTGTCCTTGACGAGGGTGCCGATCAAGGCGATGAGCTTGCCAAGATCGAGGCTGTACACCCGCGAGCGCAAGGTGTCGGGAACGCTCGACTCCAGCGGGCCGGTTCCCTTTCGGTCTCCGACCTTCTCCTCGATCCGCTTTCGGATGCCGGGCAGGGCCTGATGGTAGGCCATGACGGTCTCCATCAACGCCTGCTCCAGTGACTTGAAGAATTGACCTACCGCCCCGCCCAGTTCCACCGGGGATGACGAGGGGTCCGCGACCACGCGCTGAAGCTCCTCGGTCGGGAGGCGAAAGCCGTTCCTCGGCCCCGAAACCCCCGGGCGGGCGGGCACCCCGAGGGCATCCAGGAGCGCGTTGCTCAGGTGGCGGTTCTCGGCGCTCTCCCACTCTTTCCCGAACTTGGCGACATAGAGGCCGTGAAGCCCTCGAAAGCCGAGGTGGTCGTCGAGCGCCTTCGCGATGGGCTCCCGCCAGTGGCGAGTCATGACCCACTCCTGCAGACGCAGGTCGATCGGCCCACGACCTGCCGGGAAGTTCTTTTTGAGGAAGCACTCCGCCTCCGCACCCAGGGCCCCCAGCAACCAGGCGCTGACCCCGCCCTATTCGTTCCAGTCCCGCCCAAGCGCCGTGGCAGCCTGACAGACACGGCGTTGTATAGGCACGTCGCCGCGACACACGCGCTCGCGGCCTGAATGGGCCTGCCTGAAGCAAACCACCCCCTTTCCCCCGCCCGTCGGAGGCCGTTGCGTTGGGTCGTGTCGCCGGGTTTACGCGGTGCTCGCTCGCGG
>CAIMSU010000336.1 GCA_903844155.1 uncultured Pseudomonadota bacterium | reverse complement strand
GTTCGACACGGACACCTGCGTGTAGGTGCCGTCGGGGACATCCGCAAGCGACGAGTTGGGGTACGGGTAGATCGCGCCGTCCAGGTTGCCCCAACACGCGAGCGTGCCGTCGGTGCGCACGCCGCAGTTCACGTAGTAGCCAATCGAGATCTGCGTGAACGTGCCGGTGGGGATGGTGCCCTGGTCAGGAAGGTCGTCCCCATACAGGGCCTCCAAATCCGCATCGTTGCATTGGATGGTACCGTCCGCCATGAGCGCGCAGGTGTGAGAGTCGGAGGACTGCACCGAGACGGCCTCACCGGTCAGGCTGGGGAATGAGTCTGCGGGCAACGCGCCGGAGGTGTCCCGGTACACAACCTGGCCGTCCTGAATCCAAAAAAACCCACCAGCGTTTGCGTACGTGAAATCGGTGACACCGCTGCCAACGACGACATCGACATCAGCAACCCAGCAATACAGTCCCCCAGCATCGGTGAGCGCGCAGCCCTCGTCGGCGGGCCCATCACTGGTGAATCCGAACACCGCCACCCGCACCCACGAATACCACCAGTCGTCGGGCACGAGCGTGGGATCGTCAGGGGTGGGGGGGGTGATGGGGGTCCAGCCGGTCACGGCCTGATCTGAGCACATAGCCACTCCGGATTGGTTACCACAGATCGCGTCCGTACTCGCCGCGAACAGGTCGTCCCATCCGGTACTCCAATCGGCGCGAGGTAAATAACCCCACCACGCCTCCACGGCCCCGTCCGCGGCCAAGGCCACCACGCCGTAGCTGCCCTGAACTTCAACAGCGGACATCGGCGCCGGAGGTGGCGGGGGGGCTGTGTCGCCGGTGTCCGTCCCGGATTCGACCGCAGGGCCCGAGTCGACTGCGTCGTCCGAATCCGAGCGCGTGTCGCGATCGGACGAGTCGAAGGCGGAAACCGACGAGTCCACCTGAGAATCAACGGCGGCGGAGTCGGTCTTTGGGTGCACACAGGCGAAAAGGAAGACCAGGCGGGTGATCATGTGTCAGCGACGCTCAGCAGAGGTACATCGGTCAGGACGAAGGCGGGGAGCGGGGTGCTGGTCGGGTCTGCGGGGATGATCTGGATTTGGGTTGTCCCCCGAATCGTCTCGGAAGTTGGAGCCCTGAGGCGACCCCAGCCCCCGGGCACCAGCCCGTGAAGGGAGGGCGTGCTCGACCCGGACGAGCTCCCACG
The DNA here is from genome assembly GCA_903844155.1 of uncultured Pseudomonadota bacterium. Taxonomy (GTDB): domain Bacteria; phylum Myxococcota_A; class UBA796; order UBA796; family SXON01; genus CAIUMM01. Next base: position 511 of record CAIMSU010000336.1, on the reverse strand, counting down.
GAAGGCCCCTCGCGCGATTCTTGGCCCGGACGACTCACCCAGGGTCGACGTAGACGAGACCCCCGCGACCGCGGGGGCGTCATGGGTGACGTCCGGCCAGACCGGTGGTTCGGTGGCCTCATAGCCGTTGGCGTCGGTGCCTGCGGCCGTGGTGACGTCGGGGGCGAGGCTTACGTACTCGAAATTGTTGAGATTCTTGTAGAATAGCGAGATGCCGCCGCCAGCCGGCCGCACGACGTCTGTGGTGGCGTAGAGGGTGTGGGGCTCGTCTGCAAACTCATCCACCCAGGCGATCGCCCCAAATTTCAAGCGGGTGTCGCCCGTCCCGCCGTCTCCGTCCGAGAACCGAAACGTGCTGCGCGCCTGCATCGTGATCACCACCGCGCCGCGGTCGGCGTAGTACACCTGGAACCCGCTGCTGTCGCACTGGGAGAGCAGGTAGTTGAGCCGCCGCAGCGCGTACCAGATCGGCCGGCGGTAGCCATATGCAGCCGCGCTGTACGTCGGGTTG
>CAIMSU010000335.1 GCA_903844155.1 uncultured Pseudomonadota bacterium | reverse complement strand
CATACGTATGAAAAGCGACGTCGTCGGTTTTGATAGATCAGCGCGGGTCGGGAGCGGGCGGGTCGGGGATCCACGCGGCGTAAACGGTAGGGAGGACGAGCAATGTCAGCGCCGTGCAGGTCAGCAGGCCGCCGATGACGACGGTCGCCAACGGGCGCTGGACCTCCGCGCCAGCCGACGTCGCCAGCGCCATCGGGAAGAAGCCCAGCGCGGCGACGAGCGCGGTCATCAGTACCGGGCGCAGGCGCAGGCGGGCGCCCGAGATCGCCGCTTCCTTTGCCGATAGTCGGGCGACGGGGTCGGTGTGCAGGCCGCGGATGCACGAGACCAACACCACGCCATTCATCACGGCTACGCCGAAGAGCGCGATGAACCCAACCCCCGCCGAGATCGAGAGCGGCAGGCCTCGCACGAACAGCGCGACGATCCCGCCGGTCACCGCGAGGGGCACGTTCGCGTAGACGAGCAAGGTCACGGGGACGGACTGGAAATTCGCCTGCAACAGCACGAAGATCAGCAGCAGCACGAGCGGGACGACGACCGCGAGGCGCGCCGTGGCCGCCTCCAGGTTCTGGAACGTGCCGCCCCACGCAAGCCGGTAGCCTGCGGGAAAGACGACGCCGGCGTGCACCCGTTGCTTCAGCTCACCCACAAAGCTGGCAATATCGCGGCCGCGAACATCGACCTCGACCGTCAGCCGCCGCTCGCCCGCCTCGTGGCTGACCTGCACCGGCGCCACCTCCGGCGTGAGCGTCGCGACCGAGCCGAGCGTGACCAACGCGCCACCGGACCGACCGACGGGGACGCCCTTGAGTGCCTCCGGGTCGTTGCGAATGCCCGCCGGGAGCCGGACCTGGATCGCAAAACGCCGCTGGCCCTGCACCACCTCGCCCGCATCGCGGCCGCCAACGGCCCCGATCACATCGAGCACGTCGGCGGCGTCGAGCCCGAGCCGCCCGATGGCCGCGCGGTCCACCGTCGCCGTCAACATCGGCAGGCCAGCGACCTTTTCGACCTTGACGCTCGCCGTGCCAGGCACGCCCTGGACGAGGTGCCCGAGCTGGTCGCCGAGCGCGCGGAGCTGATCGAGGTCGTCGCCATGGACCACGAGCGCAACGTCGGCGCGCACGCCCTCGATCAGCTCGTTGGTGCGCTGCTCGATCGGCTGCGAGAAATAGTAGTTCGCCCCTGGTGCTTTGCGCGAAAGGTCCTCGCGCATCGCGTCGACGAGCGATTCGCGATCGTGCGCCTTCGTCCACCCCTCTCGCGGCTTGAGCATCACGATGACGTCGCTGTTCTCCAGCCCGCTGGGGTCGGTCGAGATCTCCGCTGCGCCGGTCCGCGACACGATCGTGGCCAGCTCATCCGGAAAATCCCGCATCAACGTCGTCTCCATCGTCTCCGCCTCGCGCGTGCTCTCCAGGACCGAGGCCGAGGGTTGGCGCACCAGCTCGATTCCGAGCGCGCCCTCATCCAGCGTGGGGATGAATTCGGCGCCCATGAACGGCAGCAGCGCGAGACCGGCGACGAAGCCGGCGACCGCGACCAGCGCGATCACCTTCGGACGGCGGATGACGCGCTCCAGCAGCGGTTCGTAGAGGCGCGTGGCCAGCCGCATCAGCGTGGTCTCGCGCTCGCGGGCGTTGCGCAGAAACAAAGAGCCGAGGACCGGCATGGCGACGAGCGCGAGGATCAATGCGCCGGACAGCGCGAACACGACCGTCAGCGCCATCGGCCGGAACATCTTCCCCTCGATGCCGGTGAGCGTGAGGATCGGCAGGTAGACGAGGATGATGATGCCGACGGCAAAGGCGACGGGCTGGGCGACCTCGCGCGCCGCGTCCAGGAATGTAGACGTCGTCACCTCCAGCCCGGCTTTTCTGCGGGCGTGGGTGACGCGCAGGGCGTTCTCCACCATGACGACGGCGCCATCCACGATGAGGCCAAAATCGATCGCGCCGAGCGACATCAGGTTCCCGGAGACACCCGCCATGACCATCCCCGAGACTGCGATGAGCATCGCGAGCGGGATGGCGCTGGCGACGAGCAAGCCGCCGCGAAGGTTTCCGAGCAACAGCAGCAGCACGACCAGCACCAGCACGCCGCCCTCGACGAGGTTGTGGCTGACGGTGTCGATCGTGCGATTCACGAGATCGGTACGGTCATAGAACACGTCAAGCGCCACGCCCGCCGGCAGCGACGGCCTCAAGCCCTCGACCGCCTCCCGCAGTCGCGCCGCCACGACCCGACTGTTCTCACCGACGCCCATCAGCGCGATGCCCCCGACGCCCTCGTGGTCCCCATCGCGGGTCATCGAGCCCTGCCGCTGCATCGGCGCCTCGGCCACGTCCGCCACGTCGCGAAGCGGGATCGGGGTCGAAACGCCTGACGCGGTCGGCACCGCGCGGATGACCACGGCGCCGATGTCCACGACGCTGCCAAGTTGCGCCACCCCGCGAAGCAAGGTCTGCTCCGGCCCGCGCTCGATGGCACCGCCACCGACGATGAGATTGTTCCGGTCCAACGCCTCGTAGACGTCCGCCAGCACAAGCCCCCGGGCGGCGAGCGCGTCGGGCCGGACGGTCACGGTGAACGTGCGCAGCTCGCCGCCGAACGTGTTGACCTCCACCACGCCCGGCACCTGTCTTAACAGTGGTGCAACCTGCCATTCAATCGTGTCGCGCAGGTCCATGAGGCTCGGCGGATGTATCAAAACCGACGACGTCGATTTTGATACATCCGCGCGCAGCTCAAACTGGAAGATCTCGCCGAGGCCGGTCGCGGGCGGGCCGAGCTGCGGATCGCCGACGCCGGCGGGGATGCTGTCGCGCGCCTCACTCAGGTGCTCACCGACGAGCTGGCGCGCGCGGTAGAGGTCGGTGCCGTCCGAAAAGACGAGGGTGATCGCGGAGAGGCCAAACCGGGAGGTTGATCGCATCGTCTCAAGGTCCGGCAAGCCGCCCATCGCGACCTCCACGGGCGTGGTCACGAGCCGCTCGACTTCAAGCGGTCCGAGCCCCGGAGAGCGCGTCAGCACCTGCACCTGCACGTTGGTCACGTCCGGGACGGCGTCGATCGGGAGCCGTTGCAACGCCGCCAGCCCGCCAACGACCACGAGCAAAAGCCCGATGACGACGAGCAGCCGGTTCCGGAGCGCCGCCCCGATGGCGGCTACCAGCACGCCGTCAGTCATCATCGCCGCCCATCGCCCCCTTCACCAGCTCGCCCTTGAGCGTGAACGCCCCCGCGACAACCACCAATTGCCCTGGTTGCAGGCTGGTAGCGTCGCCGGTACGCAGCCGCGCTCGTTCACCGGCACGCTCTGCGACGTCGACCCGCTGGACCCGGAAATGCCCCGGTTCCCCTTCGATGAACACCACGTCATGCCCATCCACCGTTTGGACGGCCTCGCCCGGCAGGACGATGCCGGCGTCCGCCTCGGGACCGGAGAGATCGAGGGTCACGCGCGCGAATTGATTGGGACGAAGCAGGCGCTCCGGGTCCTGCACCGTCGCTCTCACCGCCACCGTCCGAGCCACCGGATCGACCCAACGCCCAACCGACGCCACGGTGGCGTGGAAGCTCGCCCCGGGCTCGCCCGGGTCGCCGCCGTCGACCCGGAACGTCGCCGCCTGGCCGATCGCGACGTCGTCGACCCGTGCATCTGGGACCGCGAGCACCAGCCAGAGGTGGTCGGGGTCGCCGATGTGGAAGAGTGCAGCATCTGGGCTGACAAAGGCGCCGACGGAGGCATTGGCTTCCAGCACGGTGCCGGCGATGGGCGTGCGGACGGGCGCCTCCGGAGACGCCGAGGCGCCCGCCGAACTTCCGCCGCCAACGCCGTACAGTGCGAGCCGGGCCGCAGCGGCATCCGTCGCCCCGTTCGCGTCGGCCAGCCCGGCTTCGGCGTCCAGGAGCTGGGCTTGCGATGCGCCCCCGCCAGTCAGCAGCAACTTCAGGCGATCACGACGGGCAAACGCTGCGATTCGCCTGGCATCGGCGGACGACCAGGCTGCACGAGCCTCGGCGACGTCGCTGGACCGCACCCACGCGAGCGCCTCGCCGGCGGTCACGACATCGCCGGGGTGAACCAGGATCCGGGTCAGCGTGCCGCCGACCGGCGACGGCGCGCGGGCCTCGTGCGCCGGGTCGAGCGCGAGGGTGCCGGCGAGATCGAGGCTTCGGGGGAGCTGGCCGACGAGCGCGGGGGCGACGACGATCCCGATGGTCGACAGGGCGGACGGGTCGACGACGACCTCCCGTGGACCCGCGGCCGGGCCGGGCGACGCGGCGGCGTTGTCGCCATCGCCGTCCAGATCGACGTGGGCGCAGGCCGCGAGCGCGCAGGCCAGAAGGAATCCGGGGCGGGGACAGGGCCAGCGGGTTCGTCGCACGTGACACTCTACTACGAACGTCGGAGATCGTCGCGGACCCGGCGTGAGCTGTCCCACGGAATAGGCGCCCGGATGCCCGCCCCCGTCGATCTCCTGCTCGCCGCGCTGAACAGCGCCCTGTCATCGTCGACCTTCGTGCGGCTGACGCTCAGCAAGAGCCGGGGTCGCGGCGATGTCGCGACCCAGGCGCAGCTCCGCCTCGTCACGATCCGAGGCGAGCCCCACGTCAGCGTGCGGCTGCGCTACCCCTCCCGTGACATCACCGTCAATCACGCGCTCAAGGACACCGTGACGGCGGTGAGGACGCTCATGGAGACGGCGTTTGAGAACGCCAACCTCTGCACCACGACCGGCGACCACGAGCTCCGCACGAACAACAAGCACGTCGCCCGCTTTGCCAGCCACAAACCCAGCTTCAACGAGGTGCTCAGCCAGGACCACGACCGCCCGAAGCGCTACGTCCTCGACCCGGCCGACGCACCCTACCTGGCCGCGCTTGGCCTCACGAGCCCCGAAGGCCACATCCGCTCGGACAAAGCCGACAAGTACCGGCAGACCCAGAACATCGTGAAGCTCCTCGACGACGCCATCGACGGGCTGGGCCTGGCCCAGAAAACCCAGCTTCGCGTAGTCGACATCGGCTGCGGCAAGGCCTATCTGACGTTCGCGCTCCACGACTATTTCAATCGGCACGTCGACGTGCCGACCGAGGTCGTCGGCGTCGACCGCAACGTCGCGCTGCTGGCGACGTGCACGGGCATCGCCAACACCCTCGGCACCACCGGCCTTGAGTTCGTGGCCTCCGGCGCCGAGGACTACGACGTCGGCACTGTCGACGTGCTCGTAGCCCTCCACGCCTGCGACACCGCGACGGACGACGCGCTCTACAAAGCCGTCGCGGCCGACGCGAGCGTGGTGATGGTCGTGCCCTGCTGCCAGAAGGAGATCCGCCCGCAGTTTCGCGCGCCCGTCGACGAATTACCGATGCTCAAGCATGACACATTCAAGGACCGGGCCTCCCAGATGCTCACGGATGCCCTGCGGGGGCTGCTGATGGAGTCCCAGGGCTACCACACGCGCATCATCGAGTTCATCTCGGACGCGCACACCCACCGGAACGTGATGATCCTCGCCGTGAAGAGCGCCAACGCCGGCTCACAGCCCCGCCGCGTCGCCGAAATCAGCGCGTTGAAGGCGCGGTATGGGATCCAGACCCAACGCCTGGAGACACTCCTGCAGGCCGCTGGCCGCCTGCCGCCACCCTAGCGGGACAAGCCGCACTGCAGCACGATGCTGTTGCTGATGGGCAGCTGGGCGTTCTGCGGGACGATGTCCTCAAACGTGAGCCCGGTGTACGCCGTCGTTTCCGGGCCATGCTCCTTGTGTTCCCGCTTGGCGCCGCGATCATGCCGACCCTCGGTGTTCCAATAGAGGTTCGCGCCGATGTCGGTGTACCACTGCTGGTCGAACGCCGAGGCGTCCTGCGCGCCGCCGGTGACGAACTTGGGGTCGAACCGGGAGTGGCTGGCGACGATCGAAAGGTGGTCGGTGACGTTGCTCCGCACGGGGACGTCCGCAGCCGCTGCCACCATCCACGCGATCCGATCGTCGCGGACGCCCGCGCTGACGGTGCGGGAGAGGATCCCCTCGGCGACGATCCGCGGGTTCACGGCTGGGAGGAAGCGCCCCGCGCTGAGCTGGAGCGAAATGGCGCCATCCGTGTGACCATCCGTGGCGTTTCCGGCCGTCATGATCGAGCCCCGCGCCTCGATCCCCTGCGTTGGCGAGAGGGTGATGCGGGCGACGATGTCCTTCGCCGCATCCGCGTCAATCTTTGTCACCCCGGAGCCGTTGAGGAGCTGCAGGTCCAACGCGCCGAGGTCCTTGTAGGCGACGCGCCATGCCACGCCGATGTCGTTGCCCTCCGAGATCCCGAACCGGCGCTCGGGCTCCATGTAGGCCAGCTGACCGCCGAGGAAGAACGCGTCGTAACGGTCGTAGTCGTCGCGCAAGCCGAACGCGGTGTGGACGGCGCCCATCCGCAGGCCCTGGCGGAGCGCGTTTCCGGCGTGGAGCTTCAGATAGAGCTCGTCGATCGAGGGGTTCAGGATGGCGACGTCTGTGCTGACGGCCACCTGATCGCCGACCATCTGGGGGTCCTCAGGCGGGCTCTCGGGCACATCGGCCATCTCGACGGACGCACGGAGCGCGAGCCAGGGCGTCGCGTCCATGTCCACGCGAGGCCGAAGGTGCGCGATCGTGAACGTGGGTGCGGGTGGGGCCGGGGTGTCCGTAGCGCTGCGTTCGAGGTGCTCAGCCGCAAAATTGACCTGGAAGTCCCCACCGAATCGGAACAAATCCTCGGGCTTGTGGTCCCCCGGGGGCGGCCGCTTCTCACCCTGGGGGCGTCGACCACCCCGCCCGCGCGGGGGCCCGGCCTCGGGGACGGCACCGTTGCCATCGTCCGCTACGGCGGGGTCGGACGCAGTGGCTTCAGGGGCGACCGCGGTGGGAGTGTCGGCGAGCGCAAGGGAGGCGTGCAGAGCACAGAGCAGGGTCAACATCGGCGCAACGTAGCGCGGCGCGCGCGAGGCCGGGAGAGCGGCGGGGGGGCGGCGGGGGGGCGGCCGACGGGCGCCGATCACGGCTGACCGCGCGTGCCCGGGCGACCGCACCCACCGCTCAGGCGTGGGGCGCCCCGCGCGGCCAGGCAAGCACAAACACCAGAACGGGCGCGCGAAACGTCGCGACCACCCTTACGAACGCAGCCCGGCCGGGGTTTTGCAGGGTGACACGGCGTACTCGCCGGGTCGACCGAACAAAACCCACTTTATTCGGGTACTCCCGAATGAAGTTAGGCCGGCCGGCCGCGCCCCGCGCGGCCAGGCAAGCAAGCAGACCAGAGCGGGCGTAGGTTCAAAAGAGCCCACAACACCTGAACTAATTAAACTCGCTCGTGTCCGGATCCGGCTCCAGCTCCGGCTCATGATCGTCCGCGATCACGCCACCATGGTGGAGCGTCATTCGCCACCCGTCATCTGTCTTCAGGAACACGTTCGTGCACGCCACCCGCGTCTCGCGACGGGCGCCGAGCGCAACCGGCGTCGCCACGCTCACGTTCTCGATCAGGTGCACCTTCGCGACCGTCCCGTAGACGTCGACGCGGAGCTCGGAGATCCGGATGTTGAGGCGGTCACCCCCCACGAACAAACGCCGCCACGAGTTCTGCACGTTTATCGGTCCGATCACCGCGTCGGTCCCGGGGTGTACGCAGGCGTCTCCCGCGTGGCCCGCCCAGACCAGGTCCATCCTCAGCGCATCCTGCGCGACGAACGCCCGGTAGAACGCGTCGTTCGCCGCGATCACCGCCTTGACATCGCCGTCGTTCGTGTCTTCGGAGGCAGCCATCGCGCACCCGGTATCAAGAAACGGCGCGCCGGGGATACGACCCGTCGATGCGGTCCGCTCGTCTCCCCCTCGCCCTCCCGGTCCTGCTGCTCGCCTGCTCCCACGCCACACCCCGAACCGTCGGCCCGTGGACGCTCACGCCGACGAACACGGGCTTCGACGTCTCCCGCGACGACGGTGCGGACGTCATCGGCTCGATCAGCCTGGAGATCGGGGTTGGCAGCGCGGACGTCACCTTTGAAACCGGCGCCTACAAGTTCGACAATGAGACGGTGGCCTGGGCGCAGGTCGGGCCCGCCGGAAAACCGCTCGGTCTCGACCCCTCGTGGACCTGGGAGCTCGACGACGCCGACGGGAACGCGGTCGGCCAGGTGAACGTCGCCGACCTCGGCAATGACACGCTCTCCGTCCTGGTCGCCGCGACCGACCCGTCGATCAACCGCACGCGCTACGCGATGCCCTGCACCGGCGACGACCATTTTGCCGGCTTCGGCGAGATGGCCGAGGACGTCGACCACGTCGGCGAGAGCTTCCCGCTCTGGGTCTCCGAGCCGGGAATCGGCAAGTCGACGACGGATTCGCAGGGTAGCGACTGGTTTCTGACCGGCACGAAGCACGCGTCGAGCTACCCCGACCCATTCTTCGTCACGCCCGCGCCGCTTGGCGTCGAGATCGTCACCCAGAGCCGCGTCGACATGGACCTGTGCACCGGGAACGACTGGTCCGCTGCAGTATGGTCGGGCAAAAGCGCGATCCTGTACGAGGACGTGGCGAGCCCGATGGAGGCGATCGAGCAGCACGCCCTGCGGAACGGGCCCCCGGTGCTCCCGCCGGACTGGGCGTTCGCGCCGTGGAATGACGCGGTGGGCGGTGTGGACCGGGTCACGACCGTCGCCACCGAACTTCGGGACGCGCACGCCACCTCCGGCGTCATCTGGACCGAGGACTGGAAGGGCGGCGAGGAGGGCGCCTACGGCTATCACCTGATTCCAAACTGGGATATCGACGAGGCGCTCTACCCGGACGCCGCGGGGACGGCCGCGGCGCTCAAGGAGCAGGGCTTCGCGTGGTTCGCGTACTTCCAGCCGTTCGTGGTGGAGGGCACACCCGCCTGGGACGAGGCAAGCAGCTACCTCATCCAAAACGCCGATGGAACGCCGTACACGTTCACAGGCATGACGCTCGCGACCACCAGCGTTCTGGACCTCTCCCGGGACGACGCCCGCGCGTGGGCCGAATCGAAGATGCAAGCCGTGCTGGACCTCGGATTCACGGGGTGGATGGCCGATTTCGGCGAGTGGCTGCCGACAGACGCGCACCTGCAATACGCGAACGCGCTCACCGACCACAACGCCTACCCGATCTGGTGGCAGGAGACCAACGCCGCGGTGCTGAATGGCTCGGCAAACGGTGGAAATTCGGCGACGGGCGCCGGCGGGACGACCACCGGCGTGATGTTCACGCGCTCGGGCTGGACCGGCTCGCCCGGCATCTCGCCCGTAGCCTGGGGCGGCGATCAACGGACCGATTTTGAGGCCGACGACGGCTTCCCCACCGTCCTCCCGCTCGGCATCGGCGCCGGCATCGCGGGCGTGCCCCTCTTCGGCACGGACATCGGCGGCTACCAGTCCATCGGCAACCCCTCGTCGACCAAAGAGCTGTGGTGGCGCTGGTGCACGCTGGGAGCGATGTCGCCGGTCATGCGGACGCATCACGGCGCGTTCCTCGACACGAACTGGCAGTTTGACACGGACGCCGACACGCTCGCGCTGTACGCGAGGTGGTCCAACGTCCACGGTCGCCTCATCCCCTACCTTCGCGGGCTGGCCGCGCAGGCTGCCACGGTCGGCACGCCGCTGATCCGGGCACCCTTCCTGACCTATCCGGCCGAGGACTGGGGACGGACGGACGCGTGGTTGCTCGGCGACCTGCTCGTCGCGCCGGTCATGACCGAGGGCGCGGTCTCACGGCAGGTGGACTTGCCCGCGGGCGTGAACTGGTATGACTTCTGGACGGGGGCCCCGGCGGTGACGGGCACCCACGATGTGCCGCTGGACAGCATCGCCGTGTTCGCACCGGCCGGCACCATCGTCCCGATGTACACGGACGCGCCGGACACCCTGGTGGCGGGTTCCCTCCCGGGCCTCCTGACCGCCGACGACGTCGACAAGGCCCGCACGGTCTACGTCTACGCCTCGGGCGCGGGTGCGATGGCATCGGCCTTCACCGAGGGCGACGGCACGACCTACTCGGTCTCCGGAACGGCGACAGGCCCAGCGGTGGGCGCCGTCACAACCTCGCAGGGCACCGCCACCGTCGGCGGACTCGCCGTCGCCATCGCGGGGCCCAGCGAACGTTCCTACACGATCGTCATCTACTGACCGCTGGCCCATTTTGGGGCTATGGTGGCCGTTCCGACCCGGTGCCCCTCGTGCTCGTCCTGTCAGCCGCCGTCCTCTTCGCCTGCCACACCAATACGGACGGTTCCAACGGTGGAACCAACCAGGACAGCACGTCGAACACGCAGGACAGTCAGGAGTCCGCGCCTCCACCCCTGGCCCTCGGCGCGGCGTGCGACCCGGCTGCCGACCTCTGCGGCACCGGCTCCGCGTGCTGCACGGAATGCTGCGAGACCACCAACACGCCCGTCTGCACCACGACGATCAACGACGCCTGTCCGCTTCCCGATCTGGCCGCCGATCAGGCGCGCCTGCAGGACGGTCTCGTTGAGCAATGGCAGTATTTTGCCGACGATGATTGCGCGATCGCGGAGGGCTGCATCCTCACCGGGGGCTGGCGGCGGCTCCTCGAGTTTGACCTGACCACCCCGAACTACGGGACGGCGGACCTGAAGTTCGGAGACCCGACGAACAACCCCCTCTTTCACTACTCGGACTGCCACCAGCACTATCACTTTGACGGCTACGCCAAGTACACACTGCTCGACAGCGGCGGAAACGAGACCGCCGAGGGCCACAAGCAGGCGTTCTGCCTCGAAGACTTCGAGCCCTGGACGAGCGATGCGCGAGCGCACGCACGCTACAACTGCAACAACCAGGGGATCTCCAAGGGCTGGGCCGACACCTACGGCGGCTACCTGCCCTGCCAGTGGATCGACATCACGGATGTGCCAGCTGGAACCTACACAGTGCACGCTGCCGTGAACTTCGAAGGCATCATCCCCGAGCTGGACTACTCCAACAACACCGCGGACGCGACGTACACGGTCGTCGACCCGGAGGACCTGCCGGCCGTGACCGAGCCCTGCGCAGCCCACACCGACGGTGAGACGCGCGACTGTGGCTGGACAGACGTCGGTAATTACGCCTGCACGCCGGGCGCCCCGATCACGTCGGCGTGCTCGGGCGGCTGCGACGGCACCTGCGCCGGCGACCCGGTCATGCGCGTGTGCGATGGCGCGGACAACCCCTGCTATTCGTACCTGGCCCTCGGCAGCGACGACGATTCCTGCGGCACCACCAACTGTCCGGTCGTCAGCGTGACCTGCCCAGCGGGCGGGGTGGTGACGGTGCTCACGGCGTCCTGGAAGTCGGCCGACGGCCCGGCGACGTGCGATCCGGTCGTGGAGTAGGCACGAATGCCCGTTTTTGCGATCGTCGCCCTGGTCCTGCACCTCACCGGCCCCGCGCTCGCCGCGACGACGGGTGCGGCGGACTGCCTGCAATGCTGCCAGCAGAGCGGGCTCCCGGCCTGCGGAACTGACATCTACGTCGACGGGGATGGCACGCGGGTGACGAAGGAGGGGAACGCCTGGCGCGCCTCCGGCCTGTTCGTGATGTCGTGCGATGGACGTGGATTTTTTGACGACGGCCACACCGCGGTCTACGCCACGGCACCGTCCGCCGGAGACGCCGCGAAGTCCAGCTCGGCACAGTGGGCGTGCTTCGCGAAGAACTGCCAACTGCCGGTGGGCTTGTGCTTTGACGCAGACGCCGGGCGGGTGACCGACTGTGCGACGGGTGCGGGACCCACCGCAGCCCAGCTTCGAGGAGCGCCGGGCCCCAAGCGACCCGCCCCCTACGTGGCGCCATCCAGCAGCCCGACAGCGTCTGCGGCTACGCCTGGTGGCCTGATCGTCGTCGTCGGCGGGAAATCGCTCTCCGTTCAGGTGGCGCCTGCAGAGGCTGCGCCCTCGAGCCCCACGCCCGCTTCGCCGGCGTCAGCCGCTACATGGACGCCAACGCCCGCTCCCGCGTGGACGCCAACGCCCGCTCCCACGCCCGTCGCCCAGGCGCCGGTCCCTCCCGCACCCGTCGCCCCAGCGCCCAAGCCGAAACCCAGCGTCCTCTTCGACGATCTCTCGGACGACGACATCCGCGCCGACCCCGAAAAGGCAGCAGCAACCGCCACAGCCGTCACCCCAGTCGTCGCCCCTGTCGCTGCGCCGCCCGTACCGACTGCAGCCGCGACCGCGGGGAAGACCGACCCGATGACCCAGCTCACCGTCGGTCTCCCAAAGGACCCGCCCCAGGACTGCGAGGCCCCGTCGGACGAGCTCCACAGTGAGGCCCGCAAGCAGGTGATGGCCGGCGACGACCTGCGGCTCGCGAAGGACGTCTCGGGCGCCGTCTCGAAGTACCGTGCCGCGCTGTCGATGGACACGTGCAACGCCTATGCGTGGTTTGGACTCGGGGAATCGGCGATCGTGCTCAACCGACAGGACATCGCCATTCGCGCGTTGCACAACACGATCACGCTCATGCCCCAGAACTACGGCGCCTGGCTCGACCTCGGGCAGGCGTACGAGGCGATCCGGCAGGTTGATGCTGCGGTTGCTGCCTACCAGCAGGCGCTCGCCGCCAAGCCGGGCCTGCAGGCCGCTGTCGACGGCCTCGCGCGGTTGGGCGTCCATTGACGCCCGTCATCTGGCACCTCCTCGTCGGCGGCGCGTTCATCCCCACGGGCATCGGCGCCCTCGCATGGGAGCAGGACAACCAGCTCTCGGGCACGCTCTCGGGCGAGTACGACGGCATCCTGCAACCGCCGCTGACCTGCTACGCGGGCTGGTACGACGAGCGAAACGTGATCGCGCTGGACTTCGCGATGGTGCGCTTCTCATCGGCGACCTACTCGGACTCCACCTCGTTCACTGGCGTCGGCGCGGCGCGGCTGGGCGTTGACTACCGCCGCTACCTTCCGCCTGCGGACGCGGGGCCTGGCCACATCGACATGTACGGCGACGCCGGGCTTTACGGCGTTCTCCCCATGGCAGCCGACACCTCCGACGCCTACACCCAGGAGGATCAAGCCAGCGCCGACGAGACCTCCAGCGAGCTGCGCGCGCGAATCGGGGCGGTCGGGGCGAGGCTTGGTCTCGGCGCGGGCTATCGGATCGGCGGCCCTGCGAGCGCCACGCTCGGTGTGCGGGGAACGCTCGCGCTCACCCGCTCGCAGTCGTTGCTGGAGACGGGCTACACCATCGGGCTCATCGTCGTGCCGGAGGGCGCGCTGACGTTGGAGTTCCGGCGTTGAATGGGTTGTTGTGGCTGGCGACGACTGCGCTGGCCAGCCCGTTCACCGATCAGGTGGCCGCACACCCGCCCGTCGCCCACCCCGAGCCCGCCTACCACTTCGCGGCAGAGGTCTACTCGCGGATCGCCGCAGCCGAAGCGCTCGCGCCTGGCGTCATCGTGCCGGAGCGCATCGGCTCGACGATCGAGAACCGGCCGATCTGGGCGTTCGCCGTGCGCGACCCAGCAACCCCAGTGACCGCGCGTCTGCTGCTGATCGCGAACATCCACGCGATGGAGTGGATCCCAACCGAAGACGCCCTGGCGTTCCTCCTCGACTATGCCGCGCACCCCGTCGGCGGCGTGGAGGTGGACGTCGTCCCGATCGTGAACGCGGACGGGCGGGCGCGCGTTGAGGGGGATCTGCTCAACGGCCGGAACCTGTACCGGCGCGGAAACGCAGCCCACGTCGATCTCAACCGCGATTGGGCCGTGAACCGAGACAGTCACGCGATCTGGAAGGCGCTGCTTCCGGGGAGGTACGCGACGTCGCCGAGCGCGCTCTCGCAGCCGGAGACGCAGGCTATCGACGGCCTGCTCAGCCGGGATGCGCCGGATCTGAGCTGCTCAGATCCGGCGCATCCCGCGCGAAACTCGGCGTTTGATGGGTTTCTGTCGCTTCACAGCTTCGGCGGGTTCATCTACTACCCGTGGGCCGGACGCTGGCACCGGCCGGACGAGCACGCCGGCGACTGGCGACGCTACCAGCAGATCGGCGAAGCGATGGAAGCGGCGATGGGTGCCCACGCCTACCGACCGCGTCAATTATCCCGCTGGGGATTCTTTTTTCGCGGCCAGGGAATGGAGCTGGACCACGTCTACGGCACCTACGGCATTCCCGCGTTCCTGGTCGAGACGACGCGCTCCGGCCTGGAGCGCCCGGCGGACCTGCACACCTATTTTCGCTGGTACAACCCGCGTGATCCCGCCCGGCACGTGCGCGCTGGCGTCGACATGTTGCGGGCCTGGGTGACGGCGACAATAAACAACCCGTGACAGCGCGCCCCCTTGCGGGTCGGGGCCGTTGGACTAAGGAGGCCGGCCGCGAGCCCCGTTGCGTTTTTCGCGCGTCCTCGATGGGCCCCGCTTTCCCGCTACCCGCCCGATTTCTCCCCGTAGACCCCGGAACCCACCCATGATCACGGTTGAAGGCCTCTCGCACTGGTACGGCGACCGCCGCGCCGTCGAAGGCCTCTCGTTCACCATCCAGCAGCACGAGTGCGTCGGCCTGCTCGGCCTCAACGGCGCGGGCAAGTCGACGACGATGAAGGTGCTCGCCGGCCTGCTCGTTCCCACCGGCGGCACCGTCACCATCGACGGCGCCGACCTCGTCAATGCCGGCGCCGACTTTCGCGCCCGCATCGGCTACCTGCCCGAGGATCCGCCGCTCTACAAGGAGATGACGGTCCGCGAGTTCGTCGGCTACTGCGGGCAACTCAAGGGGATGAAGAAGAAGGACGTTGAGGCACGGCTCGACGGCGTCCTCGCGCTGGCGCAGCTCACCGCGCGCCAGCATCAAGTCATCGGCGAGCTCTCGCACGGCTACCGCAAGCGCTGCGGCATCGCGCAGGCCATCATCCACTCGCCGTCGGTCGTCATCCTCGACGAGCCGATCTCCGGCCTCGACCCCAAACAGATCGTCGAGATGCGCCAGGTCATCCGGGATCTCGCCAAGGGCGCGACGGTCATCATCAGCTCCCACATCCTCTCGGAGATCTCCGAGACGTGTGACCGGTTGATCGTGCTGAACGGCGGCAAGATTGTCGCGCAGGGCACCGAAGCCGAGCTGGCCGCGAGCGCCGGCGGCGGAAGCCGGGTGACCGTGGTCGTTCGAGGCGAATTGGATGCGATCGCTCGGGCGATTGGAGCGACGGGTGCGAAGGTCGTCGAGCAGCGCGAGGAGTCCGGCGGGCTCATCCGCGCCCACTTGACGCTGCCGCAGAGCGCCCGCGGAGACTCCCGCGAGAACCTCGTGAAAGCGTTGGTTGACAACAACGTCGGCGTACGCCGCATGATTGAAGACGAGGGGGAGCTCGAGCAGATCTTCCTCGGGCTGACCAAGGAGGTCCAGTGAGCGGTATCTGGCTGATCGCGCGCCGCGATTTTTCGGCGTTCGTCAACACGTGGTGGGGCTGCGTGATCCTGTCGTTGACGTTGCTCATCGACGGGTTGCTGTTTCAGGTGAAGGGGATGTCGGCCACCCCCCGGTATTCGGCGGAGGTCCTCTCGGACTTCTTCCTGCTCACCGGCGGCGTGGTGCTGATCGCGGGGGTGTTCACCACGATGCGACTCTTCGCCGAGGAGCGCCAGACGGGCACCATGGTGCTGCTGGAGTCCTCGCCGCTCTCGGAGACGCAGGCCGTGTTGGGCAAGTACCTGTCGGGCCTCATGTTCCTGACGGTCCTGTTGGTGCTCACCACGTACATGCCGGCGATGATCTTCGTGAACGGCAAGGTGAGCCCCGAGCAGATCGCTGTCGGCTACTTCGGGACGTTCCTGATGGGCGCGGCGGGCATCGCGATCGGCACCTGGGCCTCGGCCATCTCGCGCAACCAGCTCCTCTCGCTGGTGATCGCGGCCGTGATCACGGTCTTCTTCGTGGTGTCCTGGATGCTCTCGCGGGTGCTCGACCCACCGTTCAAGGATCTGATCGCGTACGTCGCGTTCTTTGACAAGCAGCTTGCGCCCTTCGAGGAGGGCCGCATCAACACCGAGGGCGTCGTGTTCTTCGTCTCCGTCAGCTTCGCCTTCCTGCTCCTCGCCACCCGCTCGCTGGTCGCCCGGAGGTGGGAATGAGCTCCGCCGGAATGTTGTATCTGATCGGGAGCTTCCTGATCTTCCTCGCCGAGCGGATGTTCGACGGCAATCCGCCGGTGCGGTGGTCCCTCAACGGCATCGGCCTCGTGCTCGTGCTCACCGCCCTGGCGATGCGCGCGCGCTCGTGGAGTCGGCACCCCAGCGCGACGCAGCTCGCCCTGGCGTTCTTCGGCCTCTCGATGTCGTCGGTCCTCTTCTATGTCGCTTCGCTCAAGGACAACCTGGCGATGCTGGGCCTGGACCCGACGACAGCCACCCACGTCACGGTGGGGCTGCAGGCGCTGATCCCGCTGGTCTGGTTCGTCGGCGCGCTCCCCGCTCTCGCCATCGACGGCACGCTTTCGGCGAGCCCGCACAGCGTGCACCCCGGGCGCCTGCGCAATGCGCTGGAGGGCGGCCTCGCGGTCGCGCTCGGGATCGGGATGCTGTTCCCGATCAACTACCTGGCGACGTCGAACAACAAGCGGTTCGACTACGGGTTCTTCAAGACCACCGCCGTCGGCAGCTCCACGCGGGCCGCCATCGACAGCCTCACCGCCCCGCTGCGCGTCGTCCTCTTCTTCCCGCCGTCCAGCGAGGTTCTCCGCGAGGTACGCCCGTACTTCGATGATCTCGCCGGAGCGAACCTCACCGTGGAGGTCATGGACCAGACCATGGACGTCGACCAGGCCAAGGCCTGGAAGGTCAAGGACAACGGGACGATCGTGTTCGTGAAGGGCGAGGGCGACGACGAGCAGACCGAGTCGATCAAGCTCGACGACGACATCGACAAAGCCAAGAAGGACCTCCGGAAGCTCGACAGCAAGGTGCAGACCGCGCTGTTGAAGATCGCGCGTGAGAAGCGCACGATCTACTTCACGGTGGGCCACGACGAGCTGTACTGGAAGAACGCGCCAGACGAGTTCACGAACATCGACCTCGCGAAGAAGGTGCTTGAAGGCCTGAACTTCAAGGTGAAGGAGCTGAGCGTCGAGACGGGGTTGGCGCAGGCCGTTCCGGATGACGCGGGGCTCGTCATCATCGCGGGTCCGAAGCGCCTCTTTCTCCCTGAGGAGATCAAGGCGTTGCAGGCCTACCGCGACCGCGGCGGGGCCACGTTCATCGCGATGGAGCCCGCCTCGGGCCCCGACGACGTGAGTGACCCGAACGTCGCGGCCCTGGCCGGCGTCGGCTTCAACGACCAGCCCCTGCTCTCGGACAAGGCCTACCTTCGCGTGACGGGTGGGCCAACGGACCGGGCCTTCGTCGGCACGAACAAGTTCTCCTCGCACGAGTCGGTGACCACCTTGTCGAAGAACGCGGCACAGGCCACGTTCATCTCACCGGGCGTCGGGGGCTTGCTGGAATTGCAGGATCACCCGGGCAAGGTCACGAACATCATGAAGGGCATGCCCGAGTGGTGGGCGGACACCAACGCGAACTACGAGTTCGACAAGGACCCCGTCGCCGGCAAGGACGGGAAGATCCCGATGACGGGCGAAAAGCGCGGCGGCTACGAGATCGCAGACGTGGCGAGCGGGCCCGCTGACGGCGGCAAGGAGTGGCGAACGGCGGTGATCGGCGACTCCACCTGGATGTCCAACGCCATCCTGAAGAACCAGGCGAACGCGATCTATCTCGTCTCCACGATCGGCTGGCTCACGCAGGATCCGGCCCTGACAGGCGAGACGGAAGACGAGGAAGACATCAAGATCCAACACACGAAGGAGGGCGAGGCGATGTGGTTCTACGGGACCAGCATCCTCGTGCCGCTGCTCGTCCTGCTCGGCGGCCTGCTCCGCGTACGGGCGCGCCGCGCCAAGGGGAATGAACAATGAGGTCCGTGACGATCTTTGGCGTGATCCTCGTGGTCGCGATGGGCTTTTCCTGGCAGCGCTACACGCACGGCGAGGAGAAGGTGCTGACCGGCACCGTCCTCATCGACGGGAAGAAGGATGACCTCCAGAAGGCCAGCTACAAGGGGCCGGATCTGGATGTCGAGTACGAGCGCCGCACCGACGGCCTTGGAACGTACGGGTGGGTGACGGTCACCGAGAACAAGAAGAAGAAGATCCCGGACCCGTCCAAGCCGGGATCGATGATGGACTCGTCTGAGACCAAGGTCACGAAGTTCAAGGCCGGCGGCGGTGACGACAAGCTTGTCGACTCGCTCACGCCGCTCATGGCCGTTCGGTCGCTGGACGACGTTCCGGCGGACAAGATCGAGTCGTTCGGTTTGACGGCGCCGGACACCAGCCTCACGGTCACCTCGGGTGGCAAGGACCGCGCCCTGCAGCTCGGCGGCGAGACCTACGGGACCAAGAACCGGTACGTCAAGGAGGCCGCCTCGGGCCACGTCTACGTCGTCGACGACGAAGTCTTCAAGGCATTCAAGTTCGCCGCCACGCGCCTGCCCGAGCGCGGCCTCACGGACCGAAAGCCCGAGGACATCGTCAGCGCCACCCTTGGTCAGGGCGCCGATTCGGTGACATGGACGCACAAGAACAAGGACGACAAGGCCGCTGCCGAGTGGGATCGCGAAGGCGCGCCGCCTCCGCCCGCCGCACCGTTGGCCGACGGCACGCCCGCGCCCGCGCCGACCGCCAAGGATGTCACGTTCGCCAATTGGATGGACACCGCGCTCAAGCTCAAGTCGACCGCGTACGTGCAGGACGGTGACGAACCGACCACGCTGGAGCCCGCGTTTGACCTGACCCTGCGCGCCGACGGCAAGCCGGACGAGACGATCCACGTCCTCCACAACGGCGACGACTGGTACGCCCGCGGCGAATTCACCCGCGGCCTGGTCAAGCTCTCCCGCGGCCCCGCCGAGGACGCCAACGGCGACGTCGACGACATCCTCGCCGGCAAGACCCCGCCCGAGAAAGCCAAGCCCGTCCGCCCGCCGACCGGGGCCACCAAGCCCCCCGGCAGCGACGCCGCTCCTCCGCCGGGTGGCCCCGGTGGTCCGCATGGCCCCGGCGGCCCTCCGGGCATGCACCCGCCCGGTGGTGGAATGCCGCCTGGAATGCCAATGCCACCGGGCGCCGCCCCCGGCCACGGCCCCGCAACGCCCCCGGGCGCCCGCGCTCCCGCGACCAAGGCCCCGGCGACCAAGGCTCCGACGAAGTAGCCGCCCCGCGGCGACTCAAACGGTGTCCGGGCCTGTGGCGTCGCACGCGCGTTCGCATGGGGTCGACGGCGGCGGACAGGATGATCGTGTCATCCACCCGCTCTACACGCTGTCCGGCTTTGCAGGTCAGCGTGTGACAGCCGGGGGCAAGTCCCAGTGCCACCGAGACCAGGCCGGCCAAGCGCCGGCGGTCGAGGAAAGTCGCCGTCTTCCGTGGCTATCCCCTCCCTCGCCGTTCCAAAGAGCTACCACAATTGCAGAGAGCATTTCTGGTACATCTCCGATGTACCAGAAATGCTCTCT
>CAIMSU010000334.1 GCA_903844155.1 uncultured Pseudomonadota bacterium | reverse complement strand
TCCGCGCCCGACGCGGAGCCGCCGGCCGGAGCACTGCGACGGCGAACGCCGACAAGGCGTTCAGGCGGCGTAGCCCGCCCACGGAGGACGCCCGCAAAGGGCGGCCGCGAGTGGGGTACTCCGAGCGCCAGAATCGGCGGCCGCCTATCCGGCGTCCCCCTCCGGCCCCAGGTCCTGGTCCTCCTTACGCCTTGGCTGCCCGAGACCTCCGCGCGCCCGCCAACGCCAGCCCGCCCAGGAGCAGCCCGAGAGCGCCTTCGCCGGTGGGCGCCGACGCGCACCCACAGCTCCCCTTGATCGGCGTGCTCGAGGTGTCCCCGGTGTTCTGGCCCTGGTCGCTGTCACCGTTGGTAGCGGTGTCGGTGTCGGTATCGGTGTCCGTGTCGCTGTCGGTGTCCGTGTCGGTGTCCGTGTCGCCGCTCGCGCCCCAGTCGACGGAGGAGTCCAACGTGACGATGAACGCGTAGTTCTTCAGGTCCTTGGAGTACATCGCCAGCAGGGTGCCGTCCTTGGCATTGATCACGAAGGGCTGCACCCCGCCGTCCGGGGCAACGTTGTGGGAGAGCTGGATCTGGTCGACCAGGCCCCAGTGGGAGTCAAACGCGGAGAGGTAGATGTCGCCGTTCTGCTGGCTCCAGCTCAGGGAGCTGTCCCGCATCATGTGGGCGACGATGTAGTACTGGCCAACCCGCAAGGAAGACTGGGCGAAGTAGGCCTCCATCGGCGAGGTGGTGACGGGGATGAGGTTCGCGTCGAGGCGGTTGTAGCTACTGTCGAAGTGTCCGACGATGAGGGACTGGGGGTTCTGGGCGGTGAAGCCGCAGAAGTACAGCGTGTGGTCGTTGTCCTCGAACATCGAGGAGCCGATCGCCGTCGGCGCGCCGTCGAGGTTGTGGTAGGCGGTCGCTGCGGCAGCCGAGTTGATGTCCGTGAACACGGAGGGCACGTCGCCGGTGCTGGATGCCGTGTCGCCGCCGTCCGAGTTGAAGAAGTAGGCGCCGCCCTGGAACGTGTCGCCGCAGACGCCGGGGGTGTCCACGTAGTCGGCGCCGCTGGTGTCGCCGTACGCGATGGTGGTGGTGGCGTTGATGTTGAACGAGGAATCGTACCGCCATGCAAACCACGAATCATGCGAGTCGGGCACGCTGTCCGCGGTCGAGACCTGCAGCCACGTGCCATCCGGGCAGGGGTGGATGTCGTTGTCCTTCAGGTCCGTCCGACCGGTCAGATCCTTGTCGTTCGTATGGTCGAACGTCAACGTCATGTCGGCGTGCGTCAGCTTGAAATCGCCGCCGCCGGCGTGGAACATGTCCCAGCCCCCGGTGGACGCATCAAGGTAGGCGCGGGGCCAGTTCCCGTTCAGATCGAGCAGCGTTTCGTCGCCCGCCGAGGTGAAGACGGTGCCTGCGCTGGCGGGGGAGACGAGCGCGGCCATGAGGAGCGTGGAGAGGGTGAGCATCCCGCCAGTATACCCGTTTTCGGCCGACGGGTTCTGGGCTGGACGCCATTGTTGGCTGGCCAAGGAGAAGGCGCGACTTCGTGCCCCGCACGAAGCGTGCCTTCGACGCGGTCAGCAGCGGTCGCGCTCGCCGGAACCTGCGCAGGTGTGGACGGGTCAAGGGAGGTCACCAACACGCGTGACGGCTCGGAAGCCAAGGCGCGACGAGAATAAACAGCCAACACCGGACCGAAGGGGCCGGTGATGGCTGGCTCACTTCGCTCGCCTGTACACGCGGCCGCCCGCGACCTGCGTCCAACCTGCCAGGTCGGCGTCGTCTGCCCGGCGGGTCCACGACCGGTAGTCAGCCGGAGCGGTGAGCGCCCACGTGGTCGAGTAGCGGTCGGCGAGATCGTCGACCTGGGGTTCGGTCGTCGCCCGCCCGAGCACGACCCCCGGGTGCCCACAACGGGTCGACGTTCCGAGTGGATCGTACGACAGGATGGGGGCGCCGGCGGGGACGCCCGCGGCATCGAGCGCCGCGCAGTCCGGAAACGGCGTGCTGAACTGCTGGCTCTTCATGCCGATGGCCGTAACGAGGGCGATCTGCGCTGCGCCGTACAGGGCGGGGAAGAAGACTGGGTGAAACCTCGTAGATGCTCGGGAGAGCCCCACGACCATGACGGCCACGGCCGGGCTCATGAGCGCTGCGAGGCTGCGAAAGACCGAGCCCTCGATCGCGGCCGAGGGTGCGCCGAGGTACAGGACGACCGGGGCGAGCATGGCATAGACGGCGGGGGCGGCTGCGAATCGACCGGTCCCGGTGAGGGATGGGCGCGCGACCAGGAGGAGCCCTCCGAGGGCGACGGGGAGGAGGATGGCCCCAGCGGCGATGGGGGTCTTGCCGAGGTCGGCGGCGTGGGCGACGAGGAGGTCGACGCGAGAGGCGAGCCCCAACGACGGGAGCGTGCCGGGGGATAGCCAGCCTTCGGCTCCGGTCGCATCGAGGATATGCGCTCGCAACGCCGAGTAGCCCTCGCCGACGAGCAGCTCGCAACGCGCCGCCCAGGCCATCGCAGCGATCGGGCCGCATGCGCCGGCCACCATGCGGCCGACGCGCGACTGCTTTGGGTGAACGCCAGAGGCGAACACGACGGCGACGCCGACCAGCGCGCCCTCAGCGCGTGTCAACGCCGCCATCATGCAGGCCGCGGCGCAGGCAAGGGCGCGTCCCCGCGTCCAACCCAAGCCACCGGCCGCCAGCCACGCCACGCCCGCTGCGACTGCGTACAGCGCCATCGAGTCGGGGATGGAAAAGTAGCGGACATACCCGAGCCCACTCCCGGCCACCAACCCCGCGATAATGCAAACGCCACGCGCCGCGCCCACCCGCGCCGCCGCCACGGTCGCCAGAACGGCGACGACCGCAGCCAACGCCGCCGTCATCCCCTGCGCGGCGTGCCACGGCGTCGCCCCGACGACACCGCCGATCCAGAGCGCCGGGACCACCACGCGCGAGGGCAGGGGCATCCAGTGCAGGTCCGCCGGGTGCGTCAACATCGGGGGCAGCCAACCCAGGTTCCACACCGCGTCCGTGGTCGCCGGTGCCAGGGGGTGTGCTGCGATCCGCTGGGCGACGCCAAGGTAGTAGGACACGTCCCAGTCAAATGGGCCGGGGGTCACGCTCGCCCAGGCCACGTGCCAGACGAGCGCGATCAGGTAGACAGCGACGAGGTCCCGTCGAAGCAGGCGGCCAGCCGAGCCAGCTATTCGCAGGCCCGGTTCGTGACGGTCAGCGCGCGGATCAGGTGGCGGTTCGTGTCGCCACCCGTGCCGGCCGTGAACCCGACGTAGGCGGGAAAAGCGAAGGATCCGCCTAGGTCCGCGTCGAGGTAGGTCGTGCCGTCGATGGCCACGGTCACGTGCGGGCTCGCGACGTGGACGCTCATGGTGTGCCAGCCGGTGTCTTCCATTTCGGGGAGCGCGGCCCAGACGGCGGGGTTGTCGACGTCGCCGTCGAAGGTGAACGCGACGTGGTCATCGGGCGTGGGGTCGTAGCCCTCGTTGTAGTAGGTGTCGACCTCGATGCTCCACCCGGGGAGCGCGGGACCGGCGGTACAACCGGCATTTCCGCCGTAGCCCATGCCACAGCCGCTGCCGCCCAGGTAGGTCGACATGCGCGAGGTGTCGAGGGCGGTCAGCGAGATGCCGTCGGCCCCCGTGCCATCGCCGATGTAGAAGTCAAAGTCGATGTCGACAGCACCGCCGGAGACGGCCGCGCTGGTGTCGAACGCGGTGCCGACTTGATCCTGGAGCGCGTCGGTCAGCACGAGGTCGTCGTTCGGGCCGTCCCAGTACGCCGAGCCCTCGTAATGCCAGGCGGAGATGCCCAGGTTCTCCGTGGTCGTGGTCTGGTCCTGGCAGGCTGCGACCGTGCTGCTGGCAGAGGAGCAGGCGTCGGCGACGGAGAGGGTGACGGTGTGGTTGCCGGGCGTCGGCGCCGGCCAGAGCGCGGTCACGTCGCCAACAGGAACGCTGCTGCTGGCGATGGGGTTGCCGTCGATCGCCCAGATGACGTCGACCACAGCGTCATCGGCGTCGGCCACGGTCCCGGTGAGCGTCTGGTCGGCGGCGGGCTCGGCGAGGACGGTGGCGTCCGCCGGACTGGTGATCGTCGCGGTTGGTGGCGCATCGACGGCCGCGGAGAGAGGCACGGCCACGACGCCCTCATCGGGATCGTCGCTGGTGATGTCCAATTCGCCGTCGCCGCTGCCTTGGACCGGAATGCGTAGCCCCTCGCCGCCGTTCAGCGTCACGGGGACCGTAGCGGTCGCCGTCCAGGAGCCGGTGGTGGTGACGGCGGAGATCGTGAGCGGGCCATCACCGTCGTTGGTGGCGACCACGGCGTCGTCGTAGGGGGCGGCGCAGACGGTCGTGGCGATGGCGACGGGGTCGACGCTGATATCGGGCGTGGCGCCGTCGGGCGTCTTGTTGCCCTTCCCGAGGTTGTACTCGACGCAGGACGACAAAAGGGGCGCGCCCAGGGCGATGAAGGCGATGGCGAGGCGACGGGCGCGCATGGGGGAGTCTACCCCGGCGGGGCTGGGGGAGGGGTGGCAGGTGAGGGGGCGGCGGCCGCGTACGCAAACGGACGATGTCAGCTTTTCGCACATGAGCGCAGCGAATGTGCGAAAAGTGACGTCGTCCGTTTTCGTATGCTGCCGGTCGGGAGCGAGCCGCCCGAAGGACGGTCGACGCCGCCGATCCCGGCGCTCGGCACACCTCGCGCCGGCATCGGCGGTCAATTCTCACCGTTCCAAGGCCACGAACCCCGCCAGCCGGCGAAGACGCCGCCCGCCAAACCTTCGCGTCCGCCCGCAGTTCGCAGCGCCTCCTTGATAAGGCGCCTGCGGAGCGACCATGTCCGACCCGAGCAACATCCGCGTCGAGCGAGGCGAGGTCACCGTCGTCGCGTTTGACCGCCCGAAGAAGAAGAACGCGCTGACCGAGGCGATGTACACCGATTTTGCTGACGCGCTGGCCGTCGCCGCGGCGGACGACAGCGTCCACGTCGTCCTCGTCACGGGTACCGCCGGCTGCTTCACGGCGGGAAATGACCTCGCCGACTTCCTCCAGCACCCGCCCGCCGGTGAGGACTCGCCCGTCTTCCGCGTCCTGCGGGCCCTCGCGACGTTCCCCAAGCCGCTGGTCGCCGCTGTCGACGGTATCGCCATTGGCCTCGGCACGACCCTTTTGCTGCATTGCGACCTCGTCTACTGCTCCGACCGCGCCCGGTTCCAGATGCCGTTCGTCAACCTCGGGTTGACGCCCGAAGGCGGCAGCTCGTACCTCCTCCCCCTGCTCGTTGGCCACGCGCGGGCAGCGGAGTGGCTGTTGCTGGGCGACGCGTTCTCGGCCGAGGAGGCCCTGCGCGGTGGGCTCGTGAACGCCGTCGTTCCCGCCGATGCGCTGGACGCCCTTGCCCGAGAGCGTTGCGCCGCCCTCGCGAAGAAAGCGCCGGCAGCTGTGCGCGCCGCCAAGGAGCTGCTGCGCGGACCGCAACGTGCGGCGTTGTCCGCCGCGATGTCACGCGAGGGCGCCGAGTTCGTCCGTCGCCTTTCCTCGCCGGAGGCCATCGCGGCGTTCACCCGGTTCCTGGCGCCGCGGTGAGCGGCCGCGAAAGGGTCCGATGAAGCCGCGTCCTCCGGGGCAGCTTGGCCTGTTTCCCGAGCTCGAACGGGCGGTAACCGGCGAGCCCCCGCCGATCGACAAGTGGACCGTAGACGAGCAGCAGCCGCTGTTTTCGGCCAGCCGGCCGGCCCCGGTCCACCTCGTCGACTTCCCGCCGCGGATGGCGGAGATTGCCGCGCAGATCCCCGCGGGGATCCGCATGGGCACGTCGTCGTGGACGTTTCCGGGGTGGCCGATCTGGGGTGGCCGATATTCGATGGATCGGCTCGTGCGGGAGGGGCTCGCGGCGTACGCGACGCACCCGCTGCTCCAGACCGTCGGCATTGACCGGACGTGGTATCGCCCCATTCCAGCATCCGAATTTGCGTCGATGCAGGCGCAGGTGCCCGGCGATTTCAGCTTTCTGGTGAAGGCGCACGAGGACCTGACGGTTGCGCGGTTCCCGAAGCACCCGCGGTACGGTGCGCGCGCGGGCCAGTTGAATCCTCGCTTTCTCGATGTGCAGTACGCGTTGGACGAGGTCGTGCGGCCGTTCATCGAGGGGTTGGGCGAGGGCGTGCTGCTGTTTCCGTTCCCGCCGCAGGCCGACCTTGGGCAGCGGGGATTTGACTTTCCGGCGAAGCTACGGCACTTTCTCGGCGCCTTGCCGCGCGGACGATGGCGCTACGCCGTCGAGGTGCGCAACGCGGGTGCGCTGACCCCCGCGTACGCTGCGGCGTTGGAGGCGGAGAATGTCCTGCCGGCGCTGGTTGGCTGGGCGGGGATGCCGTCGGTGGTGGAGCAGGCGAAGCGGACGCGGGCGCTGGACCGGCCCGAGCGCGTCGTGCGGTGGATGCTCCACCCGGGCCTGAACTATGAAGACGCGAAGGACGATTACAGCCCGTTCAACGTGCTCAAGGCGCCCGATCCGACTGGGCGTGATGGCGTCGTCGAGGTGATCCGGGGCGCCAAGGCGGCGTGGGTGGTCGTGAACAACAAGGCGGAGGGCTGCGCACCGCTCTCGATCGTCGCGCTCGCCGAGCGGTTGGCGGCGGCCGAGATTGGCGCGGTCGCGCCGGCGGGTTGAGTTTTTGGAGTTTTGGGCTATCCGCCCGCCATGTCTGAAACCGAACGGCCTCCCTCCCCCGTCCCGAGCGAGAGCGCCTCGCCGGGCACGCCGTTCGCCACCCTGCCGCCGGTGCTGGCTGCGACGCTGGCTGGGCGCGGGTTCACCGAGCTTACGCCGGTGCAGGCGGCAGTTCTGGCCGCCGAGGCCGGTCGTGACCTGCTCGTCTCCGCGCGCACGGGCTCGGGCAAGACCGTCGCGTTCGGCCTGCGGATGGCACCGCTGCTGGAGCGAAAGGGCAAGCCGGGTGCCCTGGTGGTGTGCCCGACGCGCGAGCTGGCGATGCAGGTTGCAAAGGAACTTTCTTGGCTTTTTGGTGGTGGACCGGGGTCGCCGGGGCTGCGCGTGGTGGCGTGCGTGGGCGGGATGGACCCGCGCCGCGAGTCGATGCAGCTTGGCGCGGGTGCCGAGATCGTCGTGGGGACGCCCGGGCGGCTCTGCGACCACATCACCCGCAAGAACCTGCGGCTGGACGCGCTCGCGGCCGTGGTGCTCGACGAAGCGGACGAGATGCTCGACATGGGCTTTCGCGACGAGCTGGAGGTCATCCTGCAGGCCTGTCCGAAGGAACGGCAGACGCTGCTTTTCTCGGCCACCTTTCCGCCCGTCGCCGTGGCGCTGGCCGAGGAGTACACGCGCACGCCGTTGCGGCTTGCGCTCTCGGACGCGCGCGAACCCCACGCGGACATCGAGTGGGTCGCGATGCTGCATGCCCCGCGCGAGCGTGAGGCGGTCGTCGTCAACGTCCTGCGGCACTACGACTCCCGCGCGGCGCTGGTCTTCTGCCACACGCGCGAGACCGTGCACCGCATGCACGCGATGCTGTCGGAGCGTGGGTTTTCGGCGGCAGTGCTGTCGGGCGACCTTGGCCAGGCGGAGCGCAGCCGGGCGCTCGCGGCGGTTCGGGATGGACGGGCGAGGGTGCTGGTGGCGACGAACGTGGCCGCGCGCGGCATCGATCTTCCCACGTTGGACCTGGTGATCCACGCGGACCTGCCGCATGATGTCGAGAGCTTTACCCACCGGAGCGGCCGGACCGGGCGTGCGGGGCGAAAGGGCATCGCCGTGGTGCTCGTCGCCGCGTCACGCCGTCGCGCCGCGGATCGGCTTTTTGACCAGGCGCGCGTGCAGCCCGAGCGCCGCATGCCCCCGCGTCCCGAGGCGATCGCGGCGTTGGACGAGGGACGTCTGGGCCAGTCCGTGCTCGCGGGCCTTGGCGACGTCGCAAACATGAACCCCGAGGACGTGAAGCTCGCCGAGAAGCTGCTCGCCGAGCACTCGCCCGCCGCGCTTGTCGCCTCGCTCGTGGCCTCGTACCGGTTGCAGTTGCCAACTCCCGAGGAGCTTCCGGAGACGTTCGCGCTCGGCAGGGCCGCCCAGCGCCCCGCCCTCGCGCCGCGGGAGTTCCAGCAGGGTCGCCGCTTCGAACCTCAGGGCTTCGAGCCCCACCGCAGCCAGCCCGATCCGCGCTTCGACCGCCCGCAAAACGACCGCCCCCGCGACGACCGCCCCCGCGACGACCGCCCCCGCGACGACCGCACCGATCGTCGCCCCGTCGCCCTCGACCGCGACGAACGCCCACGCGACGACCGGCCCGCCCGCGGCTTCGATCGTCCCGATCGTCCCGCGCCCGACGCCGGCCAGCGCCCGCCCACCCGCAGCTTCGACCGCCCTCGCGACGACCGTCCCCAACGCGACGACCGCCCCGACGGCGGCCAGCGCCCGCCCACCCGCAGCGTCGACCGCCCCCGCGACGACCGCCCTGACGGCGGCCAGCGCCCTCCCGCCCGCAGCTTCGACCGCCCCCACCCGCCCGCCGAGCCCGAGGCGCGCCCACCCGCCCGTCCCCAGCTTGAGGGCCGTCGCCCCGGCGGACCCGCGATGTTCAAGGTCAACCGCGGATTCAAGCACAACGCCGAGCCATTCTGGCTCGTGCCGCTGTTCTGCCGACGCGGCCGTGTGGACCGCATGGCCATCGGCCGCATCGACATCCGCGAGCGCGAGACCTGGTTCGAGATCGACCCGACGGCCGCCGAAGCGTTCGCCGAGTCCGTCGCCATGCCGGACAAGAAAGAGCCGGGCGTCCGGTTCGATCGGGTCGAGTAGGCGCTGGTCGGAGGCTACTCGCTGAACACGAACGGGTAGGTCACCAGCACCATCCCCTTGCCCTTGGGCTCCGGGAACCGCATGTGGAGAAAACGCGCGGTCAAGCAGGCTTCCACCGCAGGCATCGGCGTGACGGGCCGGGTTGTCGCCGAGGAGACGCTGCCGTCGCCCGCGATGGTGAACTTGACGCTGATCTTGCCACCGATCCCGGGGTGGGACTGCAGCTCCTTCTGGTAACAATACCGGATGGACGCCATGTTGTGCTTGATGACGCGGTCGATCTCGGCCGGGTCGAGGCCGCCGAGGGTGATCGGCTCGCCGGCCGGCACGACCTTCCCGTCCTGCTTTTCGCCGATGAGGTGGCCCAGGGACGAGTCGGGGCCGTCGTTCGTGGTCAGCACCCAGCCGACGCTGTCGGTATGGCCACCGCCACCGATCTCGTCGCCGCGAACGCTGAATCCATCCTTGCCGTTGCTCGTCGGCCGCCCGTGGAGGACGCTAGCGGCGTTGAGGATGGACCCGGGGAGGTCGCTGCCCTCGATGCTCTGAAGGGTCGCGTCGAGGGCCTGAAACACAGTCAGGCCGGGGTTCCTCGGGGCCTTCGTGCTGTCGCGGCCTTTGGGCCCGCGCGGTGCGACGCCCTCGGCGCCCTTGTGCTTGCCGACTGCCGGACCCGCCGGATGGGCGACAGCCGGCGGCGGCGGCGGGATCCGCATGAGGTTCAGGATCGCAGCCACCTTTTCGCCGTCGACCAGGGACGACTCAGGCGGTGGGGGTACGACGCCGAGGGCGTAGCCGAACATCGCTGCACCGGCGCCGAGGAACGACAGCAGCGACATCATCGGCGTGTCGACGGACACGGGCTCGCCGGGCACGCGCCGCGCAGGCTGCACCTCCTGGATCACGTAGATGACCGCGCCGATCTCGACCAGCAGCCGGTCGTCGCGGCCGAGGACGGTCTCCCCGCTGACCGGGCGGCGGACGGGGTCGCTGGTGGCATCGGCGACGTCGACGTAGGCGACGATGTCGAAGGTGGGGAGGAAGACCCAGCCGCGAGCGTCGTGCTGGAGGCGGGGGAAGGCGCCGGCATTCGCGTCGCCGCCTGAACCGGAGCGGCGGATCAGCGAGGGCGCGGTGGGGTCGAGGCTGTCGCAGCCGAGCTCGACGCCGGTGCAGTCGACCGGGATCTGCTGGACGTCGAACACTTCTTCGCCGACGAACGCGACGATCTCGAGCTTGCGCGGGTTGCCGGGGCGGGCGAGGGCGGGGTCGAGGCGGTCGCTCCCCAGATTGGCGCGGAGGAGGAAGGCGAGCGAGTGCTCGTCCATTCCGTCGGTGGGATCGCTGTGGTTGGGGTCGGGGTCGAGCTCGTCGAACATGGGGGCCTCGGGGGTTTCGGGTGACGCGCCGTTCCCGGCACACTCTCTACGACCATCGCGAGTCCCGTAGGTTCGCCAAGGGTTTGTGAACTCGCCTGGGGCCGCCGATCCCGGCGCCCGGCACACCCCTCTCGCGTACGCCCTTTGCGGGCGTCCTCCGTGGGCGGGCTACGCCGCCTGAACGCCTTGTCGGCGTTCGCCGTCGCAGTACTCCGGCCGGCGGCTCCGCGTCGGGCGCGGACGCCCGACCGCGCCAGGATCGGCGTTGATTTTTCGGCGTTCCGAGGCCACGTTCGCCGCCAGCCGCCGAGTACGGCAGCCGGCACCGAACGTGCGGGGAACGCCGCGCGGGGGGCCATTGCTCTCGCCAATCGCGCGCTTTCAGCCACTTACGAAGTGAATGTTTGCCCAGCGCCAGCAATGGCCCCCGGGCGCCAAAACGGCGAAGGGCCGGGAACTCGCGCTCCCGGCCCTGAACCTGGCCTTTCCAGCCCCGCTGCGCCTACCCGGGCGAGAAGATGAACGGGTACTTGACGATGACGATGCCGCCGCCCTTGGGCTCCGGGAACTGGAACTTCTGGAAGCGCCCGTTGATGCAGCTCTCGACCGCGGGGTTGTTCATCGTGGACGTGCCGGTGGTCGCCGAGGAGACCGTGCCGTCCTTCGCGATGACGAACTTCTCCTGGATCTTGCCGCCGAGCGCCGGGTTCTTCGCCAGCTCTTTCTGGTAGCAGTACCGGATGGCCGCCATGTTGCGCTTGATGACGGCGTCGATGAGCGCCTTGTCGAGCGCGCCGAGGATGATCGGGTCACCGCCAACGGTGCCGATGCCGCCCTCTCCCTTGGACCCGAACTGGCCGCCGCCAGCCCCGTAGCCGGAAGAGCCCGACCCACGGCCCTTCGTGCCGAGGCCGCCGAGGCCGTCTGCCGTGCCGCCGCCGCCGAGACCGCCGCCACGTGCGCCGAGGCCGCCAGCGCCCATCTGGGTGCCCTTGGAACCAATGAGGCCGCCGATGCCGCTCATCATGTTGGCGTTCAGGCCCGTGGCGCCGAGCGCGGAGTCGAGCGTCGAGTCGTCACGCAGCGCGCCGAGGATACCGGCGTTCTGCGCGATCTCGCGGTCCAACTGCTGCTTCTGGAGCTGGACCTTGTCGCCCTTGGCCTTCTCCATCTTCGCGTCTTTCTTGCCGACCTTGCCCTCTTCCTTCTTGGCCTTCGCGCCTTCGCCGGCGTCCGGGTTCGCGTCGGGCTTCTTGTCGTGGATCTCTTCCTTCTTCTCGAGGAGCAGGTCCACCATGTGCTGGTCGAGGGAGAGGCTGGAGTCTTCCGGCGGGGGCGGCACGACGGCGAGCGCGATGCCGAACATCACGCCGACGAACGCCACGAAGCCGAGGATCGCCAGCAGCGGCCAGTCGACGTTGAAGGGCTCGCGCGCAGCGCCCTTCTTGCCCGGGAACACCTGGTGGGCGACGAAGATCGTGTAGCCCATGTCGACGACGAGCCGGGCATCGTCGCCGATCTGCACCATGTAGGACTGGCCCTGCTTCTTGGCGCGGCCGCTGGAGACGAGGTCGTCGAACGAGTAGCGCGTCTCGCCGATGTCCACGAACCCGCCCCACTTGTCGTGGATGTTCGCTTCCCAGCCGGTGCCAACGAAGGTGAACAGCGGGTAGGACTGCGCCGGCAGCAGTTCGACGGGGACGAAGAACGCCTGGCCGGACTTGGCGGGATCCGGCGTGACGCCGATGACGTCCGTGCCGAGCGTGACGCGCTGGTTGCGCGAGAAGATCTTCATGTCCACGACGGAATCGCCGAACACCTGCGCCACTTCGAGCATCCGGCCCTGCGACCGGTCAGCGCCACTGTCGTTCGCGGAGGCGGCGGCGCGCATGACGAAGGACATGACGTCCTCTTCGGGCTCGTCCTCGCCAAGCTCGTGCGTCTCGCGCGCCGGGCCTGGGTCGGTCGCGTCGTCGTGCGGCCCGGGGACGTCCACGCGGGTCTTCTCCTCGTCCTCCGCGAACGCCGCATCATCCGTGATGCGGACGACGACGCGAATGCCACCGAACCCGATGGTGTCGCCGCTGGCGATCGTCACGTTGCTGACAGCGTTCCCGTTGACCGTCGTCGCGTTGTCGCCCACGAGGTCGAGGAGCTGCACCGTGCCGTCCTCGTTCACGTTCAGCACCGCGTGGAGGTCGGAGAGCGAGTCCGACTCGATGCGCAGCATGGCCGCCGGGCCCTTGCCGATGGTGACGCTCTCCGCATTGAGCTCTTCGCGGCGCAAGAATTCGCCGCTGTTGAAGATCTCGAAGGTGAGGGTGAGGGACGTGGAAGCCATCGTTTGGACCTCTGAATGGGCGGTGCGAATCGGGCCTCTCGCCGGAGGGCGAGCGGATGGACGGTGCGGTGCGGAACCCCGGCGTGGGGGCGAAGCCGACTAGCGGACTTCGTCGATGGACTCTTCCATCTCGGGGTTGAAGTTCTCGCGCATCTTGATGAGCGGGTTGAAGCTGGCCTTCTTGCGGTCGAGCACGAGCGCCGAGGAGGGCTTGACCATCTCGCCTTCGACGTCGAGGCCTTCGAAGTCGATCTCGGTCTTCGACTTGTAGGAGATCTTGCGGCCGCTGCTCTCGTCCACGTCGCTCGTGGCGTTCGTGGTGTCGTCGGCGGCGCGCGCGTGGGGCGCGTAGAGGCCGACGGAGCCGAGGGCGAGGGCGAGCGGGAGGAGGCGGAGGATGCTTCGGGTCATGGGAGACTCCTGGGAGTTTGAAGGCGCGTGGCGAGGGCCACGCCGATCGGGCTTATCTTCGCTGACTGCGCGGTGAGAGACAAGCCGCGCCCTGAAAGGTTCCCGTCAAAAGATCCCGTGGCGGTCGTCGGGGTTCAGCGGACCTCGTCGACGGACTCGGCGGTCTGGTCGTTGAAGTCAGAGCGGAGCTTGATGATCGGGTTGAATTTCGCGGCGCGGCGTTCGAGGATGCTCTTGCCCTCGGGGCCCTGCAGCGTGCCGCCGAGGTGCGCGCCCTCCATGTCGATCTGGGTCACCTTCTTGTACTGGACGGGCTGGCCGGCCGGGAAGTCGCCGACGTCGTTGACGTCGTCCTGCGTGGCGGGGGTGTCGTCAGCAGCGAAGGCGGGCGAGGCGAGAACGGTGTGGAGGACGAGGGCGAGGACCATGGGAGACTCCGGTTGTGGTCGGGATGGACAACGTCCGACGGCTGCGGTTCCCGGTTTTTCCGTCGCTGTGCGCCCTACTTCCCCCAGGCGCCCGGGAGGTTGTAGACCTCGACGCCCGACGTCTTCCCAAAACCAAGCTTGATCTCGGTGGTTCCCGAGACGTTCAGGTGGCCCGAGGCCCACGTCTCGCTGCCCATGAAGTCCTTGATCTCCACCTTGTGCATTCCGGGCGTGAGCGAGAGCACGACGGGCGCTGTGCCGACGCGGAACTCCTGGCGTTTTTCGCCGTCGACGTAGAGATCCGCCCACTCGCCGTCCGTGGACGCGAACTGGACCTGGACGGGCGCGGTCGAGACGGGCGCGGGCGGCGGAGCTGGCGCGGGCGACGGCGCGGGCGTGGTTACGGAGACGCCGAGTCCGCCGACCGTGACGGACGTGCCGTTCGCCGAGACAGTCACCGTTGCTCCGGGCACGATCGCGGCAGCTTGCGGCTGCGCCTTATCGGCGGCGATCCCGGTGACCGCAAAGTGCCTGTCCCGGTACTCGACCGTGACCTCAAACCCGTCCGGCACGACCACGTCCAGCGACGTGATCGGCTTGTCCGACGACGTGCGCGCTGCGACAACGTGCGAGCCTGAACCCGGCAATTCCAGCCAGGCGGGCTTCTCACCGACCGCGACGTTCAGCGGCTTGCCGTCGACGTAGAGCGAGGCGGGAGCGGTCGCGCTCACGCCCAACGCGCCGGCGAAGGCCGTCGACAGGAGGAGGAACACGGCCTTGGACCTACGCTACTTGGGGGGCGTCGCGGGCGCGGGCGCGGGTGCGGCGGGCGTCGGGGCTGCGGGCGCCGGGGCTGCGGGCGCGGGAGCAGATGCGGGCGTTGCAGGCGCCGGTGTTGCCGGTGCGGGCGTGGCCGGTGCGGCGGTGCCGCCAGCGGGTGCTGCGGGCGCGGGCGCGTCGGCCGGGGGCGCTCCGTTGCAAGCGGCGGCGGCGCGACCAGCGTCCAACTGGGTACGCGCGTCGAGGATGAAGGGCTCGATGTCGCCAGCGGACGAAACGTCCTTGGCCTCGATGATTGGCTTGACCTGCTCCAGGACGGTGTTGATGGTGTCCACGACGTCCGCAGAGAGCGCCGGGCACTCCTTCATGTCCTTCTCGATGCTCGACACCGAGTCCGCCATCTTCTTGAGCGTGTCTGCGGCTTCCTTGTCGCGCTTCTCCTTGTCGATCGCGTCCTGCTTCGCCTTGGCGATGCGGTCATCCTCGGCCTTCTGCTCGACCTTGATCTGGTTCTCGATGTCGAAGATCGGGTCTGTCGGCGAGAGCTGGCCGGCCATCGCCTTCTTGAAGCCGTCAACGATCGCCTGCGCCTTCTTGAAGTCCTTCGCGTACTTCATGTTGAACGTGATCGCGTTCATCACCACCGTGCGATTCGTCGGGTTGTTCTTGAGCAACGACTCGTAGGCCTTCTCGGCGCCGTCGTTGTCCTTCTCGCCGCGCAGCGCGATCGCGTAGCCAAGCTGCCCGTCCATGTTGCCCGGGTACTGCTTGACGACGGACTCAAAACATGTCTTCGCGAGGTCAAAATCGCCGGAATTCGCGGCGAGGTAGCCGAGGTTGAGGTTGGCTTCGACGTTGGCGGGGTCGAGCTTGATCGCGGTCTTGAACTGCTCGATCGCGCCGGGCGCGTTCTTCTCGGCGAGCTGGGTCACGCCCATGTTGTTGTACACCCCCGGATCGGTGTCGGAGAGGGTCTTGGCCTTCTCCCCGCACAGGATGCTCATCGGGTAGTTGCCCATCTCGTAGTACGTACGCGAAAGATTGCGGTAGGCGGCCGCGTTTTTCGGATCGTGCCCGAGCACGTCCTGCGCCATCGCCACGGCCTGGTCAAACTGCTTCGCGCCGACCAGGGCGTCCGTGTAGTTGTTCTTGGCGACCAGATCCTCGGGGTGGCCGTCGACGTAGGTCTTGTAGACCGTCGCAGCGTCAGCCGCCTTCCCGCCTTCGACGAGGACATTTCCGAGGTTGAACAGCGCGCTGGTGTAGTCGGGCTTCAGGTCCAGCGCCTTGCGGTAGTACTGCTCCGCCTTGGCGTAGTCGCCCGTGCGCTCTGCGGCCCAACCGGCGTTGTACCAGCCTTTCACGAATGAGCTGTCTGCGGTGGTCGCCGACTCGAACGCCGTGAGCGCGTCCGAATACTTGGCCGCCTTGAGCGCGTCGACGCCCTTGGAGAACGCCTCCTTGGGGTTGACGGTGGCCGAGTTGTCGACGACGGGCGTGACGACCTTGGGGCCACCGCAGCCGACGAGGCCAGCGGGCCCGAGAGCGGCGATCAGGACGATGATCGAGGGGATGGAGCGAATGGTAGGGGTCATCATGGTTCCTTACGGCGCGGTCTCAAAGGTCGCGGTGGTGACGGCGGGCGCCGTGAAGCGGTTCTGCGGCACGATCTCGTACAGACCCGGGTAGTCGAGCGGCCGGAGCACGCCCAACTGGCGTGTCGCATACGCCGTGTTGTCGTTGTACAAGTTGAGCTCGTAGGCCTTCTTCAGCGCGTTGGAGTAGGCCGAGACGGCCTTTTCAATCTGGGGGAAGCCCTTGTCGCCGACCTGCGCCTTGTAGAGGTCGCACTGGTCCGACGTGAGGTAGCTCGGGCACTTGGAGTTCTGGAACGTGTCCGCCATGTCTTCATAGACCTGGCCGAGCTTGACCAGCGAGGCCAGACCCCATTCCCCGGCGCCTGTGTTCAGGACGTCCGTGTAGGTCTTCTCGATGACCACGAGCTCCTTGGCTTTTCCGATGAGCTGTTCGTTGTAGATCTTGTCCTCGGCCTTCTGGCTGACCTTCGAGGGCGGGCCGTTGATGCGCATCGACGTGAACTTCTTGAACTCGGGCTCTGCGAGGATGTACTTGATCTGCCCGACGTACTCCTGCGAGAGCTCGTGCTCGGGGACGGGCGCGCCGCCGGCCTTCGGCGGGGCGATGGCCTTGTCGTAGAAGGCGAGGGTGTCCTGCCAGTGCTTGGTGACGTTGGCGCCCTGGCCGAGCTTGTCCATCAGGAGGCCGTAGCGGAGGCGCGCAAACATGATCTCGTCGAGCGTGGGCGCGGGCGGGGCGACCTGCCCGGGCGCGAGCTTGGGTGCGGGACCCGTGGGCTTGGTGAAGAACGCCAGGTAGATCTTGGAGGCTTCCGGGAACTTGCCCTGGTCCTCGTAGGTCTTGGCGATGCCGAGCTGCAGGGCGTTCAGGCCGGGCTTCGTCGGATACGCGGCCATGTAGGCCTGGTAGTCCTTGATCGACTGCTCCCACTGGCCCATCGCGTTGCGGAACAGCGCGGCCGAGTAGATCGCGTCTGCGGAGGAGGGGTGCGCCTTGTCGAGCGTGAAGAGCTTCTCATACCAGTTCGCAGCTTCTGCGAAGTTGGCCTCGGACTCGTAGTCGAAGCCGAGCGCCGCGACCTGGTCCTTGTAGTATTTGGACGCGGGGAACTTGGAGATGAGCTCCAACCGGATGGGGATGCCCTCCGTCGCCCGCCCGAGGTCGTGCAGGTAGACGGTCGCGTTGTTGAGCGCGAGGTCCGCGTTCTTGGACGTCGGGAATTCCTTGTAGAACGCCTGGTAGTCCGCGGCGCCCTTCGTCTTGTCGCCCGTCTTCTTGAAGGTGACTTCGATGAGCTTGAGCGACGCGTTCTCGTAGATCGTGAACACGTCCTTCTTGAAGTCCGGCGAGCCCAGGCCCTGCTGGTCGAAGTAGAGCTTGGCGTTGGACTTGAGGTTCTCCCAGTCCTCGACCAGATTGAAGTCGTCGAGGATCAAGTTGGCGGCCTGCTCGGCTTCCTTGGACGACGGGTCCATCTTGATGACGACGTTGAAGCGGTCGGACGCTTCCTTGAAGTGGTTCTTCCCGTTGAGCAGGTACGCCGACTTGTAGATGATGTTCCGAACCTTGTCGGACGTCGGGAAGAGCTGCGCGTACTGGTCGAGCGCCTTGAGCGACTTGCCCTCCCACTCGGTGAGCGGGATCTCGGCCTTGCCTCCCGGGTCGGGCCCACCGGCCGTCGCCGTCTTCTTCTCCTTCTTGATCATCTCGTCTGCCGAGAAGATGGCGGCCTCGGCGCAGAACTCGGAGTGCTGGCCCTTCGTGTCGATCGCGACGACCTGCATTTCCTGGTCGTACGCCTCGTCGAACTTCTTGACCTTGTAGAGCAGTTCCGAGAAGTTGTAGCGCATCTCGTAGGTGTACTGGCCGGTCGGGAATTCCTGCAGGTAGGTGCGGTAGGCCTGCTCAGCAAGGCCGTAGACCTTCACGGCGCCAGCGCCAGTGCCCAGCTTCTTCGCCTCGTTGTGGTAGTTCGTGGCGACGGTGCGGAGCGCTTTTTCGATCATGTCGCCGGCGTCCTTGACGGCGTCCTGGTTCGAGGCGTTCGCGCGCGCCCAGGAGGACTGCTTGCCGTAGGTCGTCCGCAAGCGGTCGATCTCGGCGAGGGTCTCTTCCTTCTTGCCTTCCTTGGTGTAGGCGTTGATGATCTCGTTCTGGAAGCTCGCCGAGACGGGCGCGGTCGGGCTGTCCGTGATCAGCCGGCGGTACATCTCGATCGCCTGGTCAAACTTGCCTTGCTCGACAAACGTGTTCGCGAGCTTCTTCAACAGGTCGTTGATCAGGTTCTGCTTGCCGATCTGCTTGAAGTAGGCGATCGCCTCCTCCATGTCGCCGAAGTCGGCGAAGAACAGCACGAGGTCCTTGAGCGCTTCGTCCTGGAGCTGGATGTTGCTCTTCGCGCCACCCGTGGAGTCCGCGTACTGGACGACGGCCTTCATCGTGTTGATGGCGGTGGTGCCCTCGCCGAGGTTGTAGTAGCACCACGCGAGCTTGTACATCGCAAAAGCGTACTTGTCGGCCGTCTTGTCGACGGTCGCCTTCTTGTACGCGAGCATGGCCTTGTTCGCGTCGTTCTTCTCGTTGAAGTAGTACTCGCCGATCAGCACGTAGCTGTCGGTAACGTAGGTGGAATCGGGGTACTGCTTGACGAGGTTGGTGAACTGCTGCGCAGCCAGCTCGGGCGAGCCCGTGTCGTTGTACGCGCTGCCGAGGAAGAAGGTCGCCTCGTCCGCGCGCGAGAACTGGGGGTAGTTCGCCAGGATCTGCTGGTAGAGCTTGATTGACTTGTTCTGCCACTCGCGCGATCCGGACGTGTAGTCGGCGACGGCCACGCTGTCCGGGCTCAGGCCCTTGTTGAAGGCGACGTCGACCGCGGCGTTGTACTTGGCCATCTCGTCGAGGTAGAGGTCGCGCCCTTCGTCGAAGTACAAGTCGGACAGCCGCAGGATCAGCTCCGCCTTCTGGTCAGGCGGGCCTTCGAAGGTCTTCAGCAGGGCCTTGAGCTGGTCGATGGACTCGAGCCGCGCCTGGTGCGCCTTCTCGCGGAGCTCTGCGCTCTGCTGCTGTGCGATCGTCTGCTCCGTCAGCGTGAGCCGGCGTCCCGCGTCTGCGGCGTGCGCCTGCGAGACGAGCACGGGCGAGCTGGCGAGGAGGAGGCCGAGCACGAGGCCGAGGCGGCCGAGCGTGGCCACCTTGGTGGTCCGGGGCGAAACAGGAGTGGGCATCATCATTTCCTGAAGGGGGCTGGAGCGCTTTCGGCGCGGGAGGTGCCGGTTCGGAACGTCGGACCGAAGCCCAGCGCCGAGGAGCGGAAGATTTTGACCGACTTTCGGCCTACTTGCAATTGCCTTGTTCGGTGTACCAGTAGTACCCGAGCTCGTCCTGCCAGAACTCGCCGTTGAAGGGCCAGAAGATGCGGTCTGGAGACGTCGCGAAGTCGATCTGGAACTCCTTTGACGTGTCCTGCACATCCTGATTCGTCAGCTTGTACTGGTAGTCGGCGCGGACGGCGTCGGTCTTCTCAAACTGGATGATCTGCGACTGGCCGATGAGACCGCCCAGGGTCGTCGCCATCGTGCTGACCTCGCGGAGCAGGTAGCTGCCGGCGCGGCGCTTGAGCCGGTCGCGATCCTCGGCGATGATCTTGTGCAACGCGTCGCCGAGGCTGTCCTTCCACTGGCTCTTCTGCTCATCGATGAGCTTCTCCTCGTTGTCCATGACCTGCAGATGGCTCACGATGCCGGCCAGGTCCTGGTTGCGAAGGAGGCGGACGAACGCGGACTTCGGAAGCAGCGTCTTGTCCGGCTTCGGCCCGAAGTAGCGGTCGTAGGCCTGATCGTAGACGGCCTTGCCGGCATCGCCCTCGTACTGCTTGAGAAAATCCTTCATCTCCTGCTGCATCGGCTTGTAGGTCTCGTCGAAGTCCTTCAACTCCTTGTCGACCTCGCCGTACTCGCACAAGTTGAAGAACGTGAGCGCGCGGAGGATGCTCGCCTCGGGGATGAACTCCGCCTTGTCGAAGAACGGGCTCTGGACGGTGAGGACCTGGCCCAGCGTGCGGTTGACGTCGGAGGTGACGAAGTCCGCCCAGCCGCTTTCAAACTGCGCTTCGGCCCAGTACCGGCTGTCCCGTGGCACGTTGTCGTACCACTGGATCGACTCCGGGTAGCGCTGGATGCTGTAGTAGATGCGCGCGATGTTCAGCAGCGAGAGGTCGCGCAGGCGGCCGGCCTCGTCGACCTCCGCGGGCGTTTGCGGGTCGCTGTTGGCCTTTACGACCTCCGTGAAGCTCTTCACGGCGCTGCGCAGCTTCTCCTGCTTGTAGTAGATGACACCCTCGAAGTACTTGGACTTGGTGTACATTTCGGACTTCTCGGACACCTGGGCGAAGCTTTTTCGCGCGTCCGTCAGCTTGTCCTGCTCGTAGTAGCGCAGGCCGGCGAGGTAGTAGTACTCGTTCTTGGCGGAGGCCGGGAACTGGTCGATCGTGACCTTGGCCACGATCTTCGCGAGATCCGTGTCGTCGCCCGTGAACTTGGCGATGGTGACGAGCTTGGGCAGCGCCTTCGAGAAGTACGGCGTGCTCGGGCCCTTCTTGATGACCTCGGTAAAGTAGTACTGCGCCGAGTGGTACATCTGCAGGTCATAGAGCGACCGTGCGAGATAGTATTGGATCTTCGCCTCTTTGTCGGGATACTGGTTGTCCGCCAGCATCTGGTAGAAGCCCAGGCTCGCGGTGAGCGGCTTCTTGGCCTCATAAGCCTTGATCGCGCTCTCCAGCTTCTCCGGGTCCTTGGTGGCGTCGCCGTCATCGCCGCCCTTGTCCACGAGCTCGTGGCCCTTCTGCTTGTCGCCGATGCCTTCGTCGCTGTTGAAGGTGTCGTTGGCGGAGGGCTTCGCGGGCGTCTTCGTGTCGGTCTTCGTCGGGGTCTCGTCGGCAGCCGGCGCGGCCATGAGCGCCTTCGCGGCTGAGACCACCTCGGCGGGCGCGCCCTTCTTCTGCAGGCAGCTCACGGTCTCCGCCTTGAACGTCTCGCCCGAGCCCTGGATCGTGGTGACGATGATGTCCGTGGGGACGGAGACGTCCACCATGTTCATCAGCTCATCGCACGAGAGCGCCCAGGCGGGGCTGCTCGCGGCCATCGAGACGGCGAGGGTGACGGAGAGCGGAAGGAGAAAGCGGCCCCAACGGGCCTGGGAGAGGGAAGACTTCATCGCCGTCAGCTCACTTCATGGAGGGGAAGAAGAAGGTCACGCCGCCCTGGAGGATGAAGTTGTTCTTCATCTCCAGCGTGCCGCCGTTGATGGCTTCGATGTAGGAGGTCGCCTTGCCCTCGAGCCGGGCGGCGACGCTCTCGCCGAACGCGACGCGCGCGCCGCCGGAGATGACCGTGGTCGGGTGCCACTCGATCGCGGTGGAGACGTAGTCGGGATCGGTCTCCTTGACCTGGAGCGCGTTGTAGTCGTCGACGGTGTGGATCGCGCCGAGCCCGAACGCACCGAAGATGTCGAACGCGATGATCTTGCGACCGACCGCGGCCTTTCCGTAGATCGGCGAGAAGGAGAGGGCGACAGAGCCCATCCCATTCAGCTTGGAGATGTCCGGCGAGACGCTGTTCTCGCTCAGGATCTGCTTGGTGAGCGGTTTCCAGTCCGGATCGCTCGTACCCGAGCCGGATTTCCCGAGGATGGGCGAGTAGTCCAACTGGACCTCCGCCGCGAAGATCTCGGTGATGTGGTAGTCGAGCGTCGCGCCCAGGATGTAGCGGTTCAGGAAGGGGTCGTTCGTGACGAACCCGATCTGCGGACCGACCTCGTAGCGGCCGATCTTCATGAAGTTCTTCTTCTGGATGACCTTGATGACCCGGTGCTTGGACTTCTTGCTGTCAAGATCGTCGACGGGCTTCGCCGTCTTCTCGTTCTTCACCGAGTCCTTCTCGGACTTCACCGAGCTTTCATCGGTGTTGTCGTCGCCCGTGTCCGTCGACGTGTCCTTGGAGTCCTTCGAATCGTCGGCTACGGCAAGGCCGGAGAGCGTGAGGTCGGACGCGAGGATGCGGACGGACAAGGGCGCCGCTGATGGCGCCGCGCCGGAGTCAACGGCGGGATCGGCTGCGTGCGCGGGAGAGAGCGCTGCGAGTGCGAGTGCGAGCAACATTGGGGTGGCCACCGTGTCCTTAGAAGTTCGTGAGGCGAGGCTTCATCCTCGGAATGAAGATTGCGACACCGCCGGTGGTGATGAACGCGTTGTACAAGCGATTCCCGAGCGCGACGGGCTGGCCCTGCGCATCGAGGTTGCCGTAGTTCGGCTCAAGGCCGACGTAGAGCAGGCTGCGCGCGTCGAGCTTCAGCGCGATGCTCTGGGTCAGGAAGAAGTCGAAGCCGACGCCGAGGTTGATCGCCAGGTTCGCCGTCTGGGGCGGGGTGCCGGCGTTGAGCTGGGGATTGCCCGTCGAGTCGTTCGTCGCCTCTTCGTGCTGGACGACGATGAGGCCGAGGCCCGCCGTCCCGTAGAAGTCGAAGTTGATGACGCCTTCGCCGATCAGGTTGATCTTCCCGTAGACCGGGGCGAATCGCGCATCGAACACGCCGGCGAGGCTCGGCCGGTCGATCGGCTGCTGGAAGCCCGGCGCGTCCCGCCCGATCTGCAGAAGCGTCTTCGCGAGGCCTTTCAGGCCGTTGAGTTGGAGATCCGAGCCGTAGAGCAGGCTGCCCTCCGCCGCGAACGACTCCGAGAAGTGGTACGCCAGGAACATGCCGGCGACTGGCACGGAGACCAGGTCGTTGTTCGGGATGTACCCCAACGCGGGCGTGATCTCGAACCGGTTCGCCTTGAGGAAGAACTTGTTCTGGATGACCGAGAGCTGGGCTTTCTTGCCCTGCAGGTCGTCCAGGGCCTGCGTGGCGGGATGCGCCTCCGCCGGTCGCGGGTTCAACGCGGCGAGCAGCCCGAGCAATGGGAGCGCGGCAGCGAGCCGCCCCATCGGAGCGGTCACGCGCATGGTGAGTGAGGAACATCGTTTCAGGCGGGCCAGCAAGTTCATCAGGGCGTTCTCCGGGGGCTCCGTCATGCCAGTTTCCGCGCCACAGGGCGCGCGGCTCGCCACCATAGCACGGCGACGCGGGCAGCGCGGGGCCGTCTTGCTCGTCCGGCAAAGAGCGGTCCGCTCCGGGCCGCTCGGTTCCTTGATACTTCGAATCTTGATGTCGACCGGCCCGGCCCTGCTCC
The DNA here is from genome assembly GCA_903844155.1 of uncultured Pseudomonadota bacterium. Classification (GTDB taxonomy): domain Bacteria; phylum Myxococcota_A; class UBA796; order UBA796; family SXON01; genus CAIUMM01. The sequence goes on along the minus strand of CAIMSU010000334.1, from coordinate 6,275 downwards.
GCTTCCGCAGCGTTGTCCCCAGCGTCCTCCTGGTCGCGTTCGCCTTCGCTTCGAGAGCGGCGCCCGCAGGCCCATCGGCGGCGAGCTCGCCGGTACGACTGCAAGCCGTGTCCGGGCCGGTGCACGAGGGGGAAGCGCTGGCCTTCAACGTGCACGAGACGGTGGACGGCCCCGTGACCATCGACAGTTGCGCAGCCGTGGAGCTGGAGTCCAAGAACGGCGCGAGCTGGGCCACCATGCCGGTGAAGATCTGCGGCACACCGCTGCCCGCCACCCAGTTTGACGGGGACCTCTCGTTCTCCGTCCCGGCGCCGGCCAGCGGGACCTACCGCGCGACGCTCACGTGGGGATCAGGGTGCGCCGCCGGGTTTCCGCTGGCGACGGCGCTTTGCGCGCACCTTGGTAGCGTCACGTCCGAGGCGGTCGTCGTGGCCCCGAAGCCGCAGTAAGTACCGATCCGCGCCTACGCGCCAAGCTCCAGCTTCTGTTCGACCCACGCCATCCCGCCGCGCCTGTCACGCACGACGCACCACAGCGACTGCTCGTTCATCGTTGGCGAGTCGGGCGCGGTGTACTGCACGGTCGTGTAGGGCCAGAGCGTATTGGACTGGTCAAAGCTGCCTTCCTGCAGGTACCACGTGAAGTAGGGCTGCTCGGTGCGCGTCTCGGCCAGCCCCGCGTCGTCGACGAACGTGTAGTCCTCGATCGACGCCGCCGAGAGATCGCAGGAGATCGCGTAGGTTTGCCCACGCGAAAGCTTGAGGACGGCGCCGGGGGTGACCGCAACGCCGTCGACCGTGAGCCCGAGCACCTGCGGGTTGTGGTTCGGGGTGGTCGCGAGGCTGACGGGCACGCGCTTGTAGGCGATCTCGATGTCGCCGGACGCCGTGTCCAGCGTCCCCGTGTCGCCCGGAACGTCCTGGATCGCCGTGACGGTCACGATCGCCTCGCTGCCTTCAATCTTCTGGTCGTCCGTCAGGCCGTCGAGGTAGTCGGCGGGGACGGTCCACGTCGGCTCGAAGAAGGGCTGTACGCCGATGAGGCCGGCGGCCTGAAGCTCGGCATACAACGCGGCGAGCTGGTCTGGGGTCATGTTCGCAGCGTCGCCCAGACTGTTGATGAGCGTGGGGTCGACGGAGCAGCCGTACCCGGAGTCGACGTTGCACGCGAGCCACGTGGTGATCCCGACGGTGGCGACAGGATCGACGACGAGCGAGGTGAAGGTGACGGTGTCGCCCGGCTCCGGCTCGGCGGGGTCCGCGGCGATGGCGAGGACGCGCAGCCGGTCGATCTGGAAGGACTGTGCGAGCCCGAGGCCGTTGCAGGAGAGCGACGGGCCTGTCGCGACGACGGCGAGGATCGCGAGCTTCGCGCCCGGTGGCGACCTCGGGATGTGGCGTTCAGAAGTCAAACTTCGCCTCGAAGCCCGGGCTCGGGATGAACGGCAGCGACGAGATGTACGCCGACTGCGTGTAGTCGTAGTTGTAGACCTCAAACTCCGGGTTCGTCCCGTGCACGACGTTGATGAGGTCCAGGAACAGGTCCAGACTCCAGGCCTTGAACGTAAACTCCTTGTCAAACCGCGCGCTCACCGCCCAATACGGCGGGAGGCGGGACGAGTTGTAGGGCGCGGTCGAGTACCCGCTGTAGCTGTCCTGGTCGATGTCGTAGACGCCGCCCGCGTACGGCGTGGTCGGGTTGCCGGTCGTGTACTGGAAGCGCGCCGAGACCTCCATCTGCAGCGGCAGCTTGTAGCCGCCGAGGCCGACGAGGTTGTGCGTCTGGTCGTAGTCGTAGTTGTACCAATCGTCGCCAGGTTCGTCCCGACGCTCGGACTTTGAGAGCGTGTAGCTGACCCAGCCGAAGAAGTGTCCGACCGGGTCGTGCCGGATCATGATCTCCATGCCGTAGGCGCGGCCGACGCCGTCGTTCACAAAGTACGGGTCGGTCAAGCTGCTGAAGTTCGGGTTCCCCACGATGAGGTGGGTCATGTCCTTGTAGAACCCCTCGATGTCCCCGTGGATCGCCTGTCCGACATCCGCCTCGACGCCAACGTCGCCCGACAGCGTCTGCTCGGAGACGAGGTTCACCATCGTGTCCGTCGTGTTGTACATCTGGTAGGGCTGCGGTGGCTGGTGGTAGAGGCCCACCGAACCTTTCAGACGCCAGCGGTCGTCGATGCTGAACTTCGTCGCGAGGCGCGGGTCGAGCGCGGCTGTCTTCTCCTCGCCCGGGATCCACGCGACCGTCGCCCGGATGCCGGGGGTGATCAGCCAGCGGTCGGCGTTTTTCAGCGGTCGGACGTTGGCGAAGATGTAGGGGTCGGGGCCCCAGCCCCATTTCTGGTCCTTGAGCGCGAAGGGCTGGCGCTCCCCGAGCGGGTCCGTCGACGCAAAGCTCGACGGGTTGAAGGGCAGGTCGACCTCAAAGGGCGACCAGCCGCCGACAAAGTCGATGCCGGGGACGATCTTGAGGTGGTCGTTCAGCGTCCAGGGCACTTCCGTGCGGACCTCGGCAAGCCACTGGGTCTGGAACAGGCGCCACGAACTTCCGACGACGAGGCTGGAATAGTCGCGGCCGAACGACGGGATGAAGCGCAGCGAGAGGTGGTCGTTGAAGGGGTGCTCCCACCTCACGAGCATGCGGTGCGTCGAGTAGGTCGTCCCGAAGCTGCCCTGCGTGTCCTGGTCGGTGCCCTGCGCGGTGCCGGCCGGGCTTTGCGCGGTGAGGATGTCCTGGAACCCGAAGAGCAGGACGGAGAAGCTGTCGCGATGGTCGAGCAGCTCGAACTTTGCCTGGTAGTCGTACCATTTTGGGCTGACGGTGTAGCCGGCGTTCCCGGTCGCCGCGAGGACCGGCGCCATCAGCAGGTCGATGTAGGACCGCCGGCCGGCGAGGCCGATGGCGTACTGCTTCTTCTTGCCGAAGCGCCCCTCGATCATCGCGCCGGAGTCGAGCGCGTCCGTCTTCCAGGTGATCTTGTTCTCTTCGGGCCACTTTGTCACGGTCGAAACGTCGACAACGCCGCCCATCCCCCGTCCGTATTGGACGCCAAACCCGCCCGGCAGGTAGTCGACCGCGCTGACCAGGTCCGGGTTGATGACGGATTCAAAGCCGCCAAGGTGGTAGATGTACGGGATGCGGATGCCGTCGACGTAGACGCCCGAGTCCTCCGGGTTGGACCCGCGGATGATGAGCAAGCCGGTGCCGAAGGGCGCGCGGGCCGCGCCCGGAAGGCTCTGGACGACGCGCACGGGGTCGCCGAAGGTGCCGGGGATACGCCGGACTTCGTCCATGGTGATGGTGCGCTGGGTGACCTCGTTCTTGTCCTTGTCGTAGTAGGCGTAGAGGGTGTCCTCGGCCGCGACCGTTCGCATCCAGAGGTGTACGTCCAGCGCGATGCCGGCGGACAGCGTGATCGCCTGAGTGACGCTCCCGAGCCCCGGATCAGCCGCGCGCAGGGTCCAGGTTCCGTCCGGTATGCCCTTCAGGCTGAACGTGCCGTTCGCGTCCGTCTCCGTGGTCCAGTCATTCCCGGCTGCGACTGCGGCTTTTTTCTGGTCGTCACTCGCGTCGGCGGGGGCGAGGACGCTGACGGCCACCTTCGCGAGCAGCTTGCGCGTGCCCATCTCGCGCAGCGTGCCGGAGACGTTGATCGGCTTCTCGGCGGGTGCCGTGGCGACGCCTGAGCCTGTCGGAGAGGGCGGAATCGGCTTGAAGACAAAGCCATAGTCAAACTGGATGATGACGGGGACGGGCCCGGTCGCATCTTCCGCAGGCGAGAACACGAATTGCTTCGCCGCGGCGATGGCTGCTTCGTCAAAGCCGTGGCCGACGGGCTGCTCGACCGTCACGTTCGTGACCTTGCCGGTGGCGTCGATCTCGATGTCGAGCATCACGTGCGCTTCGAGGCCTGCGGCCTGTGCTTCCGGGGGGTACGGCGCGTCGACGAACGTGACGAGCACGGGGTCCTTTGTCAGCGGCGGCGGCTCGGCGGGCGCAGCGGGCGGCGCCATCTTCGGGTCGACGGGCGGGCCGTCTGCTCGCGCTGATGCCGGGGCGATCGCGAGCGCGAGGGCGAGCGTTCCCACGGCAAGCCTCCAGCCTTTAGCCTCGAGCCTCCAGCCTCCCCTCACGGGTTTGCCTGCACGACGCACGACTGCGGCATGCCGGTCACCGCGACCGCAACGCCATCCTGCATCGCCGGCTTGAACCTCGCCTTTCGCCACGCGCCCGCGCAGGCGTCCTCGACACCGTACCCGAGCGGCGCGCTGATCACCTTCACGCTCGTGACCGCGCCGTTCTCGTCGATGTCCAGGCGCACCTGCACCGTCCCCTCGACGTTCGCCTTTTTCGCCCCGTCGGGGGCATCAAAGAACGGCGTGGTGGTCATCTTCGGGCGCGTCGTGACGGAGGCCCAGGCGCGCGGGGCTTTGGCCTCGTCGAGCGTCAGCCCCCGGCCGTCAGCCGCGACCTGGGTGGTGTCGCCAGCGCGGACCGAGAGCCCGCTCCCGCTGTTCGCGAAGCTGTTCGCCGTCAATCCCTGCACGATGCGGCGAGGCGCGGCCGTTGGCGCGGCGACCGGCGGCGGTGGGATGGGCACGGGGGGGATGTCCTTGAACGGGATGGGCTTGGGCTTGGGTTTTGGCGGTTCCGGCGGTGGCTTTGGCGGTTCCGGGGGCGGCGGCGGCTTGGCGACCTGGACCTCGACCCATTCCGCGGCCTTCTTCACCGGCGCCGGGTCGACGGCGAGGAGGAAGGCGACGACGACGTGAAACGCGATGGAGATCGCACCCGCGGAGCTTCGCAGGGCCGCGTGCCAGCCCGGGGCGGTCTCAAAGGGGGAGAGCGAGCTCACGGCGCCGCCGCTGGAGCGTCGGGGTTGATGACGAGGTTCGGGTCGATGTTGACCGCGAACTTCGTCACGCCGAGCGTCTTCACCAGGTCCACCATGTGGACGACGGGGCCAAAGCGCGCGTCCTTGTCGCCCGAGATGAGGCAGACGACGTTCTTGTCCTTCGCGAATTCCTCGGAGACGCGCGCCTTCAGCTCGTCCTCGGTGATGAGCTTGCCGTCGAGCATCAAGCGCCCGTCTGCCGCCACGCCGATGCCGAGCGAGGTCGGCTCGAGGTTCTCGCCCGTCGCCGCGTCGGGCAGGTCGATCTTGATCGCGGGCTTCACGATGTACGTCGTCGTCACCATGAAGATGATCAGCACGACGAGGATGATGTCCACGAGCGGCACGATGTTGATCTCGGTGATCGGCTCATCGCCGCCACCCCTCAGCTTCGCGCCCGCCATCTAGCCGGCCCCGCCTGGGCTGGCCTGAAGCCGCGCCAGGACGAGCTGCCCCATGCTCTCGCACCGCCCGCAGATGCCCTTGATCTGGCTCTGCAGCATGTTGTAGAGGACGACTGCGGGGATCGCGACCGCGAGCCCCATCGCCGTCGACACGAGCGCTTCGGAGATGCCGGACATGACGGCGCCCGCGTTGTCGCCCGCCGCCGGGCCGCTGGTGAGCGCGAGATCGTGGAACGCCTTGATGATGCCGAGGACGGTCCCGAACAGGCCGACGAACGGGACGCTGGACGCCACCGTGCCGACGACGAGGACGCCACGTTCCAGCTTTGCGCGCTCGAATTGGATGGTCCCGACCATCGCCGCCTCCGCGCCCGCGATCTGCCCGCCGCTCGCGACCGCCAGACCCGCGCGCAACACGCGCGCCTCGATGCCCTTCATCTCCTTCAGGCCTGCGTCCAGCCCCGCCCGGTCGCCTGTGGTCAAGAACGCCCCGAGGACCTGCTCAAACGCCGTTCCGGGCGACCGGTTGAGGATGAAGTAGAGCGTCCGCTCCAGCCATACGCTCACGCACGCGACGGACAGGCCGACCATCAGCCAGAGCACCCAGCCTGCGCCAAGCAGCGCGAACTGCGACATCTTCTGTTCGAGCAACACGGCGCGGGCTCCGGGGCGGGCGATGCTATCAAGTCTGGAGGCTGGAGGCTGGAGGGGCCGCCGAGTACGTCGGCCGTCACCGAACGCGCAGGGAACGCCGCGTTTGGGGGCCATTGCCCTGCCCATCGGCGTGAATTCAGGCACTTCCGCGTTGCGTGTTTGCGGAGCGTCAGCAATGGCCCGCCGATCCCGGCGCTCGGCACACCTCGCGCCAGCCTCGGCGGTCAATTCTCACCGTTCCAAGGCCACGAACCCCGCCAGCCGGCGAGTACGCCGCCTGTCACGGTTCGTGCGCGGAACGGCGGGCTGGGGGCCAATCC
>CAIMSU010000333.1 GCA_903844155.1 uncultured Pseudomonadota bacterium | reverse complement strand
TGTGTCGGTGTCCGTGTCTGTGTCGGAATCGGTGTCCGTGTCGGTGTCCGCCGACGTGTCGGAGTGCGTGTCCGTGTCACTGCCGGTGTCGTGGTTCGTATTGGCGGTGTCGGTGGTTCCGTCGGCCTTGGTGATGTTGTTGTTGCAGGCGGGGAGTAGGGCGACGAGGGCGAGGACCGACAGGCGGGACATCAGGGCTCCAAAAGGGCGCGGAGCATACCTCGCGATCGGGGCGATGTCCGCTGGAAAGTGCGGGGAGGGCGGGTTTTCGGATATGCTCGGGGAATGTCGAATCGTCGCCGGGCCGTCCTGCTCCCGCTCTCTCTCGGTGTCGCCGGGTGCGATGGGGGCGAGCGGTACGTGCACGTCCCCGCCGACCTCATCCTCACCGGCGGAAACGTCGTTACGATGGACCTCTCCGGGCCAACGGGCGCCACCGCCATCGCCGTGACCAACGGGCGAGTGGTCGGTGTCGGGACCGACGCCGGGATCGCCCAATGGACTGGCCCCAACACGGTCACCGAGTCCATTGCGGGAAAAACCGTCATCCCCGGCCTCATCGACGCCCACGCGCACCTCGTGTGGGGCGGCGAGGATCTGGAGATCATCGACCTGACGACGGCCACGTCCATGGACGACCTCCTCAAGGCCGTCAGCGACTACGCGGCCGCAAACCGAACGAAAGCGTGGGCGCAGGGCGCCGGCTGGGACGCGCCGACGTTCGAGGGCCAGATGGACAAGAGCCTGCTCGACGCCATCGTCCCCGACCGGCCCGTCTGTCTGACGTCGGCGGACGGGCACTCCGTCTGGGTCAACTCCGCCGCGCTCGCGGAGGCGGGAATCACAGGAGCAACGCCGAACCCCGCGGGCGGCGAGATCCTCCACGAGTCCGACGGGACGCCCACCGGCGTGCTCCGGGAGGCCGCCGAGGACCTCGTCCTCAACATCATCCCGCCCTTCACGGACGACGTGGACGACGCCGGCCTCACTGCCGCCCTCGCCCTCGCGCACTCGCACGGAATCACGACAGTCGTGGACGCCAACTTTGCCGAGGAGGTCATGAAGACCTACCAGCGCGCAGACGCCGCCGGCACGCTGGGCATGCGGATCTACGGGGCCGTGGAGGTGTCCCCCGGGCTCGACTTCCACCAGATCAACGCCATCGCCGCTGAGCGCGACGACGTCGCCCAGGCATCCCCCTCCGGCCTGCTTCACATCGACGCCGCCAAGTTCTATCTCGACGGCGTGATCGAGTCGGAGACGGCGTACATGCTCGAACCCTATGAGGACGGCACCAACGGGCCGAAGCTCTTCTCCGACACACAGCTCGACCAGCACTTCTCCCAGGCCGACGCCGCCGGCCTGCAGATCCACATCCACATGATCGGCGACGGTGCCGTGCGCCAGGGCCTCGACGCGATCGAGCGACTCTCGGCGGACGGCCCCGAGAACTCCGACCGTCGCCCGCTCTTCGCCCACATCGAGGTCATCGACCCTGTCGATCTCCCGCGCTTCGCAGAGCTCGGGGTCTACGCCGACTTCCAGCCGCTCTGGGCGTTCCCGGACACGTACATCAGCACGCTGACGATCCCCAAGATCGGCGACGACCGCGCGGCCTGGCTCTACCCCATCGGCGACATGGTCACCTCGGGTGCCAACGTCGTCGCCGGCAGTGACTGGGACGTGAGTGACAACAACCCCTTCGCGGCGATGGAAGTCGCAATAACGCGGCAGGACCCCGACAACCCGGCTGACACACTGAACGTCAACGAAGCCGTCGACCTCGACACCATCATGGCTGCCTACACACGCGACGGCGCGCGCGCGGTGTTCGGCGAGAACGAGCTCGGCACCATCACCGTCGGCAAGGACGCCGACTTTGCTGTGTTGGATCAAGACCCCTGGGCGATCAGCACTACCCAACTCTCGGACGTGACGGTCAGCTCGACATGGGTCAACGGCGCTGCGGTGTGGCGGGCGCCTACCGGCGGTTAGACCCGCGGCCATGGCCTACCTCTCGCTCCGCCCCATCGGTCACCCGCTCCAACAGCTCGGCGACGAGGCATCGCTCGCGCGCACCGCTGCGGAGTCTGCGCGTCGCGAGGCGGATCTGGCCGACAAGCTCGCGATCGTGAAGGCGGGCTGGGGTGCCGAGCGCGTCCACGAGAAGGGCAAGCGGACGACCTGGGAGCGGATCGGGCTGCTGGCCGACGAGGGGACAACGGCTCTGCCGCTGCAGTCGCTGGTGAACTGGGGACGCAGCTTCAAGGGGTCGAAGAAGCTGGCGCCGGGCGCGGGGGTCGTGAATGCGTTGGTGACCGTCCACGGGCGGCAGTGTGTCGTGATCGCGAACGACAACACAGTGGCGTCGGGGAGCTGGTGGCCGATGTCGCCGGAGAAGATCCAGCGCGGGCAACAGATCGCGTTGAAGCTCCGCATTCCCGTCATCTACCTCGTCGACTGCTCAGGCCTCTTCCTCCCCGAGCAGGCGCTCTCGTTCCCGGGCGCGCGCGGGGCCGGCCACATCTTCAAGATGAACAGCTTGCTGGCGTACAACGGGGTGCCGCAGGTCGCCGGGGTGTTCGGGGATTGCATCGCGGGCGGCGGCTACATGCCGATCATCTCGGATCGCGTCTACATGACCGAGCAGGCCTACATGGTCATCGCCGGGGCGGCCTTGATCAAGGGCGCGAAGTCGCTGAAGTTGACGTCGCTGGACATCGGCGGTCCCGAGGTCCACGTCCACCAGTCGGCCTGTGCGGACGCGCGTGTACCCGACGACGATGTATGTATCGTCCGCATCCGCGAGGAGATCGCCCGATTGCCGAGCAACGGCGCGGACTTCTACCGTGGGGGTGTCGCCGCCGCCGAGCCGGCGTTCCCGTCGTCCGATCTGGCTTCCATTGTGCCGGCCGACCCTCGGCAGGTCTACGACATGCGCGAGGTGCTCGCCCGGCTCGTGGATGACTCGCTGTTCTGCGAGGTGATGGCGCACGTCGGCCCCGAGATGATTGTCGGCGTTGGGCGGGTTGGGGGGCTCTGGTGCGGGTTCATCGCCAACAACATGGAGCCCACGGCGCACCCCGAGCTACCTGGTCGCGTGCGCGCTGGCGGGATCCTGTACCGTGAGGGGATCGCCAAGATCGCCGCGTTCTCCCGCGCCTGTAACGAGGACGGCATCCCGCTCGTGTGGCTGCAGGACATCGCCGGCTTTGACATCGGGATCGAGGCCGAAGCGCAGGGCTTGCTTGGCTATGGTAGCTCGCTCATCTACACGAACTCCACCAACACAACGCCGATGGTGACGATCCTGCTCCGAAAGGCCAGCGGCGCCGGCTACTACGCAATGGCCGGCCTGCCCTACGACCCCGTCCTCCAGCTCTCGACTCCCTTGACTCGGTTGGCTGTCATGGAGGGCCGCACCCTCGCGATCGCTGCATTCAACACGAAGCTCGACGACGACTTTGAGATCGCCTCGGAAGACCCCGTCGAACGTGCACAGATCCGCGCGCAGATGGACGAGACGGCCGCGCGCATCGAGGCGGACATGGACCCCGTGGCCGCTGCAGCGCGGATGGACACAGACGAGATCGTTCCGTTGGGCGCGTTGCGCACACACATCGCGCGCGTGGTCGAGGCGGCGTGGCAGTCTCCGCGACGGGTGAGGAACCCGCGCATTTGGAGCCTGCACGATCTCGTGGCGTTGACGGCTGCGAAGGCGGGGGCGACGCCTGGGCCGACGCAGACCGTCGTGGTCGCTGCGGAGGCGCCGGTGGATGGGCTCACCGCGGTGCGTGTTGCAGCGGACGGGACGTTCTGGCAGCGCCAGTCGCCGCGAGATCCGCCGTTTGCGGAGGTTGGTGGTGCCATCGGCGTCGGCACAACCCTCGGCCTGCTGGAGGTCATGAAGACGTTCGCGCCCGTGCGCGCCAGCAGCACCGGCGTGTTGGCGCGCTACGCAGTCGCCGATGGAGCGGCTGTGTCAGCGGGGGATGTGGTGGCATGGGTCAGGTGAGGGGAGGGGAGGCCATGCCTGCCGAGTCATCTGTTGGGCCTGCCAGCGCGGTCCTCGCGTACATCGGCGCCCTGCCCGAGCCCAAGCGGGCTACGCTGCTGGAGATGCGGCGCTTGATCCTCGAGATCCTGCCCGAAGCCGAGGAGTGTCTGTCCTACGGGATGCCAGCGTTCCGGGTCGACGCCAAGGTGATCGCGGGGTTCGCCGCCTTCAAGGCCCACCTCGGCTACTTTCCACACAGCGGGACCGTGCTGGAACACCTCCCGGAAGTAGTCGCCGCCTACCCGAGCACGCGCGGCGGACTGCGGTTCGGCGTGGACAGCCCGCTCCCGAGAGATGTCGTCGAGGCGCTGATCCGCGTCCGGTTGGCTGAGATCGCGGCAGGGAAGCGGCGCTGATCGCGCTTGACCCCTGGGAAGGGTTCGCTCACATCCCAAACGTCTCGGAGAGCCACGGAGCGTTGAGGGAGCATTGACTTGTGGCGGCGTTGGCGGCGAGGGTCATCATCACCGTTTGGGCGTCCGCGGGAGGGGTGCCGACGCCAGTGTCGGCGTAGGTGGCCAGGTACGTGGCCATCGCGTCCCACCCGTCCGGGCGGGCGATCGAGTAGAAGTTGGCGGTGTTGTCCACTTTCTTGTACGTCCATTCGTTCCAGCCGATGTCGTTTGCGCCGAGCAACGTGACCATGTCGCCCGACCAGCCATCGGCGTCGTCTTCGCCGGTCTCGCCGTTCCAGACGGGGCGAATCGTGCGCGCGCGCAGGTCCAGGTAGGGCTGGATCGCACGGGTGGTGTTCGCGTCCCAATACTTGTGGAAGGACCAGGCCATCTGCGGATCCCAGGCCGGCTCGAGCGCGGCAAAACCATCGGTCGTCCCGTCGCTGGACGACCAGTTGGTCCCCTCAAAGAACAGCACATGGTTTGGGTCGACACTGCGGATCGCCGCGGTGACGTCCACGTAGAAGTCGCGCAGTACCGTCGGGCCAGCCGCAAAATCCCCGCTGGCCTCCGTGTCGTAGGGCTCGTCCAGGATGTCGTAGCCAGCGACGGCGGGCTCGTTTGCGTAGCGCGCCGCGACGGTCTGCCAGAGGTCGATCGCCCACGGGCTGTAGGTGTCCGGCTCCGACCAGAGTCTGGCGACGCCGTCCGGCGAGTCGCTCATCTGCTCACAGTTCTGGCTGCCGGGCGCGGCGTGGAGGTCGAGGATGACGTAGATGTGGTGGGCCCTGCACAGCGCGATGAAGTCGTCCATCGCCGAAAATCCCGACTCCGTGTACACGCCTGGGGCGCTGCTGAGTGCGTGATAATTCATCGGTAGCCGAATGCTGTTCACCCCCCACGACTCCCACAGGGCGATGTCGCTCTCTGTGATCACGTTTGCGTCCCACGCGGCGAAGAATCTGTCGGCGCCGGACTGGCCAAGCGCCGCGACCAGCCCGTCGGTGAGCTTCTGCTGGCCCAGTCCGCCGACATCCGGGCTGTCCACCTGGATCATGTAGGACTCGAGGTTGTGCCACTCGCCAATCCCGATGCCCCGAGGCACAAATTCGACCCCGTCCCCGTCCACGAATTGGGTCCCTGAGACCCGGATGCCGGTCCACCCGGGCGCGCCGTTGGAGTCGCCGTCGCTCGTTGGGCCGCGACCCTGCGTGCAGGCCGTCGCCATCGCAAGGACGACGGCGAAGCGGGCGATCGTCGGGGTTCCGGTCCCATGCCTCGGGTATCGCGGCACGGCTGTCATCGCCGACCCTCTACCTCCCGCATCGCCCTCGCCAGACCCCGTAGCCGCTCACTTGCCGCCTCCGCCTGCGCGGCGGCACCCGCGCCCTGTCCCACCACCACCGAAGCCGTCGTCCCGCGCAGGCTCGACGCAAGCGCGAGCAGGTCCCCTCGGAGCCGAACCCCCTGGGATTCCCGGGCTTCGGCCTCGGTCTCGACGGCCAGGCGCTCCGCGGGCGTCTGCCCCCGTGCCGCGGGTGGGCGCACCGCGCAAAGCGTGTCGAGGTGCGCGCCCATCGTGAGCGCGTGGTCCACGGCATCACCGATGGCGACGTTGCCGTCCTGCTGCACGATCGCCGGAGCGTCCGCGAGCGCCAGGCGTAGCTCCGAGGCTGCGCGGAGCACGTCCCCCAGCAGGTCCCGAACCGACCGGTCCCGAAGCGCCTTGAAGCGCTCAGCAACCTCGGCGGAAAACGCCGGTGCGACGGTCGATCCCGAGGTTCCAGGGGGACAAAGCAGGGCGCGGGGCTGGTATCGCCGCTGGATCAGCGCCGCCACGAAGCTGGTCCCAAGGATCGGGAGGACGACCGAGGGAAGCGAGTGCGCGTTTGATAGGTTGATGGCTGAGAAAATGATACCAACGGGGACCAACAAGAACTGCAGCACCGCCGCCCGGTAGACCTGCCACCACCGCGCCGGCCCAAGTGAGGCCCCCGGCCCAATCACGGCGGAGTCGAGTCCGTCAGCCGCGAGCCGCCCCCGGATCAGCTCTGCGCTCGCCCGATCGAGCCCGTCGGCCGCGACAATAACGGGGTGACGAAGCGCCAGATCCAGGTTCTCGGGTGGCTGGGCGTAGTCGCCGGTCAGGTCCGTCACCGTGTTGACCAGCGCCTGCTTTTGCGTGAACGTCAGCGCGTCCCGCCCGTTGAATCCGCCCTGCTCGAACCGGACCCCCAACGGGACCCGCTTGCGCTTTACAAACACCCGCACGGAGTACGGGCCATCCGACCTGGTGACCACGGCCGCAGCCCTGCCACACGCCGGGCACACGCCCAGGCCCGGCACCAACGGCTCCTTGCATCCCGCACAGACTCGTCCCGTCGCAATTGCAGCTTGTACTGGACTTTTGCCCTCGGCCGCCCCCGCCAGCGCCTCTGCGAACGCCGCCATCGACCCAAACCGGGCTTCGGGGCGCCGCGCGAGCCCCCGCGCAAGGACAGCCGCGAACGCCGCGGACACGCCCTTTGCGGCCGGGGCCTCGTCTACCGCCTGCCGGCGCATCGCCACGGCTGGCGCGAATCCGGCCCAGGGGGGAGCGCCGGTCGCTGCCTCAAAAAGCGTGGCGGCAAGCGCATACTGGTCGGTCCGGGGGTCGTCGAGGACACCGTCATAGACCTCGGGCGCGGCGAACCCCACGGTCCCGGCGAGCAGGCTCGTCGCGGTGTTGCCGGCCCGATCCGCAAGTCGGGCGAGGCCAAAGTCGCCGAGGCGCGGCTGGCCGTGCGCGTCAAAAAGGATGTTCGCAGGCTTCACATCGCGGTGCATCACCCCAGCAGAGTGCGCCCCCTGCAGCATTCGCGCCAGAGCCTGGCCCACGGCCAGGACGTCTGGTTCAGGCATCGGGCCGTCCATGAGCCGCTGTGCCAGGTCCCCGCCCGGGCACAATTCCTGTACGAGAAACACGGCTTCTGCCGTCGTGACCAATTCGTGGGCCGCCACCGCCCCAGCGACCCGCCGGCTCGCCAGGACCTCGCGTCGCGCGCGCTCGACGGCAGCTTCATCGCGCGCCAGGTGGGGATGAAGCAGCTTGATCGCCACGTCCACGCCGAGCGTCCGGTCGCGCGCTTGCCAGACGCTCGCAATCGCTCCATCCCCGAGGTGGCGCTGGATCTCCCAACGATCGGCGAGGATGCTGCCGATCATCGACCGCGCCTCGCCCGCGGGGCAGTGTGGGAACGCGCGTTGGCGAGCGGGGTCGGCACAGCCCCAGCGTATGCCGTGCGGACTCCGGTCGGAGCGGTGCGAGGCCCACCTTGCCCACGACCTGCGGCTCGACCGCGACGTGGCGCTCAAGCGCCTCAGCGGGGGCTCCCGGACCCCGCTCCCACTCCCGACGCATCCCGCCCAAAAGTGTCGCGCCTCAACCGTAGCCGTGCTCCCGAAACCACGCCCAGGCATCCCCGAAGGCCGTCTCCAACGGTGTCGGCGTCAATGCGAGCAGCTTCTGCGCCTTGGACGGGTCAAAGTAGTGGGGAAGGAAGCTCATGCGGGTTGTCGCCGGGTTGATCTCGCCCTCGCGGAGGCCCAGCGCCAACGGCAGCTCCAGGGCGTTTGCGGCCGAGAACCCCACCCAGCGCAGGAGTTCGGCCATCGGGGGGCGCGCGCCGACGACCGCTGCCATGCGCGTCCACGCCTCGCGGTACGAAAGGTTCTCGTGCCCAAGGATCCAGCCGCTGCCGGGCTTTGCGACGTAGCCGCCGTCCCCGGTTCGTAGCGTGGCGACCGCGATGATCCCGGCGACGACATCCCGCACGTCGACGAAATTGTTCCCGCCCGAGGGCGCGAGCAGGCCCTTGCCGCGCGCGATCTCCAACACCATCTTTCCGGACGAGGGTCGCCAGTCCCAGGGGCCGATCATGTACGTCGGGTGGACGAGGACGGCGTCCAACGCCCCCTTCTCCACGAACCCGCGCACGATCACGTCGGCGGCGCGCTTGGTGTCCACGTAGGCGACGCCCCCCTCCTCCGGGCGTGGCTTTGTCTCCTCCGTCGCCGGTTGTTCCTTCGTCCCGAGCCCGAGCGCGTCCACGCTCGACACGTGCACCATGCGCAGCCCGGCCCCGCCCGCCCGTCGCCGCTGCGCCTCGGCCGCTACTGCTTCGCAGACCAGCCGCGTCCCGCCAACGTTGACGCGCGCCATCGCCTCCCGCCCGGTCTGGCCGACCCACACGTTCGCCGCCGCGTGCACGACCACGTCCGCGCCGCGCACCAGCTCGCCCAGGGGCCCGGCGGCGAGGTCGCCCGCTACCGTCTCCACTTCCAGCCCCTCCAGCTCCCGGCGACGCTCCCCGCGCGCGAGCACCCGCACCCGCACGCCATCCGCGAGCAGCCTGCGGACGAGGTTGTTGCCGACGAGGCCCGTCGCCCCCGTCACCGCCCAGCACGTAGACATGCGCCAAACGTAGCCGATTCACGTTGACGACCGGCCGTTCCCCCGGCACATTGCCCGCCCGCCGTCCCACGCCCGCACTCGCCCGATCGTCGCCCGAACCCCGGAGCCGCCTTGCCAAGCCCCCAACGCGCCCTGAGCATCCCCGGTTTCCCCGAAGGGCGCCGCTCACTCACGGCGTACGCCTACCATTTTGGGCCGGGCGTCGCCTACCAGCCCGCGCACCGCTTCATCGCCGCGGACATCGACCTGCAGGAGGGCGTGTGGCTGGACATCGGCTGTGGCCCAGGTTGGCTGGCGATTTTTGCCGGGTCGGGCAAACCGGAGCTGGACGTCATCGGCATCGATACGTCCAAGACGATGATCTCGCTGGCTGAGGACAACAAGCAGGGGCGGTTGAACGTCACTTTTCGGGAGATGGACGCGCGCGAGGTCGTCTACCCGGCCGCCACGTTCGACGTTGTGACCGCGGTCCAGACCGCGCACCATTGGGAGGATCCGGCTGCCATTTTCACCGAGGCACACCGCGTGCTCAAGCCGGGCGGCAAGATGTACGTCTACGAGGCGGACCCGGACGCGACGATCCCGTCCGACTGGATCCGTCGGCGTGGCGTCTGGCCGCCGGACAGCGTGCTCAAGCGCCGCTGGCAGAAATTCGGCATGGACCAGGCCCGGTGGGACGCGCTGAAGGCGGTCGCGGGGACGTCCGCGTTTGGGGCAAATATCGAGGATGATCGCCACGGGTTCTACCGTCGGCTGGTGCTGACGAAGGCTTAGGTTCGCTCCGAGACCGCGCGACAGAGCGCGACGAGGCCGCGTTCGGGGACGAGAATGGCGTTTGGATGCCGCTGCGCAAGCCGCGGGTCGGCAACGGCGCCGCCCCAGATCACCACGACGTCGGTTGCCTCGACGGTGACGTCGGGGAGGGGCGCGCGCCCCAGGTAGGGGTAGAAGCGGGCGTCGATCCGGCGGTCCAGGCCGTCCTTGAGCTCGCGCTGCCAGGCGGGCGTCCCGCCGTGGACCACGAGCCGCTTCACGCCGCGTACGAGCAGCCCCGTTGCCATGCGGGCGAGGGCTGAGCGGACGGGCGGGGCTGTGTGACGTTCGCTGCGGTCCGGGCCGACGTGCACGCCGATGACGCCCGCCGCGACAGCATCTCCGCTGGTCACCAGCATCATCCGCTCGTCCAACATGGCCGCGAAGCCCTCGGGGTCGCGGACGTCGACAGCGTCGAGCAGATCGGGCAGTCGGCGGGCGTCGGTCCAGGCGCGGATGGCCGCCGCAATCTCGTCATCCCCGCAAAGCCCGCGGCGGGTGAACGCCTCGCGCAAGGTCACGCGCGGGCCGCCGGGCGTCAGGGCACGGAGGAGCGCGGCACGGTGGGCCTCGGACGTGGCGAGTTCGGCCTTCAATCAGGTATTTTGCTCGTTCAGCGCGCGTTCGCGCGCTTCGCTCGGGGGCGGCTCCGGCTTCGCCGTCGCCGGCGCGATCGTCGGCTGGGCTGCGACCGTCGGGACCGTCGCTATCGGCGCTTTCACCGGGATCAACGCCACGGCCTTCTTCGTCGGCCCCGTCCCCACAACCTTCGCTTGCCTCGGCACGTCCAGGTTGACGACCTCCCGCGCCTCCGGCGGCTTCCAGCCCGTCGACTTCGGCCGTTGCGGCGCCAGCTTTCCCGGCAACCCCCGCTTCCGGATCTGCTCGACCACCTCGCCCGGCAGCAGCTGCTCGGCGTTCGCGTAGCGCGCGTGCCCGAGCGTTTGCAGCGCGTCAAACAGGGCTTCCACTGAGACCTCCATCTCCTTTGCCAGCTTCCGGATTCGCATCGCCGGGAGGTAACAAGCCGGGGGGCGCTGGGGTGTGCGGCTGCGGGCCGCCGATGCTGGCGATCGGCGAACCTCGCGCCCGCGTCGGCGGGCTCAAGGGGGCGAATTTGGCGCGACGGCGAACTCAAGGGGGCGAATTTGGCGCCATGGCCCGACGGGGACGGCGAATTCCGGTCCCGGGCGTGGCAGGGGCTGGCAACACGGGCCGTGGCTCTCCTCGACCTGACGAAAAGCCGGCGTTCGTTTGTGCGCGCCCCCGACGTCGGCGAGGGGGGAGGTGGCGGGGCACTGCACGCGGCCGTCTCGGGGGTCCCGTCGCGCCAGAAACCGGCCCATGACTCGCGACTCGCGCCAAAACGACCACCTTGACCCCGCGGGATGGTCGGACATCGCCACCCCTCCCGCCGATGGCTTCCGGCGCGCCTCACCCCTCGACGAGCGTACACCCCAGGCGCGTTGCCAGGCCCGCCCCGCCCCACGCCATGATCGTGTCGTGGTTCCAGCCGAAAAGCGGGCGTAGCACCGGCGCGAAGAGGTTCATCCACGCCTTGTTCGTCGCGACGTTCCAATCGTAGGTCACCAGCGTGCCCTCTGCGGAGCCAACCAGCTCCCACTTCCCGTGGCCTTCCAGCTCCCCGAACGCATCCACCGCGATCACGGCGGTGCTGGCAGGGCCGGTCGGGGGTTCCCGTCGGGTGGTGCGGGCGTTGAAGGTCAGGTCGTAGGGGAGCTTTGAGCGCCAGGTCGTTCGCGTGATCAGCCCGATCTTGTCGGCGTCGCCGGGCTCAAGAATCTCGACCCTCCGAACCCCGCGCCACCAGGTTGGCCATGCTGAGGCGTGGTCGATCTCGGCGAACACTTGGTCGATCGGGGCTGAGAGCAGCCAGCGGGTGACGAACGCGTAGTCGGCCATGGAGGCGGGAGTAACCGGGGGCCGAGCGCGGGCGTCAGTAGTCGACGACCACCACCTTGCGCTCGGTTTTGGTGCCGTCCGCGGTCGTGAGCACGCAGGTGTACGAGCCGGCCGCCGCCTTCGGGCCGAGGTCTACGTTGACGGTGCCGGGGTAGCGAACCGCGCACTGCGCATCAGCGGGGCTGCCCGCCATCGCGGTGCTTGCCGGTGCCCGCAGGCGGTTCGACGGGGACGGCGAGCGAGGTCGTGGTCTTCGCGAGCGCGAGGGAGGCGAGTAGCGTGAGCATGTTCGCGGATTATCCGGCCTACGGCACGCTCGCCCGCACGAACGACACATGCCCGTACCCGTCCGCGCCGGTCTGCACGAGCGTCGCGGCGAGGTTGCCGGTCGTCCCGTCGCTGTCCGGGATCCAGCGCACGCCGCCATAGTCGCCGACCCAGCCGTCGGCCGAGCGGTCCGGTGAGAACGCCACGCCCGTCCGCCACGTCACCGGCTCACCAACGACGTCGTTGAGAACCTGCGTGCGGACGAAGGTACCGGCGGGGTCGCCGATGTCGTTGCCGGCGTACCATGTGAGATCGATGGCGCCGCTGGTTTCGAGGGCGATCTGGGGTGCGAGGGCGTAGCTGGCGAGGGGGATTGGCGTGGTGGTGACCGTGCCATCCCCGGCGACGTCTGCAAGAAAAAGCTGGTCGAGGCGCGGGTTGACGCCGGTGCTGTCGCCGTCCGGGTCCACGGTTGAATTCCCGTAGACGACCCAGACATGCTCGCTTTGCGCGACGCACTCGGGCTCGGCGAACGAGAGGTTGGAGGGCGTGCCGAGGGCGCTGTCGTTCATGGTCCACGTCACGCCGCCGTCATCGCTGTAGCCGAGGCCGATGGCGCCCTCGACGTAGTAGGTCACGTAGACGCGGCCGGCGTCCGACGCGCAGGGGTAGTAGAGGTTGCGGAAGGTGGTGTCTTCGATCATCGTGCTGCGGGTCCAGCGCCCGCCGTCGGACGAGGTCGCGGCGATGCCCGCGTATTTTCGGCCAGTGACCTTCTGGTAGGTGAGGAGCGCTGTGCCGTCGGCGAGGTGCGTGAGCCACGGTTTGTCGTAGTCGGCGTCGTCGGCGGGGTCACTGACCTCGACCGGGGCGCCGAAGCCGGTCGCGGCGTTTCCCGTTGCGGCGTAGATGTGCGGCGCTGCGCCGTTGTGGTCGTACCAGGCCAGGACGAAGCCTGTGCCGAGCGGCTCGACCACGCTGTCCGCCGCAGATCCGTCCGGCGAGACGATGTCCGCGGGCGCGGACCAGGTGGTGCCGCCGTCGCCCGAAAAGCTGACGCCAAGGGGAAAATTCGCGTTCCCCCCGGGCCACTCCGTCCACGACGAAACCAGGTTGTTCGCGCCGTCGTTCGCCAACGCCGGCTCCCACTCCTCCAGCGACGCGCTGTCCTGCGAGATCGCGGGGGCGTACACGTCCACCGGCGCCGCCGTGTCTCCCCCGCTCTCGCCGGTGTCCGCCCCGATCTCCCCGTGCTTCCCCGCGCATCCCGTGGCCACCATCCCCCCTATCAAAAGTGACGACGTCAGTTTTCGTAGATCCCGCCGGGGTATCAAAAGTGACGACGTCAGTTTTCGTAGATCCCGCCGGGGTATCAAAAGTGACGTCGTCGGTTTTGATACATCTCGGTGGATCATGGGGCTGCCGGGTTGAAGGAGAGGTCAAAGCTCGTCCCCTCCGTCGTCACCGACAGCATCACCGGGCGGGTCCCGGCCCCGTCGCCCTTCGCCGTCAGCATCGCGTCGGCCCCGGCGACGAGCGGAACGACCTTGTCGCCGTCCTTGACGGACCCGCTGAGCGCGCCGGTGACTGGGTTGCGCTTCTCGTCGGTGATCCAGAACCGGTATTCCCCGTCCTTCGGTGCATATTCCACGTGGTGGTCGCCCCACATGCTCACGATCCCGCCGTGCAGCGGCGTGTGGTTGTGCGACTGCATGCCGACCGTCTCCGTCGAAAACGACGTGCTGACCGCCTTTCCGTCCTTTGTGAGGGTGACGACGGTGCTGGCGGGTTGCGCCTGGACGAGCGTCGAGGGGGCGTGCAGATGGTCGCCCATGTTCATCAGGTCCACGGTCACGACGCCGGAAGGGCCCTTGACCACGGCGTTTCCGGTCCATCCGTCGAGGGGGAGGGCCACCTGGTTCGCGTCCGAGAGGTAGAACATGACGCCAGCGGGCATGAACAGCGCCTCGGCGTGCATCTCGGTCCCGTCCCGCTGGATCGCGTTGACGATGCCGCCGTGCGGGGCGTTGTGGGTGTGCGGCTTGGACTCGTCCACCGCGGCTGGGGCGGCGGGCGTTGTGGCGGCGGGCGCGACGGGCGTGCCGGCGGTACAGCCGACGAGGAGCGCGAAGGCACCGACGTGGGTGCGGAGGGTGGACGAACGCATGGGGAATCCGGGTCTCAGGTTCGAAAACGGGCAGGGTCGACGCCGTGTTTACGGAGCAGGCGGTGGAGCGTCTCCCGCTCGACGCCGGCCTCGACGGCCGCGCGGGTGACGTTTCCGCCGCTGCTGCGCAGCACAGCGATCAGGTAGTCCCGACCGCCCACATCGGCAGCCCGCTCAACGGCGGACCGGTACGTGCCGGCGGGTGCTGAGGGCGCGGCCCCGCGCAGGCTCTCGGGCAGGTGCTCGGCCTCGATGACCTCGCCCTCTGCGGCCGTCGCGGCGTGCTCGACCGCGTGGCGCAATTCGCGGACGTTGCCGGGCCAGGCGCTCGCCTCCAGGATCGCGACGGCCTCGGGCGAAAGGCGCGCCGCGCTGGTCCCGAACCGCACGCGGGCGAGGTGCAGAAAGCGTGCTGCGAGCAGCGGAATGTCCTCGACCCGCTCGCGCAGCGGTGGCAGGCGGATCGTCACGACGTTGAGCCAGAAGTACAAGTCGCGGCGGAATGTGCCGTCGCTGACCATGCGCTCGAGATCGCGCGGCGTGGCGGCGATCACGCGCGGGCGACGCGGGTCGCCGGGGGTGGGCTCGGCCTCGTCGTCACCGAGCGCGCGCATCAGCTTGGCCTGTAATGTTGCTGGAAGATCGCCGACATCGTCCAGGAACAGCGTCGCCCCGCCCGGTCGCGTCGCCCCGCTGGCCTCGCCGAGCAGGCCGCCGCGCCCGAACAGCTCCGCGTCCAGCCAGCTCTCGGAGACACCGCCACAACTGAGCGCGACGAAAGCGCCTTCTGCCCGCACGCGGTGGATCTCACGCGCTGCGATCTCCTTGCCGCTGCCGGGTTCGCCGACGAGCACGACGGGCGCAGGCAGACGGCCCGCCCGCTCGATGCGCCGCCGCACCTCCACCGCCGCCGCGGATCGCCCGATGAAGCCGCTCTCACCGGCCTCGACGACCGCCTCCAGCTCCCGCGTCCGCCGCACGAGCCCGTACCGGTCCGCCGCGCGGGCCACGATGCGCACGAGATCCTCGGTCTCCACAGGCTTGGACAGGTAGTCGTAGGCGCCGGCGCGCAGCGCCGCTACGGCAGCGGGCACCTCGGCGTACGCGGTCATCAACACCACTTCGGGTGGCGCGTCGAGGCGGCGGGCCTGGGTCAGCACCTCCATCCCGTCCGCGCCGGGCAGGCGCACGTCGGTGACGACAACGGCAAAAGACGACTCGCGAAGCCGTTGAATCGCCTCCGCGCCGTCGCCGACGGCCTCGACCTCGAACCGCGCGCCAAGCGCCCGGGCCAGCAGCGCACGCAGGTTCTCGCGGTCCTCGACCAGCAGGACGCGGTCAGGCATGGACACCGCCGACGGTCCAGACCGCGGTGGTGCCGCCGTCCTCGCGTGGGTCGTGCCGCAGCGCGCCGCCGTGCGCTCGGGCGATGCGCTGGCAGACGGCGAGGCCGAGGCCGGTGCCCTCGGGGCGGCCGGTCACGAAGGGCTCGTAGAGACGAGGGCGGATCGACGCCGGGATCCCCGGGCCACGGTCGCGGACCTCCACAAGCGGGCCGCGACGGACGACGATGTCGATGCGGCCGCTCTCGGGGGATGCGTCGATGGCGTTGCGGACGAGGTTGTCGAGGACCTGGCGCACGGCAGAGGGCGAGGCGAACGTCGTGACACCCGCTTCGGCCTCGACCACGATCTCCACGTCGCGCAGATCAGCAGCGGGCAACAGCCGATCCGCCGTCGCGCGCGCAGCCCGCGCAAGGTCCACCAGCTCCGCCGGCTCCTCGCCCGGCCGCGCGAACCCCAGGAGGCCCTGCACGACCCGCCGCGCGTGCTCCGCCTCGGCCCGCGACGACGCCACTTCCGGCGCCCGCATCGCCGGGTCCGCGAGGATGACGGCGAGCGGGTTCATCAACTCGTGGGCCACCGCCCCGCTCATCTGGCCAAGGGCGGCGAGGCGCTCGACCTCCAACTGCCGGCGTTCAGCCCCGCGAACCTCGGCCACCATCCGATTGAACCGTCGGCCAAGCTCCCCGAGCTCATCCTCGCCCTCGGGCGCCCGGGCGTCTGCCCGCCCGTCGCCGAACGCCGCCGCCGCGGCCGTCAGCCCCGTCACCGGCCCGAGGATCGACGCCGCCAAACCCCGCGCCACAACGATGCCAAGCGCAGCCCCGCCGAGCGTCAGCACGCCAACCGCGACCCACGCGCGCTGCGTCGCCGCCGCGATGATCGCCCGCTCATCGGCCTGAGCGGTGTCCAGCTCCTTCGTCACTCGACCGATCCGGTCCTCGATGTCCGTCGCCCGCCGCTCGGTCTCGGCGTGCAGCCGCACCGCGCTCGCCTGGTCGAGGGTCCCGTGCTCGGCCGCCGCAGAGACATCCGTCGCAAACCAGGCGTTGGACGAGGCGATCGCCGCCTGGATGCCTGCGATGTCGGCGTCCACGGGGAGCGGGAGCGCACGGACCTGGGCGAGCAGCCCGTCGACCTCCGATTGGGTGCCGGCGAGGTGATCGAGGTGGCCGGGCCCGCGCTCGATCAGCGTGTGGGCCTCGTGCACGTAGACCTCGCGCGTCGCGGCCGCCAACGCCGTCAACGCCTCGCGCTCACCGGCGATACGGTCCTCGGCCGTACAGGCCCGCTGCACCTCGCCCCAGCTCGCAAAACCCAGCCCGGTCCCGGCGATCTGCAGGCCGATGAACAGTCCGGCGGCGGCGTAGACTCGCGCCCGCAGCGATCCCCGGAGCGTCGCCGTCATTGCACCATCATCTCGCCCATCATCCCCGCCTCTGCGTGCTCGAGGATGTGGCAGTGGTACATCCAGTCGCCGGGGTTGGACATGTCGCTCACAACGGTCACGGTGTCGTAGGGCGGGATGTCAAAAGTGTCCTTCCAACCCTGCGGTGTCGTCGGGGGCACGCCGTTGACGTCCACGACTTCGAATCGGTTGCCGTGGATGTGGAAGGGGTGGTGCATCTCGGAGAGGTTCTCGATCTCAAAGGTGGTGTCGGTGTTTGCGGCGCAGGTGACCAGCGGCACGTTGGGGTACGCCTGACCGTCGATGGA
This sequence comes from uncultured Pseudomonadota bacterium, assembly GCA_903844155.1. Lineage (GTDB taxonomy): Bacteria > Myxococcota_A > UBA796 > UBA796 > SXON01 > CAIUMM01. The sequence goes on along the minus strand of CAIMSU010000333.1, from coordinate 2,060 downwards.
GACCTCGCCGGCGCCCATGTTCTCGTTGAGCTGCCAGTGGTGGCCGAGGGTGGCGGCGGGGCCGGACCAGGGGAGGGGTTCGACGGTCGGCTGCGTCCACGGCGTGCCCGCCACGGTGCCGGGGCCGAAAACAAAGGTGGCGACGGGGTTGTCGCCGTTCCCAAGCGGGTCCGTCTCGACCATGTCTGCGTCTGCCGCGTGGAGCTGAAAGCGCTTGTTCATCAAGCGTAATTCGTCGCCCGGGTTGCCGGTGGCCGTGAATTCCACCATGTAGCGCTCGCCGGGCGTGAGCTCCAGATCGCTCACCGGGTACGGCGTCGGCAGCCAGCCATCGTCCGTGCCGACGACCTCCAACTGCTGGCCTTCCACGTACACATCCCAGAACCGCGCGTTGGAGGGGTTCACCAGCCGCATCAACACCGTCTGCCCGGCGGTCAGCCCGATCCGGCGGTCGACCTTGCCGTTCACCATCAGGTGGTTGCCGAGCCGGCCCATCAGCTGCATCATCGAGGTGTCGGGTGGGGCGATCTGGTTGGTGTCCTCGTCGAGGAGGATGTCGTCCAGCATCATCGGGAGGTCACAGTCGGCCTGGCCCTCGTCGGCCGCGTGCACGATGATGGCGCCGTACATCCCGCCTTCGAGCAGCTTCGCGCCGTCGAGGTGGGGGTGGTACCAGTAGAAACCGGCGTCCGGAACGGTGAAGATGTAATCGAAGCTGTCGCCCGGCTGCACCGGGTCCATCATCTGCATGCCGCCGTCCATGGAGGAGTCCAGGCGGATGCCGTGCCAGTGGATCGTGGAGGGCTCGTCGAGATCGTTGTGGAAGTGGGCGACGAGCGTGTCGCCGACGTTCAGCTCGATCAGCGGGCCGGGGACGGTTCCGTCGTAGGCCACGCCGTCGTCGAGGCCGACGCCGGTGCCGGGGTCCCACACGAGGGACGACGCGGTGAGGTCGACCTCGACGGTGTTTGGCGAGGGGTCGAGGTCGGTGGCCGGCGTGTAGCCGCACTGCTCGGGGGCCGGGCCAGCGCTGTCGCCGACGGGGGTGCTGTCGACGGTGCCCTTCGGGCCCGAGCAACCTGCCGCAACGCCGAGGAGGATCGAGGCGAGCAAAGGCGAGCGGGCGGGCGAGGCGATACGCATCGGACCTCCTATCGGGGTCGGAGGCCGCGAGTCCGAACCGACGTCGGTTTTCGGGGACGCTGCGGTGTGACCGTCGCTGCCACGGTGTCGCCCGGTCCGTCACCCGTGCGCGGGCGTGCGGGCGCGATAATCGCGCGTCACCCAAGGAGTTTTCCCATGATGACCGCCCTCCTCCTCCTCGCCTGCTCCGGCAGCGGCAAGACCAACAACGGCGACAGCGCCAGCACGAACACCGATTCGAGCGCGGACAGCGGAATGGGCGACACGGCCGGCGCCTGCTCCACCGTGACCGCCGGTAGCTGGACCTGGTCCGGCGCGTGCCCGCAGATGGACACGCCCGTCACCGTCGCCGTCAGCGGCTGCGACATGACCCTCACCTACGGGAGCATGGACATGGGGATGCCCGGTGGCGCCAGCATCGTCGGCACCGCGGTCACCTTCACCAACGACAACTCGGTCAAGAACTGCACGGGCACGGTCGAGTCCGCCACCAAGATCGAAGGCTCCTGCGACGGCGGCTGCACCTACAAGCTCAAGATGTGATTGCGCCGCCGATTCTGGCGCTCGGCGACCCCCTTCACGGCCGCCCTTTGCGGGCGTCCTCCACGGGCGGGCTGCGCCGCCTGAACGCCTTGCCGGCGTTCGCCGTCGCAGTGCTCCGGCCGGCGGCTCCGCATCGGGCGCGGACGCCCGACCGCGCCAGCATCGGCGTTGATTTTTCGGCGTTCCAAGGCCACGAACCCCGCCAGCCGGCGAGTACGCCGCCTGTCACGGTTCGTGCGCGGAACGGCGGGCTGGGGGCCAATCCGAACGGCGACTGACGCATTTTCAGGGGGATACGAGGCACGTGTTAGCCGAGCGCACGGTTTGGCCGCCCATGCGGCAAATCCGGGCGATAGTCCCCGGCGTTGCTGTGG